>NZ_JACDCW010000008.1 GCF_013817345.1 Methylibium sp.
AGCACGCCGTGTCGCTGCTCGGGCGCATCAGCGAAGCGAGCGCGGCCGAGGGAGCCCTCAAGATCTGCGAGGAGATCGATCACCTCGAGAGCGACGCCGACCGCGTCATGCGCTCGGCGATGAGCAAACTGTTTCGCAACGAGCCCGACGTGCGTGAGCTCATCAAGCTCAAGGCGATTTACGAGATGCTCGAATCGATCACCGACCGGTGCGAAGACGTGGCCAATCTGATCGAGGGCATCGTCCTCGAGAATTCCTGAAATGACGGCCCCCGAGCTCGCTGCGCTCGTGACCCGCCAAGGGGGCGCTCAGCTCTCTCGGGAACGGTCCGTCGAAAGCTGAGGGGCCCGATGGAATCGGTGCAGCTCAGCCTGTGGCTCGTGGCGATGCTGGTGGTCCTGGCCATCGTCTTCGACTTCATGAACGGTTTCCACGACGCGGCCAACTCCATCGCCACGGTCGTTTCCACCGGCGTGCTCAAGCCGCAGCACGCGGTGCTCTTCGCCGCCTTCTTCAACTTCGTCGCGTTGTTCGTCTTTCAGCTCTCGGTGGCGGCGACCATCGGCAAGGGCATCGTGGAGCCCGGCGTGGTGGACGCCAACGTGGTGTTCGGCGCGCTGGTCGGCGCCATCGCGTGGAACGTGATCACCTGGTGGTACGGCATCCCTTCGTCGAGCTCGCACGCTCTCATCGGCGGCATCGTCGGCGCGGTGATGGCCAAGGCGGGGCCGGGCGCGCTGCTCACCGGCGGCGTGTCGAAGACGATGGCCTTCATCCTCGTTTCGCCGGTGCTCGGCTTTCTGCTCGGCTCGCTGCTGATGGTGGCAGTGGCGCATGTGTTTCGCGGCACCACGCCGCTGCGCATCGACCGGCTGTTCCGCCGCGGACAGCTCGTCTCGGCTGCCATGTACAGCCTGGGCCACGGCGGCAACGACGCGCAAAAGACCATCGGCATCATCTGGATGCTGCTCATCGGCTCGGGCTACGTGGCCGCCAGCGACCCCTTGCCACCGCTGTGGGTGATCTGGAGCTGCTACATCGCCATCGCGCTCGGCACCCTGTTCGGCGGCTGGCGCATCGTGAAGACGATGGGGCAGAGGATCACCAAACTGAAGCCCGTGGGCGGCTTCTGTGCCGAGACCGGCGGGGCGATCACGCTGTTTCTCGCCACCGGCCTGGGCATCCCCGTCTCGACCACACACACCATCACCGGCGCCATCGTCGGCGTGGGTTCGACGCGGCGGCTCTCCGCTGTGCGCTGGGGCTTGGCTGGGCGGATCGTGTGGGCATGGGTCTTCACGATTCCGGCGTCAGCGTTGATTGCAGCGGTGTTCTACGGGTTGAGTCGGCTGGTGTTTTGAGAGTCTGCGACGAGACGGGCGATCACCACGAAAAACGGCGGCCAAGGGCCGCCGCTTCTTTGATCGAGGCGCGGCCATCAGCCGCAGCCGTTTTACCTACTTCTTCTCGATCAGCTTCTTCAGATTCGCCAAGCCCGCCTGGTACACGTCCGTGACCGCCTTCAGCGCCGCCTCGTCGTTCTGGTCCGGCGGCGGGTCGTTGTTCGGGAAGCCGCGGTAGAAAGCACCGCGCCACTGCACGACCGATTTAGAGGCGTCGTCAGCCGAGCTCACCGTGATGTTCGAGGTGTAGTTCGTGACCGGCAGCGCGCCGCCGTCCTTGCCGCGGTAGCTGTAGGTCTTGCCGGCGTCGTTGTACTTCTCCAGGCTCTCGACCAGGCTGCCGCCGCCCTCGAGTTCGAGCGTGCGCACGGAGCCTTCGGCATTGCCCTTGTCGGCCGGGCTGGCCTTCACGGCAGGGTGCCACTTGGCGAGTGCGTCGAAGTCCTTGATCTGCGCCCACACCTGGTCGGCGGGCGCATCGATGGTGACCTTCTCGACCACCTTTTGGCGGGTCGGGCCGTGGGCCAGCGTCACGCTGGTAGCGAAGGTCAGCGCCGCAAGGGCGAGCCACCGTGAATGCATTCGAAAGTCTCCTGTCGTTCGGGGGTGAGAAGCAAGGCGGATCAGCGCGCAGGCGCTTCGCCGATGAAAGCGCCGAAGCCGCGCGGGTTGCTGCCGGTGGCCACGGTGTAGAGCGGCTTGCCGGTGGCGGCTTCGAGGACCGCCACATTTTCGTCCATCCAGTTGACGACCATCACCCGGTCACCTACCGAGGCCACGCCTTCGGGGTAGCTGAAACCGCTCAGGGTCTGCACCGACTGGAGTGTGTCGGGATCGATCACCGAGACACTGTCGTCGCGCTGGTTGGTCACGTACAGGCGCTTGCCGCCCGCCGCCAGCGCCGCGCCGTAGGGTGCCTTGCCGACCTTCACGGTGCCGATCACCTTGTCGGTGCGCGCGTCGATCACCGAGACGCTGTCGCTGTAGACGTTGAGGGCATACAGGCGTTGGCGCGCGGCATCGAACAGCAGGGCGAACGGGTGCTCCTGGACCGCGATGCGCGCGCGCACCTTGCCGCTGGCGACATCGACGGCAGCCACGACGTTGTCGTCGCGTTCGGCCACATAGACCGTCTTGCCGTCGGCCGCCACCGCAACACCGGCCGGTGCACGGCCGAGCGGCACTCGGAGCACTTCCTGGTGCGTGTCGGTATCGAAGCCGAGCAGATGCGCGCCGAACCAGTCGGCCACGTACACGCGCGTTCCGTCGGGCGAGGCGTCGATGCCGACGGCGCCCTTGCCGGCCGGCAAGGTGTCGATGACGCGCTGGGTGCGCATGTCGATCACCGAGACGGCATTGCTGTCGGGTGCCGTGACGAACACCTTGCCGGCCCGGCTCACCGCGACCACGCCGGCCGGCGACTTGGCCACGGGAATCGTCGCCGCGACCTCTCGGGTGGCAAGGTCGACCACCGAGACGCTGTGATCGCCCTGGTTGGTGATGTAGGCGAAGGGCGCGGTGTGTGCGGCCGCCGCAGAACAAAGCAGGCTCAGGCCGAAGATAAATCTGGTGGTCAGGGACATGAAGCGGTGTGCGCGGCAAGGAGGGCCGATCTTGCCGCGTGCCGGTGTGCCACGCCCGCGGTCGGACTCTCGACCCGCCCACCCACCGACGAGAAGGATCGCGGCAACGCTCTCTCAGCGCACGCCGAGCTTGAACGCGATCATCGCGCGCAGCTTGTTCGGCGCCACGGGCTTGATGAGCAGGTGGAAGTCGTCGCGGCTGGCTTCCTCCTCGTGGCCACTCATGGTGCTGCCGGTCACCAGGATGGCGGGCAGCGTGCTGCCGAAGGCGGTGCGCAGGCTCTTGAGCGCTTCGGTGCCAGTGCGTCCGTTCGGCAGCCGGTAATCGACGATGGCCAGGTCGGGCGCCGGCGGCTCGCCGCGCGCCCAGGCCTCCACGGCCTCCACCGACTCGAAGGCGTGAACCGTCGCGCCCCAGCCCTTGAGCAGCACCACCAGACCTTCGCGCACGGCCGGCTCGTCTTCGACCACGAGGATCTCGCGGCGCTCCAGGGTGAGGCCCAGGCCCGGCTTGCGCGCGGCCGGCGCCAGCGGGTGCGGGCGCGGCGGCTTGCCGAGCGGCAGGGTCAGCGTGAACACCGTGCCGCGCCCGGGCACCGAGGCCAGGGCGAGCGGCGCATCCTGCAGGCGCGCCAGGCGCTGCACGATGGCCAGGCCCAGGCCGAGGCCCTTGGACTGGTTGGCCTGCAGCGGCGCATGGGCCTGCACCTGGTAGAACTCTTCGAAGATGCGCGACTGCTCGGCCGGCGCGATGCCCAGGCCGGTGTCCCAAACCTGCACCTGGACCTGCGGGCCGCGCCGGCGCGCGCTCACCAGAATGCCGCCGTCTTCGGTGTAGCGGATGGCGTTGGAGAGCAGGTTGCGCACGATGCGATCGATCAGCACCGGATCGCCGAACACCGGCAGGTCGCCGCCGCGAAAGCGCAGGGCCAGGCCTTTCTCGAAGGCGGTGGGCTCGCACTGCAGCTTGAGACGCTGGAACACGTCTCGCAACGCGAAATGTTCGGGGCGCGGATCGACGCCGCCGGTGTCGATCTTGGTGATGTCGAGCAGCTCGCTGAACAGGCCTTCGAGCGCATCGACCGAGCTGTTGATGCTGTTGACGAGGTGGGTCACTTCCTCGTCTCCGCGACTCTTGGCGCGCAGCGCCTCGGCGAACAGGCCCATGGCGTGCAGCGGCTGGCGCAGGTCGTGGCTGGCGGCGGAGAAGAACTGGGTCTTGGCGCGATTGGCAGCCTCGGCGACGCCACGGGCCTGGTCGGCCGCGGCCTTTTCGACCAGCAGTTACTTGGCAAGACGCTCGGTGCGCAGCCTGAGCTGCGCCGACTCGGCGAAGCTGCGGCGGTAGGTGCGCCCGAGAAGCATCGACATGCCGTAGATCAGCGCCACCACGCCGGCCATCTGCAGTGCCTTGGGGTCGTCGTGCGTGGCGACGCGCGCGATCGTCGGCAGGAAGCACAGCGAGATGAAGGCAAAGAAGACTCGGTACTGCGAGGCGAGCATCGCCACCGCGCCGACGCAGTAGCTGTAGACCGTGAGCAGCAGCGTGGTCTGGTGGAAGGGGCCGCCCTCGCCGTAGAACAGCCAGCCCGCCAGACCCCACATCGCTCCGGACGCCAGCGCGCCCGCGTTCCAGCGGCGCTGCCAGGTGAGCGCGGCGTCGCGCGCAGCGCCTTCGCCGGCGCGGTGATAGGCGCGCAGCGTGACGGCCCGCAACACCCAGAGCAGCGCGAACATCGACGCCCAGACCAGCACCTCGGTGCGCGGCCCCACCGGCCAGAAGATGAGCACCAGCACGACCGCGCCCAGCATGTTGCCGCCCAGCGAAACGGGGCCCTGCGCGTAGGCGAAACGCACCGCGTCGGGCAGCAGTTCGGCTCGCGAGGCCGGCGGTGTATGCGGCGCCTCGGTCATCGGGGAGTCGCCGGTGGCGACGGGCGCCGGGCCGGACGCGCCGCTCGCACCGGTGGAGACAGCGGCCGGAACTTTGGCCGCCGCAGTACCCACCGCTACGGCGCCGCCGGCCATGCTCAACGCCCGCTGCGCCGCCAGGCGGTGATGCCGCCCGCCTGCTGCGTCATCTGGCTCACTGCCAGCACGGCCTGGGTGCGCGAGTTGACGTTGAGCGCGCGCAGCACGGCGGCAACGTGGTCCTTGATCGTCTCGACCGAGACGCCCAGTTCGCGCGCGATCAGCTTGTTGGGTTTACCCTGCAGCAGCAGCGCCAGCACGTCGGTCTGGCGCGGCGTGAGGCCGATCGTGGCGAGGCTGGGCGGGTTTTGCTGAAAGCCGCCTTGCGTCGATTGCGTGCCCACCACGCGCAAATACCCGGGTGTGGTGTCAACATCGGCCGGCGAAACCGCGCTGCTGTCGGCGCTGCTGCCGCCATCGGTGCCCATCGTCATCGGCGGCACGTAGATGCCGCCCGACATGACGAGGCGCAGCGCCTCGAACAGCGTCTCGTTGCTGGCCCGCTTGGGCACGAAGCCCATGGCGCCCATGTCGATGGCGCGGATGACATCGCTGGTGCGGTCCGATGCCGACACCACCACCACCGGCAGCGCCGGGTAGGCGGTGCGCAGTTCGGTCAGCAGATCGAAGCCGTTGGCGTCGCCGAGTTGCAGGTCGAGCAGCACCAGGTCGAACTCGGCGTCGTCCTGCAGCGTGGCGCGGGCCGCGGCGGCGCTGTTCGCGCCGGCCACGGTCACGTCGTCGCCCAGGCCCTGAATGACTGACTTGAGAGCAGAAAGGATCAGCGGGTGGTCGTCGATCAACAGCACTTTCATCGCGGCGGCTTTCCAGTGAACCCGCGTCGATGGTAGCGGAGGGCAGCGGCGCAGCGCCACGCCGGCGGCTGGCGTTCTGGGGGTAGCCCCGTGCCCCGGGGACACCGCCCCTGGCTGCAACGGAGCAGCCGCTAGAGGTAGCGCCGCGTCAGCGATACGGCCACGCAGACCGGCTTGTCGGCGCCTTCGCGCTCCACGGTTGCTTCGACGGTGAGCTGCGCACCGCCGGCGATGGGCTCGTATGCAAGCAGGCGCATGTGGGCTCGCACGCGGCTGCCCACCGGCACCGGGGCGGTGAAGCGCACCCGGTTCAGCCCGTAGTTGATGCCCATGCGGGTATCGGCCACCGCGAAGGCGGTCTGGAAAAAGACCGGCAGCAGGCTCAGGGTGAGAAAGCCATGCGCGATGGTCGCGCCGAACGGACCGGCCGCCGCGCGCTCGGCGTCGGTGTGGATCCACTGGTGGTCTTCCGTGGCCGCGGCGAAGCGGTCGATGCGCGTTTGTTCGATGAGAACCCATTCGCTCGTGCCGAGAGGCGCACCGACCAGCGATTGCAACTCAGCGAGGCGATCGAAGGTTCTCATCGTTCGCAGTGCCCCGCAGCCGGCGTCCGCGCGCCGCGCCCTGCCGGAATTCGCGGCGAACCGGCCGCCCTCATTCGGCCTGCGCCCATCGCGTCACCGGGCGCCATTGCTCGAGATCCTTCTCGACCCGGCTCGGCGCCACGTCCCACAGGGCCAGCCCTCGAGCGGCCAGATGGATGTAGTTCTGCGTGTCGCGCAAATGGCCGAGCAGCGGCACGCCCAGCGTGCCCAGGAAAGCCGCGAGCTGATCGGCCGAGATGGTGCCCTCGCGCACCCGGTTGCCAATCACAGCGACGGCGACGCGCTCGCTCTTGCGGCGCGCCAGCAGCTCGGTGATGAAGTCGCGCGTGGCGTAGATGTCGAAGATGCTCGGCTGCAGCGGCACCAGCACGCGGTCGGCCAGCTTCATCACCTCGTCGAGCTTCCTGCCGTGCAGCCCGGCGGGCGTATCCAGCACCACGTGGGTCGTGCCCTTGGGCGGCTTGACCAGGCGGTCGATCGTCACTTCCCAGCCGGCCACCGCCGGCACCGCCTGCGGGCGCAGCCCGAGCCAGGTGCGGGACGACTGCTGGCGATCGACGTCGCCCAGCATCACCGCGCACCCCTCGCGCGCCAGATAGCCCGCAAGGTTGGTCGCGAGCGTGGACTTGCCCACGCCGCCTTTCGGATTGGCCACCACGATCACCGTCATCGCTCGCCTCCACGCTCCGGGTTGTCGCCGGACAATGCCCGGCGATGGTAGCGGCTGCAGCGCCCCGCAACGCCGCCACTGCACCCCGCAGCCGCGCGCTGCCTTGAACCGGACCGCTCCCATGGCCCACGTGCTGGTGCTCGCCGCCCACCCCGATCTGCGCCTCTCGAAGGTGAACCTGGCCCTGCTGCGTGCGGCGCATGAACTGGCGGCCGCGCCCGGCGCTTCGCTGGAGGTGCGCGACCTCTATGCGCTCTACCCCGACTACGTGATCGACGTGCACGACGAGCAGGCCGCCGCGGAGCGCGCCGACCTCATCGTCTGGCTGCATCCGGTGCAGTGGTACTCGATGCCGCCGCTCATGAAGCTGTGGCTCGACGAGGTGCTGACCCTCGGCTGGGCCTACGGCCGCAGCGGCAGCGGCCCCGGCCGGGCGCTGCGCGGCAAGGACCTGTGGCTGGTCGCCTCGACCGGCGGCGCCGAAGCCGCCTACCGCCCGGACGGCTACAACCGCTACTTCTTCGACGCCTTCCTGCCGCCCTACGAGCAGACCGCCGCGCTGTGCGGCCTGCGCTTTTTGCCGCCGCTGGTGCTGCATGGCGCGCATGCGGTCGGCACCGAGCGGCTGGCCGTGCATGTGAGCACCTGGCGCGAACGGCTGGCGACCTATCCCGCGTGGCCGGAGCTGGCTGATCTGGAGCAGTGCCCCGATTGCGACGTGCCGGCGGGCGACCGGCCGGCGACGCAGGCCGTGCAGGAGGCGGCATGAACTGGCTCGGCAACAGCCTCGTGTTTCTGGCTGCGGCCGTGCTCGCCGTGCCGCTCGCGCGGGCGCTCGGGCTCGGCTCCATCGTCGGCTACCTGATCGCCGGCGTGGTGATCGGCCCGCATGTGTTGCAGCTCGTCGGCGACGCCGAGACGGTGCTGCGCTTTGCCGAATTCGGCGTGGTGCTGATGCTGTTTCTGGTCGGGCTGGACCTCGAGCCACGCCGGCTGTGGTCGCTGCGAGCGCCGATCTTCGGCTGGGGCGGCGCGCAGGTGCTCGGCTGCACGGCGCTGCTGGGCGCCGCAGCCTGGGCGCTGGGCGTGTCGCCCGCCACGGCGCTCGTGGTCGGCTTCGGCCTGGCCATGTCGTCGACCGCGATCTCGCTGGTGGTGCTGGGCGAGCGCAACATGCTCCCCACGACCTCCGGGCAGTCGGTGATCTCGATCTCGCTGTTCCAGGACATCATGTCGATCCCCTTCCTGGCCGTGCTGCCGCTGCTGGCCGCGCAGCAGGCACCGGCCGGCGGCGGTGGGAAGCAGGCCCTGCTGGTGCTCGGCGCCATCGTTGCGGTGGTGCTCGGCGGGCGGCTGCTGCTGCGCCCCGCGCTACGCGGGATCGCGAACACCCGCTCCACCGAGATCTTCACCGCCGCGGCGCTGCTGCTGGTGGTGGCGCTGGCCTCGCTGATGGATGCGCTCGGCCTGTCGATGGCGCTCGGCGCCTTCCTCGGCGGCGTGCTGCTCGCCGACAGCGAGTACCGCCGTGAACTGGAGACCGACCTGGAGCCCTTCAAGGGCCTCTTCATGGGCCTGTTCTTCATCGCAGTAGGCATGAGCGTGGACTTCGGTGTGGTCCTGGCACGCTGGCCGTTGGTGTTCGGGGTGGTGCTCGGTTTCCTGCTCGTCAAGGTGGCGGTCATGCTGGTGATCGCCCGCGCCATGCCGGTGCCGCTGGCGGAGCGGCCGGTGTTCGTGCTCATGCTGGCGCAAGGCGGGGAGTTCGGCTTCGTGGTGTTCCAGGCGGCCACCCAGGCCGGGGCCATCGAGCCGGCGCTCGCCTCGGTGATGGTGGCAGCGGTCGCGTTGTCGATGCTGCTGTCGCCGCTGCTGGTCGGCCCCATCGACCGCTATGCGGGCGGCCGGCTCGCGGCCAGAGGCAAGCCACCGACGCCGGACGGCCTGGCCGAGCCGCAGGACGCGCCGATCATCATCGCCGGCTTCGGCCGTTACGGGCAGATCGTCGGCCGTCTGCTCTATGCGAACGGCCTGAAGGCGACGGTGCTCGAGCACGACGCCGAGCAGATCGATTTCCTGCGCCGCTTCGACTTCACGGTCTACTACGGCGACGCGACCCGGCTCGATCTGCTGCGCACCGCCGGCGCGGCGAGCGCGAAGGTGCTGGTGCTGGCGATCGACGACACCGAGCAAAGCCTCAAGGTGGCCGATCTGGCACGCGAGCACTTTCCCGACCTCACCGTCGTGGCACGCGCGCGCAACGTGCAGCACTGGTACCAACTCCGCGACCGCGGCGTTGCGCACATCGAGCGCGAAACGCTCGATGCCTCGCTGATGAGCGCGCGCAGCGTGCTCGAGCTTCTCGGCTGGCAACCGCACCGCGCGCGAACGCTGGCGATGCGCTTTCGGCGTCACAACATCGATCAGCTCGAGGCGATGTGGCCGCACCGCAAGGACCAGGCGAGGCTGGTCTCCATGGCCCGCGCCGGTCGCCAGCAGCTCGAGGAGCTGTTCGCGCAGGACCGCGCCAACCGCGAAGAACGGCGGCGCGAGGGCTGGGGCGAATGACGCGCGGCAGTGCGTGGCGCTTCAGCGCGCCAAACCCCACTGATCCAGCATGAAGGTAGAGCTCAGCGACAGCTCCCACAGCGCATCGAAGCGCCCTGAAGCGCCGCCGTGGCCGGCGTCGAGGTTGATCTGCAGCAGCACGGGGTTGTGGTCGGTTTTCAGGGTGCGCAGCCGCGCGGCGTACTTGACAGGCTCCCAGTACTGCACCTGGCTGTCGTTGAGGCCGGTCTCCAGCAGCATGGCCGGATAGGCGCCGCGCTGCAGGTTGTCGTAGGGGCTCCAGGCACGCAGCCAGCCGTACTGCGCGGCAATCTTCGGGTTGCCCCATTCGAGGAACTCTCCCACGGTCAGCGGCAGCGATTCGTCGAGCATGGTGTTGATCACGTCGACGAAGGGCACCTCGGCGACCATGGCCTTGAACAGCTCGGGCCGCTGGTTGACCGCGGCGGCGACCAGCAGCCCGCCAGCGCTGCCGCCCTGAATGATCAACCGCGACGGCTCGGTCCAGCCTTGCTCGATGAGCGCCTCGGCGCAGGCGATGAAGTCGCTGAAGCTGCGGTGCTTCTCGGCCATCTTGCCGGCGTCGTGCCAGGTGCGGCCGAGGTCGCCGCCGCCGCGCACGTGGGCGATGGCGAACACGACGCCGCGGTCGAGCAGCGACAGCCGCGCCGATGAAAACTCCGGCTCGCTCGGGATGCCGTAGCTGCCGTAGCCGTAGAGCAGCAGGGGTTGCGGGCCGGCCTCGTTCGTTTGTTCGAGCGTGCGTTCGTCCGCTTTCGTGTTAGCCCCTGCGTTCGCCCGGAGATCGCGCCGGTACACGAGCGAGATCGGCACTTTCGTGCCGTCCTGGGCCGTGGCATCGAGTCGTTCGCTGGCATAGAGCGAAGCATCGAAGCCGCCCAGCACCGGCTCGCGCTTGCGAAGCACCCGCTCTTGCGTGGCGAGGTCGTAGTCGTAGACCGCGGCCGGCGTAACCAGCGAGGTGTATTCGAAGCGGAACTGTGTGGTGTCGAACTCGGCGTTGTCGAAGCCGCTGGCGCTGTAGACCGGCTCGTCGAAGGCGACGCGGTGCTCTTCGCCGCTGAGCAGATCGCGCACTCGCAACTGCAGCGAGCCCTTGATCCTTTCGGTGACGACCAGATGCCGCGCGAAGACGTCGGCCTCTTCGAGCATCACGTCGCCGCGGTGCGCGATCAGCTCGGTGGCGCGCGCCAATTTGGGCCGACGCGCATCGACGCTCGCCAGCCGGTTGTTGCGGCCGGTGTCGTTGACGAGCAGGTAGAAGCGGCCCTCGCGGTGGTCGATCGAGTATTCGATGCCGCTGCGCCTCTGCAGTACGACCCTCGGCCTCGCCAGCGGGCGGTCGGCGTCGAGCACCCGGACCTCGCTGGTGTCGGCGCTGTCGATCTGCAGTACCACGTAGCGGTGGTCGCGCGTCTTGCCGAGGCCGAGGCTGAACGCCTCGTCGGCCTCCTCGAAGAGCAGGCGGTCGGGCCGGCCGCTGCCGATGACGTGGCGCCACAGCCGGTGCGCACGCCGGGCCTCGTCGACCGTGAGGTAGTAGAGCGTGCGGTTGTCGTTGCCCCAGACCGCGCCCTCGGTGCCCGGGATGGCCAGGGGCAGGACGGCGCCGCTGGCGAGGTCCTTGACGTGCAGCGTGTAGTCGAGGCCGCCCGTTTCGTCGAGCGAAAACGCGAGCCAGCGGCCGTCTGGGCTCACGTCGAAGCTCCCGAGCTCGAGATACGCCTTGCCTTCGGCCATCTCGTTCAGGTCGAGCAGCACCTCGTCAGCGGCATGCGCATCGAAGCGCCGCTCGGGGCCCGCTGCTGCGCGGCGGATTTCCACCGGGTACTGGCGGCCGGCCAGCGTGCGGCTCGAGTACCACCACCGTCCGTCGCGGCAGGGCACGTCCTCGTCGTCCTGCTGGATGCGGGCCAGCATCTCCTCGTAGAGCTGCTTGCGCAGGGCGGCATGAGGTGCGAACCAAACCGCGGTGTGTTTGTTCTCGGCCTTCAGGTGCCTGAGCACGCGCGGATCGTCGCGATCGCGCAGCCAGAAGTAGTCGTCGATGCGGCGCTCGCCGTGCAGGCTCACGTCGCGGGGCTCGCGCGGCGCGACCGGTGCCGCGGGTGCCGCGGGCCGGCGCGGCTTGTGGCGCGCGGAGTACCCGGCAGCCAAGCTCAGAGCTCGAGGTTGTCGATCAGCCGCGTCTTGCCGATGCGCGCCGCCGCCAGCGCCACCAGCGCCTCGCCGGCGGCAACCTGGTCCGCACTCGGCGACTGCAGGTCGCTGCGCCGCCTTACCGCGACGTAGTCGGGCTGCCAGCCGCGCGAGCGCAGCGTGTCCATCGCCCGCGCCTCGATCGCGACGAGATCCCTCTCGCCCCCCTTCACCGCCGCCTGCACCGCGCGCAGGCTCGCCTGCAACTGCGGCGCCTCGGCGCGCTCGCTCGCGCTGAGATAGCCGTTGCGCGAACTCAGGGCCAGGCCGTCGTCGGCTCGCAAGGTCTCGCCGGCGAGCACTTCGAGCGGCAAGGCGAACTGCCGCACCATGCCGCGAATGACCATCAGCTGCTGGTAGTCCTTCTTGCCGAACACAGCGATGCGGGGCTGGACGCACTGCAGCAGCTTCATCACCACCGTGCACACGCCGGTGAAGAAGCCGGGCCGGAAGGCGCCCTCCAGAATGCCGGCCAGCTCGGCGGGCGGTTGAATCGTGTAGGTCTGCGGCTCGGCATAGAACTCGCCCTCGTCGGGCGCGAACACGAGGTCGCAGCCTGCGCCTTCGAGCAGTTCGCAGTCGCGCCCCAGGTTCCGGGGGTAGCGGTCGAAGTCCTCGTTCGGGCCGAATTGCAGCCTGTTGACGAAGATGCTGGCCGCCACGGGCCCGCCGTTCTCTCGGGCGAGTCGCAACAGAGCGAGATGGCCCTTGTGCAGATGGCCCATCGTCGGCACGAAGGCAGGCGCCGGTGCACCGGCCAGCGCGGCGCGCAACTCGGCAAGGGTGTGAACGATGCGCATCGGCTCTTGGCCTCCTTGACGGCCGGGCAGCAGACCGCGCGGCTTCTCGTGAATCCGGAACGCTCAGTAGGCGTGGACGGCTTCGTCGGGGAAGCTGCCGTCCTTCACCGCGGCCACGTAGGCTTGCACCGCCGCTTCGATCGAGGCGTGGCCGTCCATGAAGTTGCGCACGAAGCGCGGCAGCTTGCCGCGCGTGACGCCGAGCATGTCGTGCAGCACCAGCACCTGGCCGGCGGTGCCGGCGCCGGCGCCGATGCCGATGGTCATGAGGCCGGGGCTGTCGGCTTGCACGTCGCGTGCCACAGCGGCGGGCATGAGTTCCAGCACCATCATCGCGGCGCCGGCTTCGGCCAGCGCCTTGGCATGGCGGCGCAGCGTCGCGGCGCCGGCTTCGTCCTTGCCCTGAATGCGATAGCCGCCCAGCGCGTGCACGCTTTGCGGGGTGAGGCCGAGGTGCGCACACACCGGCACGCCGCGCTCGACCAGGAAGTTCACCGTCTCCGGCGTCCAGCCGCCACCTTCGAGCTTGACCATCTGCGCGCCGGCGGCCATCAGGGTGCCGGCATTGCGCAGGGCCTGGACCGGGTTTTCCTGGTAGCTGCCGAACGGCATGTCGGCGATCAGGAAGGCCGACCGGGTGCCGCGCGAGGTGCTGCGGGTGTGATAGCCGATCTGCTCCATCGTCACCGACAGCGTGCTGGGCTGGCCCTTGAGCACCATGCCGAGCGAGTCGCCGACGAGGATGCAGTCCACCCCGGCCGCATCGACCAGCGCGGCGAAGCTGGCGTCGTAGGCGGTGAGCATGGCGATCTTCTCGCCGCGCGCGTGCATCTCGCGCAAGGTGTGCAGCGTCACCGGCTTGCGGGCGGAGGGACGGTCGGCGGGCGACGTTTGGCTGCTCATGGTGCGGTGCGGCAATGGGTCGTGGATTCTAGACATGCACCTGCCTGCCTCGCACCCTTGCCAGCGGCTCGCGAAGACAGGACAAAATTGCCTCATGAAAAAGTACGAGTGCGGCGTGTGCGGATTCATCTATGACGAAGCGCTGGGCCTGCCCGACGAAGGCATCAAGCCCGGCACCCGCTGGGAGGACATTCCCGCAGAGTGGCTGTGCCCGGACTGTGGTGTGGCCAAGAGCGACTTTGAGATGACGGAGATCCGATGACTGCTCCAGTGATCGTCCTGGGCAGCGGCCTGGCCGGCTACACGCTGGCCCGTGAGTTTCGCAAGCTCGACACGACCACGCCGCTGGTGGTGGTGAGCCGCGACGAGGCCGGCTTCTATTCGAAACCGATGCTGTCGAACGCGCTGGCCGGCAAGAAGTCGCCGGCCGCGCTGGTGATGAAGCCCGCTGCCACGATGGCCGCCGACCTGAACGCCACCGTGCTCGCGCGCAGCAGCGTCGCGGCGATCGACACCGCGGCACGACGCATCACCCTCGACGACGGCCAGGGGCTCGGCTACCGCGACCTCGTGCTGGCACTCGGCGCCGACCCGATCCGCCTGTCGCTCGCTGGGGACGCGGCCGATCAGGTGCTCTCGGTCAACGACATCGACGACTACGCGCGCTTCGCCGAACGCCTGGAAGGGGTTCGGCAGGTCTGCATCCTCGGCGCCGGCCTGATCGGCTGCGAGTTCGCCAACGACCTGCTGCACCGGGGTGTGGCCCCGATGGTCCTCGACCTCGCCGACCGACCCCTCTCACGCTTGCTGCCGCCGCAGGCCAGCAGCCGTCTGCGCGAAAAGCTCGAAGCCGCCGGTGTGGCGTTTCGCTTCGGCGTGGCAGTCGCACGCGTCGATCACCGCGAAGGCGGCGGGCTGCGCCTGCAGCTCACCGACGGCAGTGCACTTGAGTGCGACCTGCTGCTCTCGGCCATCGGCCTGCGCCCGCGCACCTCGCTGGCCGAGGTCGCCGGCCTGGCGGTCGAGCGCGGCGTCGTCGTCGATCGGCATCTCACCACCTCGGCCTTGCATGTCCACGCCATCGGCGACTGCGCGCAGGTCGAAGGCCATTGCCTGCCCTACGTGATGCCGCTGATGCAGCAGGCCCGCGCGCTCGCCGCCACCCTGGCCGGCACGCGCACGCCGCTGGCCTACCCGGCCATGCCGGTGGTCGTGAAGACGCCCGCCTGCCCCACGGTGGTGTGTCCGCCGCCGATGGACGCTGCCGGCATTTGGAAAGTCGACTCCGACGAAGCGGGTCTCGAAGCCCGCTTCGTCTCAGCCAATGGCCGGCTGCTCGGCTTCGCGCTGCTGGGAAATGCCACGCCGCGCAAGCAGGCGCTGGCAGCGCAGGTGCCCGCGCTGTTCTAGCGGCGAGTTCGGGCTAGCGGCCACGTTTCGGCCAGCAGGTGTCTTGGCTATCGCAACGGCTGCCGCGTCCGGCTGCGCGGACGAAGCATCAGGCCGGCTGGTAGGCCAGCCGGACGTAGATCGGCGCGAAGGCTTCGGCCTGCGTCAACTCGATCAGGTGCTCGCGTGCCAGCTCGAGCGTGGCGATGAAGGTCACCACCTTCACCTGCGGCGGCCGCTCGGCGTCGAACAGGTCCTCGAACATCGCGAAGCGCCGGCCCTGGAGCCGGCGCAGCACGATGCTCATGTGCTCGCGCACCGACAGCTCCTCGCGGCTGATCTTGTGGTGCTGGATCAGGCTGGCGCGTTTGAGGATGTCCAGCCAGGCCTCACGCAATTCGGACGGCTCCACCTCCGGATACTGCGGCGCCAGCGACTGCTCGATGTGCACCTGCGCGCGCAGAAAATCGCGGCCGAGTTGCGGCAGGCGCTCGAGCCGCGCGGCGGCCAGCTTCATCTGCTCGTACTCGATCAGCCGGCGCACGAGTTCGGCGCGCGGATCCTCGGCTTCCTTGCCCTCCTCGCTGCGCCGGGGCGGCAGCAGCATGCGCGACTTGATCTCGATCAGCATCGCCGCCATTAGCAAATACTCGGCGGCGAGTTCGAGGTTGCGCTTGCGGATCTGCTCCACGTAGGCCAGGTACTGGCGCGTCACATCCGCCATCGGGATGTCGAGGATGTTGAAGTTCTGCTTGCGGATCAGGTACAGCAGGAGGTCGAGCGGGCCCTCGAAGGTTTCGAGAAAGACCTCCAGCGCGTCGGGCGGGATGTACAGGTCGTTCGGCAGCGCGAAGAGCGGCTCGCCGTACAGGCGCGCCAGCGCGATGTGATCGACCACGTCGGCACGCGCTTCGGTGCCCAGCACCGGCGCATCGGGCATCACCGTCTCGTCGCTGCTCATGTCGCGCAGCAGGGCCCCGGGGGAATTGCGCTCAAACCTTGGATTGGTAGACGTAGGACTGCTGCGGAATCCGATCCGAGCGCTGCTCGGCCAGCCGCTCGCGGTCCTGCGGGCGGTCCCACAGCAGCGCGCGGCCGCTGCGCTGGCGCTCCTCGAGCAGGGGATCGCGCTCCTTGAGCGTCGCGATGAAATCGGTGACGTCGGAGCGGTAGGCTTTCCAGAACAGCGGCATGGCAGCACTTCAGAGTCGAGCCGACGATTTTAACGACGCCGGCAAAGCCGTTCAGCCGCGCAGTCGCTGCAAGGCCGTCAGCACCGCGCCGCGCACCGCCTCTTCGAGCCCGCAGACCAGGCCCACCGACCCGTCCGCAGCGCCCAACCGCCGCCAGGCCCGCGGCAAAACGTCCTGCACGAGTCTTTCGACTCCGGCGGCGACCAGGCTGCGCTGCTCGGGCGTGCCGTCGCCGCCGATCAACACGAGAAACTCGAACAGCGCCGAAGCCTCCCACAACCGGAACGGCTCGGCATCGAACAGAGCCGGCAAACCTTCGAGTCCAGCCGTGCTGCGCAGGGTGGCCAGCGTCTCGCGACCGTTCGGCGACTTGTCGAGCACGATGAGATAGAGGCGGGCCGTGCCCACCGGACCGAACTCGCCCGCGCGCAGGCGGCGGCCCAACTCACCCGCCAGCTGCTGGCCTTGTGCCTGGCGGCGCTTTGCTTCACCCATTTTTCTGCGGTTTGATGATCCAGGCCGGATTGTCTATCCGCCGCACTCCTGCACGTAGGACTCGACCCACGCCCGCTCGCCGCACTGTCCGATGGCGGCCAGAAGACAGGCGCGTAGCCTTGAAAAAATCTGCCATTCCCTTGCCGAGGAGCGCTCGATGAGCTCACACCTTTCAAACCATTTCCTGACTCGTGGCACGGTTGCTGCCCTCGTGGCATCGGCCACCCTGCTGTTCGGAGCGGGTACCGTGAGCGCGGCGGAGGCATCGGCCGCGGACGGCCGCAACGAACGTCTGGAACATTACCGGGCGGCCTGCTTGTTGAACCGCCCCAACGCCAACCCGGCAGCATGCGTTGAAGAGACGCTGGCGGCGCGCGAGGCAGCCTCCCAGGGCGAGCTGCAAACGGGTGACGCAGCCTACCGGCGCAACGCCCTGCTCCGTTGCCGCGCCTTGCCCGCTGCGGAGCAACCCGCCTGCGAAGCGCGCATTCGTGGCGACGGCACGGTGAGCGGCAGCGTCGAGGAAGGCGGCATCCTGCGCGAACTCGTGGTGCGCGATCGAACGCCTGCCGACGAAGCGCCGCCCGCGAACGGGAACACCAGCCTGCCGATGCGCGTCGATCCGTCTCGGGACGGCTTGAGCGACACCGTGCCTGCCGAGCCCGCGTCGCCTCACGGGCCGCAACTGCCGCGCTGAAAGGCGAGCGGTCGGCGGCAAGCGCGTCGCCCGCTCAGACCGGCGCGGGAAGGCGGCGTAGCCCGAACCAGGCCACCCCCAACACGACTGTGACCGGAACGCTGAGGACACCGGGCGTGTAGAACAACGCGGACATCACCGGCATGACAAGGGCCAGTTCGATCACGGCGCCCAGCCCATACAGCAGCAGTCCCGTCGCGACCCACCGCCGCATGTAGGTCGGCAGCCACCGCGCCTGCGCCTGGTTGTGGCGCCAGGCCGCGGCACGCTGGAATCGGGTGCCGCGATTGACGTCCTCGAACAACCACAGAAAGAAAAAGTAGCGGTGAAGCAAAACGAGGAACGGAAGGTCGGTCATGGATGTCTTTCGAAGCTCTCGGCACGGGCGGCACACGGGCGAGCGAAACCATCCTAGTCACGAGGCAAGGCCGCTATGGCGTCAGTGTCTAAATCGGTGTACCGATGCTTTGCTTCAGACACCTGCGAGCCGGCCCCACAAACCGCTGCGGCGTGCGGCGTCAACCTTGGCCCCCTCTTCTCGCGTGCATTGCGCGCGAACCACAGCAGGCGGCGCGGGCCGCGGGCTTCAACGGCGTGGGGCGGCAAGAAATCTCCGGGCATCGCTGGGTCTCGGCGGTCGAATTGCGAGCTGGTACGAGGGAAGCCCCGCCTAGAATCCGCGCTCCGATTTGACCCAGAACACCCATGGCCAAGAACCCCCAGTTGTCCGCGACCTCTTCTGTCAGTGCCCCCGCCCGCGCTGGCACTCCGCGGGCATTGGCGGCCAAAGCCGGCCAACCCGGCAAGGTGGTCCTCGCCTATTCCGGCGGCCTGGACACCTCGATCATCCTCAAGTGGCTGCAGGACGAGTACCACTGCGAGGTGGTCACTTTCACGGCCGATATCGGCCAGGGCGAAGAGATCGAGCCGGCGCGCGCCAAGGCGTTGAAGATGGGCATCAAGCCCGAGAACATCTTCATCGACGACCTGCGCGAGGAGTTCGTGCGCGACTTCGTGTTCCCGATGTTCCGCGCCAACGCGCTTTACGAAGGCGAATATCTGCTCGGCACCTCGATCGCGCGGCCGCTCATCGCCAAGCGGCTGGTCGAGATCGCAAGGAAGACCAAGGCCGACGCCATCAGCCACGGCGCCACCGGCAAAGGCAACGACCAAGTGCGCTTCGAGCTCGGCGCCTATGCGCTGATGCCGAATGTGAAAGTGATCGCCCCCTGGCGCGAATGGAGCCTCTCGAGCCGCGAAAGCATGCTGGCCTATGCCGACGAGCACGGCATCCCGGTCGACTTCAAGAAGCGCAAAGGCGGCGCGCCGTACTCGATGGACGCCAACCTGCTGCACATCAGCTACGAGGGGGGCGTGCTGGAGGATCCGAACTACGAACCCGAGGCCGGCATGTGGCGGCTCACCGTGAGCCCCGAGAAGGCGCCCGGCAAGCCGCAGGTGGTGGAGTTGAGCTATGCGAAGGGCGACATCGTGGCCGTCGACGGCAAGAAGCTGTCGCCGGCACAGGTGCTGAGCCTGCTCAACAAGATCGGCGGCGCGCACGGCATCGGCCGGCTCGACAAGGTCGAGAACCGCTACGTCGGCATGAAGAGCCGCGGCTGCTACGAAACGCCGGGCGGCACGATCATGCTGGCCGGCCACCGTGCCATCGAGTCGATCACGCTGGACCGCGAGGTGGTCGCGCTGAAGGACGACCTCATGCCGCGTTACGCGCGCATGGTCTACAACGGCTACTGGTTCGCGCCGGAGCGCGAGTTGCTGCAGGGCCTGATCGACGCCTCCCAGGCCACCGTGAACGGCACCGTGCGCCTGAAGCTCTACAAGGGCACCATCATGTGCGTGGGCCGCGAGAGCACCACCGATTCGCTGTTCGACGCGAAGATTTCCACCTTCGACGACGACGGCGGCGCCTACAACCAGGCCGATGCCGGCGGCTTCATCAAGCTCAATGCCCTGCGCCTGCGCATCGCGGCCAATGCCAGGGCTGCGCGCGGCGCCAAGGGCAAGCGCTAGCAAATCATTGAAGCCCGACTTGCCCCGCGCCGCTTCGAAACAGCGCCGCGGCGTCCGCCGGAAACCGGAACGCGTCCAGGAAGTCGCCGACGCGATAGTGCGGAAGCAACTTGTGGATCGAGGCAGCGAAGGCGCGCCCCTCGTCCGTCCGGCCGGCCAAGGCGAGGCAATGCGCAGCGATCGCCAGGATATGGGCATGGGCGTTGGGACGGGCGGCCGCCTTGACGCCCCACTCGGCCGCTTCCTCGAAGCGGCCCAGGCGAACCAGCGCCATGGCGCGCGCCCCCAGCATCCCGAACAGCAACGGGTCGTACGGGCTCAGATGGCGTGAATGGTCGGACGATTCGATCGCCGCTTCGGGGTCCCCCGACTGGCTGTGAACGAAAGCGAGCGCGTAGTGGCCGAGGGCGAAGTTCGGGCTCAGTTCGACCGCGCTTTCCAGTGCGGCCAGCGACTGCTCCTGGCAGCCGCGCAGCCACAGGGCCCGGCCCATGGCCCAGTGCGCCGCCGGATCGCGCTCATCCACCATGAGGCTGCGTCCGGCCGCCTCGAAGGCGAGATCGGTCTCCCGTGCGCGGTCCACCCAGCCCTGAAAGGCGTTCTGCCAGTGGGTGAAGGACAAGCCGGCATGGGCGCGCGCGAACCCCGGGTCCAGGCGCACCGCCATCTCGAAGAAGTGCCGCGCCTGCTCGTTGTCAGCGCGGTTGAACCGGTACATGTGCCACAGGCCTCGGTGATGGGCTTCCCAGGCGTCCAGTGAATTCGGGGCTTTCAGGATCGCGCGGTTGCGCTCGGCGGTCTCGATCTCGCTGGCGATCGACGCGACGATCCGGTTGCCGATCTCGTCGAGCGCCAGGAAGGCATCGTCCGGCGTGTGATCGAAGGTCTCGGCCCACAAGATGCGGGCGGTTCTCGTCTCGGCCAGTTCCACCTCCACGGTGATGCGCTTGGCCTGGCGCCGCACCGAACCGCCGACGACGTAGTCCACGTTCAGCGTGCGGCCGGCTTCCTCCGGGCCCACGCTGCGCTGATCGAGGGCGAAGACGGTCCCCTGCGCGATGACGAACAGGCTGCGCAGCTTGGCCAGCCGCGTGATGATGTCGTGCGCCAGCCCATCGGCCATTCCACCTCGCACGCTGCGCTGGGCCGATCGATCGACGAACGGCATGACCGCGATCGAGGCGCGGCGCGGGCCGGCTGCGGGGATTTCCGGCGGGCCAGCGGGCGAGGCCGGCACCGCGCCGGCCGCCGGCAACTGCGCCGCCGGCGAAGCATTCGCAGGACGCTTTCGCGCATCCCGCCAGGCCTCGCGAAGGAAGCGCCAGTCCAGGCCCTCGGCCTCGAACGCGCGGCCGGTCGCGGCCAGGTGCTCCTCGCCCTCGCGGATCTGCCCGCGTTGCGCGAGTGCGTTCAGGAGCAATTCGTGCGCGCGCCGGTCGAACGGGGCGAGCTGCAGCCACTTTTCCAGACAGGCGAAGCCCTCTTCGGAGCCGGGGGCGAGGCACGCGAACAGGTGCTCCACCACCGCGACGCGGCAGGCGCGCAAGCGCCGGCGCTGCGCACTCAACCAACTGTTGAAGTGCGGACTGCGGTCGATCTCCAGCCCGTCCAGGAAGTCACCGGCGAAAAGCGCCGACAGTGCGCGCAGCCGCTCGGCATCCTGCTTGTCGATGCCCTGCTGCATCGCCTGGCCGATCTCGATCGCATCGACGCGGCAGCAGCGGAGATCGAGCCGTACCGTGCCCTGCGACGTTTCGATCCTTCGACAACCGGGATCGTCGAGGAGGGCCCGGGCCTTGCTGAGGCACCACCGCAGCTCTCCGCGGGGATCGTTCGGGATGTCCCAGAGCAGTTCGCACAGGTGGGCACGCGTGGGCGCCTGCGCAGCGAGCGCGAGGTAGGCGATGAGCGCGCGCAGCTTGCGCGATGCCGGCAGCGCCAGCGCGGCGCCGTGCCGGCTGATCGCCATCGGCCCGAGCAGGCGCAGGTGGACGGCCGGCTCGTCGCCGCCACGGGCAGTCACACCCGATTCCACGGGAGATTCCACGCCAGCTACCACGTTGACGTCCACGGCAGGCTCCTACCCTTCGCATCGAGAGTCGCGGCGCGTGCTGGTCTTTTCGGCGCCGATCGCGATGCCGCCGGCAGGACGGCGAAGAGTCCTGCCGCTCGATCAACGCCCCGAAGGAGAACGACCATGTCCCCATCCATTGCCACCGCGACCGCGATCGCCCCGACCCGTCAAGCAAGCGAACCCGCTCAACCCGACCTCGCCGCCTTGAAGACCCGCCAGCAGGGCGCCTGGTCCTCGGGCGACTATGCCGTTGTCGGCACGACACTGCAAATTGTCGGCGAAGCGCTGTGCGAAGCCCTCGACATCCGTGCCGGGCAGAAGGTTCTCGACGTCGCGGCCGGCAACGGCAACGTCTCGCTGGCGGCCGCGCGCCGCTGGTGCGACGTGGTCTCGACCGACTACGTTCCGGCGCTGCTGGTGCGCGCCCGCGAGCGCGCCGCCGCCGAACGGCTGGCGATCGAGTTCCGCGAGGCCGACGCCGAGGCGCTGCCGTTCCCGGACGGCAGCTTCGATGCGGTGGTTTCGACCTTCGGCGTGATGTTCACGCCCGACCAGGACCGGGCCGCCGCCGAGCTGATCCGCGTATGCCGGCCCGGGGGCAAGATCGGCCTGGCCAACTGGACGCCCGAAGGCTTCATCGGTCAGCTCTTCAAGACGATCGGCAAGCACCTGCCGCCGCCTGCAGGCGTCAAGTCGCCGGCGCTGTGGGGAACGCGCGAGCGCATCGCCGAGATGTTCGGGCCGCACGCCACGGCGGTCTCGGCCGAGCCGCGCAGCTTCGTGTTCCGCTACAAGTCACCGGAGCACTGGCTGCAGGTCTTCAAGACCTACTACGGCCCGGTGCTCAAGGCGTTCGCCGCGCTGGAGCCGGCGGCGCAGGCGGCCCTGAGCGGCGATCTCGTGGCGCTGATCGAACGGTCCAACCGCTCGGGCGACGGCGGGGTGGTCGTGCCCAGCGAATACCTCGAGATCGTGATCACCCGTCGCTGAACCGGGCCGGGGGCCCACGCCGGCCGGGACAGGGCGAGTCCAGCCGGCCTCTTCCACCGCCGCCACAGGAGCATGCAATGCGAATTGCCAAGAACGACATTCCCGTGCGCATCAACGTGCCCGGTGCGATCGCCCGACAACAGACCGACTTCGGCGATCCGACCGGCTACGGCACGATCAGCGGCGAGTACTTTTCCCTGAGCGCCGGTACCGACATCTCGCCGCTGCTCAAGGGACTGGAGGGCGACCTGTGCCAGTCTCCGCACTGGGGCTACGTGCTGCAGGGCGAACTCACCGTCACGTATGCAAACGGCCAGCAGGAGGCGATCAACGGCGGGGATCTCTTCTACTGGCCGCCCGGGCACACGGTCCAGGTCGGTGCGGACGCCGAGCTCGTGCTCTTCAGCCCGCAGCACGAACACGGCAAGGTCATCGATCACATGCGGTGCGCATTGGCCGGCTGATGCGCCGCGAGGCCGGCGTGCCGCGTCCAAGAGCCGGCACCCCGAGCACGCTTCGAACTGCCGCTCAGTGCTTTGCGTTTTCCCGGTTGAAGCCGCGCGTCGGCGCGATCGTGCTCGGCACCCCTTCGGAGCCGTCGCTGCACGGCGCCTGCCACTCGCGCAACTCCGTTTCCAGTTGCCGGTGGCCGTTGAGTGCCGCCAACTCGATCAGGGCGAAGACATTGCCGTCGTTCACCCGTTCGTGACCCAGCCCCTTCCTGAGCTGGCGGTAGATGGCTGCGATGTCGTCGTCGGATGCGGAACCGTCGCCGTTTTGCTGCATCGGGAACTCCTTCGTGTTGAGGTGCGGTGTTGCTTCGTCCGTCGGGGGCAAGGCCTGTTCCCGGACCGAAGCCTGATGCAGCGCCTTGCCGTGCTCTGCAAACGAGCACAGCACCATACTGCCGCCGGACGAGTGGCCTGCTAGCGGTGTGGGCAATGCACGAATCATCCGTCGCATTCTTCGTGCGGCGCAGAGCAGTCCGTCGCCCGGCATATCCTTCGCACCATGTACGCGGAATTCTTCGGCCTGAAACAGGAGCCTTTCTCGATCGCGCCCGACCCGCGCTATCTGTTCATGAGCGAGCGCCACCGCGAGGCGCTGGCGCACCTGCTCTACGGTGTGGACGGCGGCGGCGGCTTCGTGCTGCTCAGCGGCGAGATCGGCGCCGGCAAGACCACCGTGTGCCGCTGTTTCCTGGAGCAGATCCCCAAGCGCTGCAACGTCGCCTACATCTTCAACCCCAAGCTCACCGTGCCGGAGCTGCTCAAGTCGGTATGCGACGAGTTCGGCATCCCTTATCCGCAGCCCGGGGCGGGTGCAGCCACGGTCAAGCACTACCTCGATCCGCTCAACGAGTTCCTGCTCAAGACGCACGCGGTCGGCCAGAACAACGTGCTGATCATCGACGAGGCGCAGGCGCTTTCGGTCGACGTGCTCGAACAACTGCGTCTGCTGACCAACCTGGAGACCAACGAGCGCAAGCTGCTGCAGATCATCCTGATCGGTCAGCCCGAGTTGCGCGAAATGCTGGCCCGGCCGGAACTCGAGCAACTGGCCCAGCGCGTGATCGCCCGCTACCACCTGGAGGCGCTGTCCGAGGCCGAGACGCGGCGCTACATCCGCCACCGCCTGACCGTGGCCGGCTTGAAGCGGGCGCGGCCTTTCGAGCGGCCGGTGATGCAGCGCATCCACCAGCTCTCGCGCGGCGTGCCGCGGCGCATCAACCTGCTGTGCGACCGCGCCCTGCTCGGCGCCTACGCAGACGGCAAGGCGAGCGTGGACATCGCCACCGTCGAGAAGGCCGCTCGCGAAGTCTTCGTCAAGCCGCGGCCCGCCGCGGACCCGCGCTCGCGCCGACTGCAACTGGCGATGCTGGGCCTGGGCCTGCTCGGTGGCGCGGCCCTGTTCGGCGTCGTCGACTCGGCCATGGACGGCCGGGCGAATCCGGCAACCCCCAGGGCCGGCGCATCGGCGAGCGCGGCTTCGCAGCCCGCTGTGCCAGCCAGCGCCGCTGCGGCGAACTCGGCTGCGGCCAGCGCAGCCAGCGGGGCCATGTCCACTGGCGCCTCGGCTGCGATACCGGCGAACAGCGTGCTTGCTGCCGCCGACTCCCAGCGCTTTTTCGAAGCGCCGCTGCGCGACGAAAGCCAGGCCTGGCGCGAACTCGCCGGCTTGTGGAAGCTCGAGCTCGGCGAGGGTGACCCTTGCCTGGCCGCACGGCGCAGCGAGGTTCACTGCCATCGCGGTGCCAGCAGCCTGGCGCTGATCCGGCAACTGAACCGGCCCGGCATCGTCACCCTGCAAGGCGAGGACGGCGGCGCCGCCTACGCGCTGCTCACGGGCCTGAGCGGAAACGAAGCGACGCTGCGCATCGGCGAGCTCGCGCAGACGGTGCCGCTCGTCGCACTGGCCGAGCGCTGGCGCGGCGAGTTCGCCACGCTGTGGCGCGCACCGCCCGGCTACGAGAACAAGGTGGTCGAGGGCGGCTCCGGCCCGGTGGCCGAATGGTTGTCGGCGCAGCTGACAAGCCTGCAGGGCCGCCCGCAACCGGGCACCGCCGACGCGGCGCTGCGCTCGCGCATCTACGCCTTCCAGCTGGCCCAGGGGCTCGTGCCCGACGGCCTGGCCGGCCCCATCACCTTCATGCAGCTCAACCGCGCCCTCGGCGTCGAAGAACCGCGCCTGCAAAAAGAGGACTAGGGCAGATGTCATACATCCTCGACGCCTTGAGGCGGGCCGATGCGGAACGCGAACGCGGCGCGGTGCCCGGCATCCATGCGCAGCGCTTCGCGCAGGAAGACCCGTCGGAGGCCGAGTCGGGGCCTCGCATCAGGCCCGTCGTGTGGTTCGCCGGCGGCGCCCTCGTGTGCCTGCTGGCGGGCGGCGCGCTGGCGTGGCAGTGGCTGCGGCCCGAAGCGCCGGCGAGCCGTCGGGAGGCGGTGAGCGGGGCGCTCACCGGGACCGCACCGGCGCGGGCCGTCGCGGAAGCACCTTTACAACCGGCACCGGCTCCGGCGCCATCTGCCACGTCTTCACCTCCGCCCGCAGACAAGCCGGCAGCTGGGCCCGCCGCACCGGCGCCCCCGGCACCCCCAGCGGCGACACGGCCCCCCGCACCGGAGCCTGCGCCGAAGCCGGCAACCACGCCCCGCAATCCCCGGACAGCGGCGCCTGCCGCTCGAGCACCGCTCACGAAGCCGCCCGTCATTGCCGATGTGCCAGCCGCGCCCGTGTCGCCACGCCGCTCGTTGCCGGCCGGCGGCGCGGGCCCGGCCGACCCGGCCACCGCCACGCCCTCGGCCGAGCGATCAGCCGCTTCGCCGGCCGCGCCGCCGCAAGCCCAGCGCGGCCAACCCGCGCCGCCGCGCATCTACGCCCGCAACGAACTGCCCGAAGAAATCCGCCGGCAACTGCCGACGCTTTCCATCGGCGGTTCCATCTATTCGCAAGATCGCGCGAACCGTTTCCTCATCATCAACGGCCAGGTGTTCTACGAAGGCGCCGAGCCGACCCCGGGGCTGGTGATCGAGCAGATCGGTCTGAAAAGCGCCGTGCTACGCTTCAAGAATTACCGCTACTCGATCGGCTACTGACCCCACCACCGCAGGCCGGCATCAGAACGACGAGCCCGGCTCCTCGAGAAAAGCCAGCTCCTGCGGCGACGACGCGCGACCGAGCAGCCGGTTGCGGTGCGGGAAGCGGCCGAAGCGCTCCACGATGTCGCGGTGCCTCAGCGCGAAGTCCAGGAAGCCGTCGAACACCGCCCGCTGCGAAGGCGGCACGCCCGCACTCAAGGCGCGATAAAGCGCCACCGAACGTTCCTGATCCTGGCGCGACTCGGAGTGCTCCAGCGGGAGGTAGAAAAACACCCGTTCGATCGGGCGCAGCCGCTCATCGTCGCCGCGCGCCAGCCCTTCCTTGGACCACGCGAGCGCCAGGAGGTCGTGGCCGAAGGCCGCCTTCGTGTCGCGATAGATGTTGCGCGAGAACTGGTCGGTGAGCAGGATCAGCGCGAGCCGGCCGGGCGGCGTTTGCGACCAGGCATCGAGCGTGCCCATCGCGGCCTCGGTGATCACGTCTTCGAAGCGCCGCCGGATGGCGTTGTCCGTCTCGGGATTCTTGCGCCACCAGAGCGCCGCCTGCCGCTCGGCAACCGCTGCGTCCGCGGCGTTGCCTGCGTCAGGGCCGAACCAGAACTCGGCGACGGTTTGCGGCGTTTCGGTGCTGGACATTTCGCGGTTCCGGATTTCTCACACACGCTCGGCTTGCAGGCCTTGCAGCGACGGGTGGGCAGGCATGCAGGCTTGTCAGTCTCTGCCCGGCTTGCAGGCCGCGCTTCGACACGCCGGCGCAGGCAGGCTTTCTTATGGCGTGTCGTACTTCAGGTACTTGAAGCGGGCGTCGTCGTTCGGCGTGCCTTCCAGCACCGCGCCTTCTTCCTTGGCCGGCTGCCACTGCACCACGTCCTCGATCTTCTTCGCCAGGGCGAAGTCCTTCTCGGTGATGCCCTTGGCGGCGTGGTTGACCAGCTTCACGATCACGAAGGCATAGCTCACCGCGAGGTCGGGGTGATGCCAGGCCGCTTCCGCGAGGTGGCCGACCGTGTTGACGACCATCAGCGTGGCCTTCCAGCCGCTGGTCTTGTACTTGCGGCGGATCCAGCCGTCCTCGAAGGTCCAGTGCGGCAGTTCGGCCTTCAGCCGGGCCTCGACCTCCTCTGCGGTGTAAACCTCGTCCGGTGTCTTCTTGCGCCACTGTGTCATTGCCGTCTCCTCTTGCGGTGATCTGTCGGGACTACAGCAGCACCGGCTCCGGCTCGAGCCGGATGCCGAAGCGGCCGTAGACGCTTTCCTGGATCGCGCATGCCAGGGTCACGATCTCGCCGCCGATGGCCTGCCCGCGGTTGACCAGCACCAGCGCCTGCTTCTCGTACACCCCCGCCTGGCCGATCGACTTGCCACGCCATCCGCAGGCGTCGATCAGCCATCCTGCCGCGAGCTTGAAAGTGCCGTCGCCGAGCGGGTAATGCACGATGGCCGGGTCGCGGGCGATGATGTCGCGGCACTGCTCGGGCGTGACCACCGGGTTCTTGAAGAAGCTGCCGGCGTTGCCGATCACGGCCGGGTCGGGCAGCTTGGCGCGACGGATGGCGCAGACCCAGTCGAACACCTGCCGCGGCGTGGGATGGGTGATGCCGGTCTCGGCGATCTTGCGTTCTATGTCGAGGTAGCCGAGCACGGCCCTGGGCGGCTGCGGCAGGCGAAAACGCACGCGCGTAATCAGGCAGCGGCCGGCCAGGCCGTCGGGGCCGCGGTGCTTGAAGACGCTGTCGCGGTAGCCGAAGCGGCAGGCAGGCGCGTCGAGCGTGAGGCTGGTGCCGGTTTCCAGATCGACCGCGTCGAGCGACTCGAAGCGGTCCTGCAACTCCACGCCGTAGGCGCCGATGTTCTGCACGGGCGAAGCGCCGACGCTGCCCGGGATCAGCGCCAGGTTCTCCAGCCCGGGCAGGCCCTGCTCGAGCGTCCACTCGACCAGCCCGTGCCACGACTCGCCGGCGCCCGCCTCGACCACCGCCGCGTTCTCGTCGCGCGAGACGACACGCTTGCCGGCGACTTCCACCTTGAGCACCACGGCGCGCAAATCGGTCGTCAGCACGATGTTGCTGCCGCCGCCGAGCACGAACTTCGGGCGCCGCGCGAGCGCGGGCGTGGCAAGCACGCGGCGCACGTCGTCCTCGCTGCGTACGCGCACCAGCCGCTCGGCCAGCGCGGGCAGGCCAAAGCTGTTGTAGGGCCGCAGGCTGACCCTGTTTTCCACGGCGGGCGTGACAGACATGGCAGAATTTTCGCGCATCCCCTCTTATCCTTGGCTTTCAACCGATCGCACAAAAATGCCCAGCTTCGATACCGTGCTCGAACCCGACCTCGTCGAGGTGCGCAATGCCGTCGACCAGTCCGCCAAGGAGATCGGCACGCGCTTCGATTTCAAGGGCGGCGGCGCCAAGGTCGAGCTGTCCGACAAGGGCAAGGACAAGGAAATCACGCTCTACGCCGACAGCGAATTCCAGCTCGGGCAGGTGATGGACATCCTGACCCTCAAGCTCACCAAGCGCAGCGTCGATGCGCGCTTTCTCGACTCGACCGCCAAGATCGAGAAGATCGGCGGCGACAAGGTCAAGCAGCTCGTCAAGATCAAGGCCGGCATCGACAGCGAGACCGCCAAGAAGATCCAGACGCTCATCAAGGGCAACAAGATGAAGGTGCAGGCCGCCATCCAGGGCGATGCGGTGCGCGTCACCGGCACCAAGCGCGACGATCTTCAGGCGGCGATGGCGCTCATCCGCAAGGAAGTGGCCGACGTGCCGCTGTCCTTCGACAACTTCCGCGACTGACACCCGATGCGCCGGCTGCTGCCGCTCGTGGCCTTGACGCTGGTCGCCGGCGGCGGCGCCGCGCAGCCGGGAACGCCGGCAGCGCAGCCGGACGCACCGCGGCCGGCGCTTGCGGGGCCTGCCGCGGCAACGGCCTCCGCGCCCACGGCGCCGGCTGCACGTGTTGCGGTGGTAACGGCCCAGCGCGTCGCCTTCGCCGGCAGCATGGGCCAGCAGGCGCTGCTGGTCATCGACGGCGCGGCGCCGCGTGCCGTCGCCATCGGCGGCACGCTGAAGGGCGTGCGATTGCTGAGCGTGAACGGTGCCGAGGCAGTGATCGAGGTCGATGGCCTGCGTGAAACGCTGCGCCTCGGCGCCGCGGCGGTGAACCTGGGCGGTGCGCCGAGCCCGGGCGGCGGCACCCGTATCACGATCAGCGGCGACGCGTCGGGGCATTTCCAGGCGAACGGTCAGATCAACGGCCGCGGCGTCACCTTCCTGGTCGATACGGGCGCCACCTTGATTGCTATGAGCCAAGCCGAGGCCGAGCGGCTGGGTTTGAACTACCAGAAAGGCCAGCGCATCGGCCTGCGCACGGCCAACGGCGACACCGTCGGCTGGCGCATCGCGCTCGACTCGGTGCGGCTGGGCGACGTGGAGGTCTTCAACGTGGACGCGGTGGTGCAACCGGCGCCCATGCCTTTCGTCCTGCTCGGCAACAGCTTCCTCACGCGCTTTCAGATGAAGCGCGAGAACGACACGCTCACCTTGCAGCGCCGGTTCTGAGTGCCCTCAGGGCTCGGCGGCGCCGAGCCCCCCGCGGGGTCAAAGAACTCGGGGGCGGCCCATCGTTTCCTCGAGAGCCGCCCGGCCGCGAGCCGCCGCATCTTCGTCTTCAGCCGCGACCCCGCGCACCGGCTGCCCATCGCCCGCCGCGCAGCGCTCCCCGAACGGCGGCACCCCTTGTCGCCCACGCGACCGACACGGCGAACGCTCGTGCCTAAACTGACCGATCGCCGGTTTGCCGGGCATGACGGGAGAAGGATGTGGACCTGAATTTCACGCCCGAAGAGCAGGCCTTTCGCGAGCAGATCCGCGGCTGGGTGGCCGACAACCTGCCTGAGGACATCCGCCACAAGGTCCACAACGCGCTGCGCCTGTCGAAAGACGACCACCAGCGCTGGGCCCGCATCCTGGGCAAAAAGGGATGGCATGGCTGGGCCTGGCCCAAGACGTTCGGCGGGCCGGGCTGGAACGCTGTGCATCGCCATCTTTTCGAAGAAGAGTGCGCACTCGCGGGGGCCCCGCGCGTCATTCCGTTCGGACCCGTGATGGTGGCGCCGGTGATCATGGCCTTCGGCTCGCCCGAGCAGCAGCAGCGCTTCCTGCCCGGCATCATGAGCGGCGACGTGTGGTGGAGCCAGGGCTACAGCGAGCCGGGCGCAGGCTCCGATCTCGCCTCGGTGAAGTGCCGCGCCGAGCGCAAAGGCGACTACTACATCGTCAACGGCCAGAAGACCTGGACCACGCTCGGCCAGCACGGCGACTGGATCTTCTGCCTCGTGCGCACCAGCAATGAAGGCAAGCCGCAGACCGGCATCAGCTTCCTGCTGATCGACATGAAGTCGCCCGGCGTCACCGTGCGCCCGATCATCACGCTCGACGGCGAGCACGAGGTCAACGAGGTCTGGTTCGACAACGTCGAGGTGCCCGCCGACCAGCTCGTCGGCGAGGAAAACAAGGGCTGGACCTACGCCAAGTACCTGTTGGCGCACGAGCGCACCAACATCGCCGACGTGAACCGCGGCAAGCGCGAGCTGGAGCGCTTGAAGCGCATCGCCCGGGCCGAGGGCGTGTACGAAGATCAGCGCTTTCGTGACCAGATCGCGCTGCTGGAAGTCGACATCGTTGCGCTCGAGATGATGGTGCTGCGCGTGCTCTCGGCCGAAAAGACCGGCAAGCAATCGCTCGACGTGGCCGGCCTGCTCAAGATCCGCGGCTCCGAGATCCAGCAGCGCTACACCGAGCTCATGATGCTGGCCGCCGGGCCCTGCAGCCTGCCCTTCATCCACGACGCGATGGAAGCCGGCTGGCAGGGCGACCATGTCGGCGCCGCGCATTGCGCAGCGCTGGCCGGCACCTACTTCAACATGCGCAAGACCACGATCTACGGCGGATCGAGCGAAGTACAGAAGAACATCGTGGCGAACACGGTGCTGGGAAACTGAGATGAACAACCCCCACGCTCACATTCGTTCACTGCCCCCCGAGGGGGCGCAGGCCTCCCTTGGGACGGCCCGGCGGGAGGCCTGACATGGACTTCGATTTCTCCGACGAGCAGGAATCGCTGCGCGACGCCGTGCGGCGCTGGGTGGACAAGGGCTTTACCTTCGAGCGCCGGCACGGTATCGCCAAGGCCGGCGGCAAGACGCGCGACGTGTACCGCGAGTTGGCCGAGCTGGGCCTCACCGGCCTGGCCGTGCCGGAGTCCGAAGGCGGCATGGGCTTCGGTCCCGTCGATGCGATGGTGGTGATGGAGGAGCTGGGTCGTGGCCTCGTCAACGCGCCCTATGCGCAAGGCGCGCTGATCGCGCCGGCACTGCTTTCGCTCGCCCCCGGCGAACTTCGCTCGGCCTGGCTGCCGAAGATCGCCGACGCCTCCGCGCTGGTGGTGCTCGCGCATCAGGAACGTGCGGCGCGTTACCGGCTCGATCACGTGACAACCCGAGCCGTCGAGAGCGCCACCGGCTGGACGCTCACCGGCGCGAAGACCGTCGTTGCCGCCGGCGACGAAGCCGATGCCTTCATCGTGCCGGCGCGCACAGCCGGCGCCGATGACGAAGCCGAGGGCATCGCCCTCTTCCTGGTGGAAAAAGGCGCGGCGGGCGTCACGCTGCGGGGCTACCCCACGCAGGACGGCGCGCGGGCCGCCGAGCTTGTGCTGCAATCCGCGCCCGCGACGCTGATCACGGCCGAGGGCCATGCGGCGCTCGAACAGGCGGCGGACATCGGCATCGCCGCAGCCTGTGCCGAAGGCGTGGGCTTGATGGAAAAGCTGTTGGCCATCACCGTCGCATACATGAACACGCGCAAGCAGTTCGGCGTGCCCATCGCCAGCTTACAGGCACTGCGCCACCGCATCGCCGACGTGAAGATGCAGCTCGAGCTGGCCCGCTCCATGAGCTACTACGCCACGCTCCGGCTCGGCGATGCGCCCGCGGTGCGGCGCCGCGCGCTGTCGCAGGCCAAGGTGCAGCTCGGCCACTCGATGCGTTTCGTCGGCCAGCAGTGCGTGCAACTGCACGGCGGCATCGGCATGACCGACGAGTACATCGCCAGCCACTATTTCAAGCGCCTGACGGTACTGGAGATGAGCTTCGGCGACACCCTGCACCACCTGGGCGAAGTGTCCGGCCGCATGCAGGACACGGCCGGCGTGTTTGCCTGAGCGGCACGGTCCCCCTGTGCCAGTGCCGCTCCTGACGAGGGTGAGCCGCGCTCCTGTGAGCCGCTCGGCCAGCGCTGGCGGCAGCTGACTAAACTCTCGCCTTCGAGGCCGCCTGCGGGCGGCCTCCTGCTTTGATCGAGGAGACGCGGATGCGCTGGTCGCAGGTGCTGTTCAGCCAAGGCTTCGGCACGCGGCGCGAGTGCGAGCAACTGATCCTTGGGCAGTGCGTCAAGCACGAGGGCCGCGCGGTGGAGTATTCGGACGATGAAGTCGAGGTCGCGGATCTTGAATTCGAGGTCGAGGGCCGCTCCTGGCTCTTCCGCGAACGGGCATTGCTCCTGCTGAACAAGCCTGTCGGCTACGAATGCTCGCAAAAGCCGAAGTCCTGGCCCAGCGTGCTGACGCTCCTGCCGCCGCCCCTGCGAAGCCGCGGCGTGCAGCCGATCGGCCGGCTCGACCAGGACACCACCGGCGTGCTCCTGCTCACCGACGACGGCACGCTGATCCACCGGGTCACGCACCCGAAGCACCACGTGCCCAAGGTCTACGAAGCGCAGACTGCGGAGCCGGTGACGCCGCAGCAGATTGCCAAGTTGCTCGCCGGCGTGACGCTCAAGGACGAGTCCACGTCCGTGCGCGCCGCGGCCTGCGAGGTCAGCGGCGAGCGCTCGCTGCGGCTGACCCTCACCGAAGGCAAGTACCACCAGGTCAAGCGGATGATCGCGGCGGCCGGCAATCACGTGTTGTCGCTGCACCGCAGCCGCTTCGGGCCGATCACGCTGCCGGCGGACCTGGCGCCGGGGCAGTGGCGCTGGCTGGACGAGTCGGCGCGTGAACAGCTCGCCTCGAGAGACGCCCCCGCGGCATCGGCCGCCTGAGGCGGGGCCGCAAAGCGCGCGCAACGGCGCGGCGCGACGGATCGGCGGTTGCCGCGGCGGCTGCGGCTACGGTTGCAGATGCTGCCAGCGAGCACCCAAGCACATCACTGCTGGCTCAAAAGGTACAGCGTCTCATCCTGGAAGCGGTGCCATGCTCAACGCTTGATCCGGCTTGCATGCTCGAGTTCGACGCAGTCCGGCACATCCCGCTCGAAGACGGCTTCCAGTTGCGATGAGTGTGCCGATCGCGGGGTGGGCCTGCTGCGGCTCGCCGTCGCAGCGCTGGCGTGACCCTGCGGTCGGTCAAGCGGCACCCTGATCGAGAACCCCTATGGCTTTCGAAGGACCGCGCTGGCAAGCTTTGCGGCGAGCAAGGCTGCAAGCATGGACGCCTTTGCTTAACCACCGACTCGAGTCGGTGGTTGAACGAGTTGCGGGGCGTCAGCGCCCTGCAGAGTGCAATGTATCCGGCAGCGTGAGTCTCGTTCACGCCTGTGTATGGCGCGGCCGGACGTCGGCGAACGGGCGGCACCTGTTCAGGGTGGAGACATAACCGCGCTGCCTGCGTACGCTTCGCTTCGCCGCGGTCCGCACGGCGCTCCGACCGGAGTGCCCTGATCGCGGTCGTCCGATCGTTGCATCAACCGAAAGAGACCGCCCGCGGTTCCCGCCGGAAACATGCTTGAGCACAGTGCCCTCGGCCCAACGAACCCGCCTGCCTCGAAGCGTCTAACCGTGCCTGTACCTCACGCAGTAAGCGCCTGGCCTCGCCAGCTTCTGTCCGTCGGGTTCGCGACGTTGATGCTTTGCCTGCTCGCCTTGCTGAATGGGCAGCCGTTCTTTTATCCAGACACCGCGACCTACGTGAGAGGCGCGGACATGGGCATCACCAAACTGCTCGGGCCCCGCTTCCAAACCGCCTGGGCGCCGCAAGCCGCCGAAGCAGCCGCAGCGGCGGCGCAGAACAGAGACGGAGAAGCCTCCCTCCCCGCAGTGCCTCCCGCGCGGCGGTTCACCTCGATCGAGGACAAGCTCGTGATTGCCGGCCGCTCGGTCTACTACGGCGCCCTGCTGTACTTGGGCTACGTGAGCAGCGACCTGTGGCTGGTGGTCGTTATGCAAGCCCTGGGCGCCGCCTACCTGCTGCACCTGTTGATGGTGCGCCTGTGGGCCGTCCGCCCGCCGGCGTTCCTCGCTACTGTCGGCGCGCTGACGCTCTTCACGCCGCTGAGCGCGTTCGCCGGTTTGCTGATGCCCGATGTCTTTGCGCCGCTGATCATTCTTGCGGTGGCGACGCTGTCGGTGTATTGGGCGCGGCTGGGGCGGGCAGACCGGGTTGCGCTGGCGGTCATCATGACGTTCGGGCTCATCAGCCACCCCAGCCATCTCGCGCTGGCGGTGGCCTTGCTATTGCCGGTATGCGCGGCACGGATGGTGAGCCGCAAGGCACGGCGCCTGTCCATCGCCGGCCTCTCGCTGGCTGTTGCCTGCGTCGCGGCTGGCTTCGCGGCCGAGTGGGTCTTCTTCAAGGCGGTCACGGTCGCCATCGGCCAGCCGCCGCTGCGCATGCCGCATCCGATGGCCCGGCTCATCGACATGGGGCCGGGCACCGCGTTCCTGCAAGCGAGTTGCCCCGGCTCCGGCTATGCGGCCTGCGCCTACGTGGGCAACTTTCCAACGCCCTGGGTGGACTTCATTTTCTCGGCTGATCCGTCCAAGGGTGCCTTCACGCTGGCCGATGCCGAAACCAAGCGCCGCATCGCCGGCGAGCAGTTCCCTTTTCTCCTGGACGTCGTCCGCTTCGACCCGCTCACGGTCGCGCGCGGTCTGAGCGCCGACCTGCTGCGCCAGCTCGTCATGTTCCGCGTCGATATCCTCGGCTACCGCAACGATGCGCTGCGCTACGGCGCCCGGCTGCCGCCGGAAACGTTCAAGACGCTGTTGCAGAGCCGGGCCGCCGACAAGAGCAACCCCTGGGATCGCAATCTGAGCTTCGCCACCCACGTTTCGGTGTTCGCGGCGCTGCTGATTGCGCTGGGGCTGGCCGTGAGCCTGCCGCAGAGGCGCATTCCGCTTGCAGCCCAGGCCGGCTCTGCGTGGAGCGATTTCACGCTGTTTACCAGCTTGGTGGTGGCCGGCGTCGTGTGCAACGCCCTCGTCTGCGCCAGCCTCGCGTCGCCGTTCGACCGCTTTCAGGCGCGCGTCATCTGGCTGCTGCCTTTCCTCGCGCTGGGCGCTCTGGCCATCGTCCTTGACACCACAGCCAGGTCACGACGTTCGATCGCAGCACTACAAACCGCCGACGCACTGGCAGCAAGAACTTAAAGCATGAGGCACACGATGCAGACAGCGGCTGAAAAGACGATTTCGACGCAAGACATTCTCGCGGCGAGCCGAACGGGCTCCGAGGCGTCCTGGCGGGACTACGTGCACATCGCGCGGCTGGACCACATGACCAAGCACGTGTTCATCGTGCCCGGAATCATCATGGCCTACGCCCTGGTCGAACCGCCGCTCGACGGTGCCGTGCTGGCCATCATCCTGGGCTTCGCTAGCGCGATCCTGATCGCTTCCGCGAACTACATCATCAACGAATGGCTGGACCGCGAGTTCGATGCTTTTCACCCCGAGAAATCCAAGCGCACCGCGGTCAACAAACAGCTTCACGCGCCGGTCGTCTATGCCAGCTACGCCGCCTGCGCCACGCTCGGCCTGCTACTCGCCTGGTGGGTGGGCCCGATCTTCGCCGCAGTGGCGATCGTCTTCTGGCTCTCCGGCATCGTCTACAACGTCAAACCGTTCCGCTCCAAGGACAAGAGCTACTTCGACGTGCTGTCCGAATCGCTGAACAATCCGATCCGCCTCATGCTCGGTTGGACCATGATCGACCAGCAGTCTCTGGCGCCGCTGTCGCTGCTGGTGGCGTACTGGATGGGCGGCGCGTTCCTCATGGCCGCCAAGCGCCTGTCCGAGTACCGCGAGATCGCCGCGAACGCGGGCGTCGAGGTGCTGCACCGCTACCGCCGCTCGTTCAGGTTCTACACCGAACGAAGCCTGACCTTGTCGTGCTTCCTGTACGCGATGCTTTGCACCTCGCTGCTTGCCGTCTTCCTGATCAAGTACCGGATCGAGTACGCGCTGGCTTTCCCGCTGATCGTGGCCCTGTTCGTCCACTACCTGCGGCTGTCGCTCGGCAGCGGCTCAGTGGCGCAAAAGCCCGAGAAACTTTTTCGCGAACGCCGGCTGATGCTGCTGAGCAGCGCGACGACGGCAGCCTTGCTGAGCCTGACGTTTATCGACGTCCCGATGCTGGAGTCGCTGACCGTGCCTTATCTGATCACCATCGATCCGGCGCCTTGAGCGCCGCCCCGGTTCGCTCGGCGGCCGTGCGCGGGCAGTTTGCCCGCTATTTCGTCGTCGGCTGCGCGGCATTGGCCGTGCATCTTGCCGTGATGAGCGCGGCGATCGAGCTCGTCGGCATGTGGGAAACATGGGCTTCCAGCCTGGGTCTGGCCGTCTCGTTAGGCGTCAACTTCCTGCTTCAGCGCCGCTACACCTTTCGCTCCAGCGTGCCGCTCGCGACCGGCGGCGCGCTGTTCGTCGGCTTCGCCCTGCTGACCCTGACGATCAACGCGGCCCTCTTCGACTGGTTGACTGGCAAGCTTCATTACCTTCCCGCGCAACTGCTGTCCACGGCGGTAGTGTTCGTCATGAATTTCCATCTGAACCGGCGTTTCACCTTTCGGCAATCGATCACGAGCGACAACAGGCCCTAATCCATAAGCCGCACTTATCGTTTGCAGTTTTATCCCGATGGCCCTCGCGGGCGCTCGTGGCTAGCATCGGGCGTGTCATCCGTCGCAAACCTCTCCTCAAAGGACCTCTGCATGCATACCTCCAAGATCTTCGTTTTGTCCCTCCTGATGACAGGCATCGGCGCCGGAGTCCAGGCGCAGACGCTCGACAAGGTCAAATCCAACGGCAGCATCAGCGTGGGCTACCGGGAAGCCTCGATTCCGTTTTCCTACCTCGGCAGCGATGCCTCGCCGACCGGCTTCGGCTGGGAAATCTGCGGCAAGATCGTCGACGAAGTGAAGAAGGTGACCGGCCGCTCCGACCTGAAGATCACCACCCAGGCCGTCACGTCGCAAAACCGCATTCCGCTGATGCGCAACGGCACCATCGACATCGAATGCGGCTCGACCACCAACAACAGCGAGCGCGCCGAGCAGGTCGCCTTTTCGATCAACTATTTCTACACCGGCACCCGCTTCCTGGTGAAGGCCGGCTCGCCGGTCAAATCGGTGGAAGACCTGGCCGGAAAGACGGTGGTCTCGACGACCGGCACGACCAACTACCAGGTCCTGCGCAGGGTGAACGACGAGCGCAAGCTCGGCTTCAAGCTGATCGGCGCGAAGGACCACAACGAGTCTGCCCTGCTGGTTCAGCAGGGACGAGCCGAGGGCTTCGGCATGGACGACATCCTGCTCTACGGCCTGCGCGCGAGTTCGCGCGACCCGGCGGAGCTGGACGTCGTGGGCAAGGCCCTGCAGGTCGAGCCCTACGCCATCATGCTGCGCAAGGACGATCCGGAGTTCAAGAAGCTGGTCGACGGGGTCGTGGCCGGTCTGATGAAGAGCGGCGAATTCGAGACGCTGTACAAGAAGTGGTTCCAGTCGCCGATCCCGCCGAAGAACGTCAATCTCAGCGCACCGATGAGCGACGAACTGAAGGACAACCTGAAGGCCATGTCGGACAAGCCGGCGACCTGATCGGTCTGAAGGCACGCCGCGCTCATCGTGATCGAAGCCACCCTGCAGCGCTCCCGCGCCGCCGATTCGCCCGCTGGTGGTGAAGGCGACGCCGAGGGACCGCTCGGGGTGGTCGGCGTTCTGGGCGGCATGGGCCCGCTCGCCACCCTCGACTTCATGCGCAAGATGCTGGAGGCAACGCCTGCCGCCTGCGATCAGGAGCATGTGCCGGTGGTGGTGAGCTCGATCCCGCAGGTGCCCGACCGCACCGCGGCTTTCCGCGGCGAAGGCATCTCGCCGGTGGCGGCCATGATCGCGAGCGGCCGGCGCCTGAGCGCCGCGGGCGCCGGCCTGGCGGTGATTCCCTGCAATACCGCGCACCTTTGGTTCAATGAAGTGCAGCAGGCCCTCGGCCTGCCGATGCTGCACATGGTCGACGCTGCGCTCGAGGAGGCGACGAGCCTCGCCGGGGCAGACGCGCGCCTGGGGCTTCTGGCAACCGATGCCACGCTCGCCTCCGGCCTGTATGTCGATCGCACGCGCCCCGGACGGCCGGCTCACGAGATCGAGTGGCTGCTGCCGACGGCCGGCGAGATGCTGTCGCTGGTGATCCCGGGCATCGCCGCGGTCAAGGCGGGCGACGTCGCGCTGGCGACCGGACTGCTGCAGGCGGCGGCGCAAGCACTCGCGCAACGAGGCGCTCAGGCGCTCGTGCTGGGTTGCACGGAAATTCCGCTGGCACTGGACTCAGGCAATGCGCCGCTGCCGATCATCGATCCGACCGCGGCGCTCGCCCGCCAAGCCGTGGCGTGGTCGCTCGCACAGCGCCGCGTGACGCGCTCCTGACAAGCGTTGGTCCGGCAACTACGCCGAGGACGTCACCGCGCGAAACGCGGCAATGAAATCGGCGACGGGCAGCGGCGAGCGAATCCCCTGCGGCAGCAGTGCACGGATCTCCACCGGCACTTCCGGCAGCAGCGTGCGCACATGCAGCTTGTCGTCGCGGCTCGCCTGCGCCGTGAAAGAGTCGATGATGGCCGGGCCGAAGCCCTGCTCCGCCAGGACCATGGCGATGTGGTGGGTCTGCACCGTGATGCCGCCGCGAGGCGCGAGGCCCAGCCGGCTCCATTGGTCGGCCAGCATGGTGCCCAGCGGGTCGCGCTCGTCGATGCGGATGAAAGGCGTGCGCAGCACGTCCGTCAGTTCGACGGTCGTGCGCCGATCGGCCCCCGCGCTGCCGACGCGCGACACGCACACCAGCCGCCCCGTCGCCACGCGCTCTTCGAGCAGCGCCGGATGCGCGAGGCTGCCGTAGACGATGCCGACATCGCCCTCCTGCAGCGCGATGGCCTGCGCGATCTCGCGCGAATGCATCGTGCAGATCGACACCGGCATTTCCGGGTAGCGCTTGCGAAAGCGCTGCAGCGCGTCGGGCAGCGCGCGCACGGCGAGCGACGGGACGATCAGGATGCGCAGCCGGGTTTCTTCGTCGCTGCCCAACGCGTCCGCGATGCGCCGCACCGACTCCAGCTGCGACATCAATCGCTGGACCTCCGGGTACAGCGACTGCGCCTGCCGCGTCGGCACCAGCCGGTTGCGCTGGCGGGTGAACAGGGCGTAGCCGAGTTGCAACTCCGCGAGCTGCAGCGTCTGCGTGACGGCCGGCTGCGTCACGTGCAGCAGCCGCGCCGCCGCGCTCGCCGTGCCGGTGAGCATCACGGCGTTGAACACCTCGATGTGCTTGAGACGCATGATGGAATCGGGTGGCCCTTGCGTTGCGGCGATGGTGCGGCGAGCGCGCGCAATCCGCCCCGCCTCGACGCGGTGAACCGGACCCCGACTAGGCCTGGATCAACCCCCAGCGCAAGGCCACCAGCGTGATTTCGCTCTGGTTGCTGGCGCCGAGCTTTTGCTTGATGTGATAGAGGTGCGTGCCTACCGTGCTCGGTGAAAGATTGAGCGTCTCGGCGATCTGCGCCACCGTCGCCCCGCGCGCGAGCTGGATGAACACCGAGAACTCGCGCTCGCTGAGCCTGTCGGCCGGGCTTGCCTCGCCGTCGAGTTGCGCCACGGCGAGGCGCTGCGCGGTCTGCGCGTCCATGTAGCGCTCGCCGCGCGCGACAGCGGTGACCGCGGCGATCAGCGCCTCGGGGGCGCTGCGCTTGGCCAGGTAGCCCAGCGCGCCGGCACGCAGCACCCGCTGCGGATGGGCGGTGTCCTCATGGGCAGAGAGCACCAGCAGCTTCAGCTTGGGGTCCTGCGCCAGCAGTCGGCGCACCGCTTCCAGGCCACCCATGCCGGGCATGGACAGGTCCATCACCACCACGTCGGGCTTGACCTTGGGCACCTGCTGGCAGGCCTCCTCGCCGCTTTGCGCCTCGGCCACCACCTCGATCTCGGCATTGGCCAGCAGCATGCGAAACCCCATGCGCACGAGCGCATGGTCATCGACGAGCATGACGCGGATCATGCGGCGCCCTCCAAGGCCGGCGTGAACGGCATCCACACGCGCAGTTGCGCGCCGCGCGGCTCGATGTTGCCGATGTGCAGGCTGCCGCCCAGCGCCTCCACGCGCTCGGCCAGCCAGCGCAGGCCGTAGTGGCCGCCGTCTTCTTCCGTCCTCGCCACCCAATCGGGCGCGAGACCGCGGCCGTCGTCTCGCACTTCCAGGCGGGCACCGTCGTCCTCGGCTTTCAGGCTCACGCTCATGTGCCGCGCCTGGCCGTGGCGCAGCGCGTTGGTCAGGCCCTCCTGCGCGGCGCGGTATAGCGCCAGGGCCGCCTCGGTGCCGAGCCTGGCATCACCGAGCGACACCTGAAGTTCCACCGCGGCCTCCGGCTGGCTGGTGCGAGTGCGCTCGACCAGGTCGCGCATCGCGTCGGCAAGGCCGAAGGCATCGAGCACCAGGGGCGCCAGTCGCGGAATCAAGCCGTGCATGGCGTCGTACAGGCGCGAACTCTCGTCCGCGATCACGCCGGCGGCCTGCGAGGCCTGCGGGTCGTGGCTGGCGGTGCGCTGCGCCACCGACAACGCGAGACTGCGAATCGCGGTGACCGACTGCCCGAGCTCATCGTGAAGTTCGCGGGCAATCAGCCGGCGTTCCTGCTCCAGATGGCGGTCGATCCAGCGGGCCAATTCGCGCCGGTCGGACAGCTCGCTCTCGGCCGCCAGGGCGCGGCGCTCGGCCTCGAGCCGCTCACGCAAGCCGACCACCATGCGGTTGAAAGCGGCGCCGATCGAGGCCGCCTCGGTCCCGGCCAGCGGCGGCAGGCGTTCTTCCAGGTGCCCGGCCTCGATGCGGCCGAGCGCCTTCACGATCTGCCCGAAGGGCTTCACCGTGCGGCCGACCACCCAATAGACGACCGCATTCACGGCCAGCAGCAGGACGAGCGCCGTAACGCCGAGCAGGAAGAACTGGTCCCAGGCGTCGACCGCGGCCCGTGAGGCATCGGCGCGCACGATCATCTTGCCGTCGGGAAAAGCGATCGACTGCTCCGAAGGCCCCGGCACGACCAGCCGCTCGAACCAGTCGGGCGCGTCGCGGCCGGCCTTGTAGGGCGAAGGCGGCGAGCGGTACAACTCCCGCCCTTCGCCGTCCACCAGCGTAATCTCGTTGGAGCGCACACGGCCCAGTCCCTGCAGGTACAGCGCCATCGCAGGCGTGCCCGCAGAGGCGCCCACCAGCACGGTGCGGTTGAGCAGTTGATGCGCCACGCGATTGGCCGCGACGACCTCCTCGCGCACCGCATCGCGAAGATTGCCCAGGTGCAGGGCGATCATCGCCGCGAGGAACAGCGTGACCAGTGCAGCCACGATGAGGTGGATCTTCAGCCGCAGGCTCATGTCGGCTCCGCAATGCCTCGGCCGACCGGGCGAACCCGGCGGCTTCGCATCGAACTCGTTGCGCACTCCATGGCGCCGATGCTATCGGTAGCCCGGCCCGCAAGGCGCGGTCGATTCATGAAATTCATGATGGACGTTTCATGCGCCGGCGTCTGGTCGGCTCACCGCGCTCCCGGCACCATGATTGCAAGCGAAGACGATCTAATCTTGTTCAACGCTTCGCCGTGCCGCCTGGCACGGCGCCACCTTCAAAAGGAGTCTCACCATGAACTGGACCAAACCGCAAGCGACCGACCTGCGTTACGGCTTCGAGATCACGATGTACATCTCGGCTCGCTAAAAGCCAGGTTCACTGGCCGGCCGCGTGCCGCGCCGGTGCGAAGAAGCCCGCCTCGCGCGGGTTTTTTTGCGCCTTTCGGCCTGCCCCTACGGCACCCGTCGCCCCGACCGAGCGAATGGCGCAACGCCTCATCGAGCTCGCGATAATCGGTCGATGCAAGTCTTTCGCGGTCTGCACCATGCATCGCTCGGCGGCGGCGCCGCCGTGACGGTGGGCAACCTCGACGGCGTGCACCGCGGCCACCAGGCCATGCTCGCGCTGCTCAACAACGAAGCGGCGCACCGCGGACTCGTCAGCACCGTGCTGACTTTCGAGCCGCATCCGCGCGATTTTTTCGCCGCTCGCGCGGGCTCGCCCGAAAACGCACCCGCGCGCATCGCGACCTTGCGCGACAAGCTCGGCGAACTGGCGCGCTGCGGCATCCAGCGCGTGGTCGTGCTGCGCTTCGACGAGCGCTTTGCCAGCCAAAGCCCGCAGGCCTTCATCGACGACGTGCTGCTGCGCGGGCTGAACGCGCGCTACGTGCTGGTCGGCGACGACTTTCGTTTCGGCTCGCGGCGCACCGGCGACTACGCCCTGCTCGATGCCGCAGGCGAGGCTGCCGGTTTCGATGTGGCCCGCATGTTGAGCTACGAGGTGCACGGCCTGCGCGTGAGCAGCTCCGCCGTGCGCGAGGCACTGGCCGCCGGCGACATGGCGCTGGCCGCGAGCCTGCTGGGGCGCCCCTACAGCATCAGCGGCCATGTCGTACATGGCGCCAAGCTGGGCCGCGAACTTGGCGCGGCCCGCCCGGGCGCCGGCGACGGCTTTCGCACCCTGAACCTGCGCTTTCCTCACCCGCGGCCCGCAGCCAGCGGCATCTTCGTCGTGCAGGTGCATGGTCTGGGGCCGCAGCCCCTCGACGGCGTGGCCAGTCTGGGCGTGCGGCCGACGCTCGGCAAAGCCGGTCGCGTGCTGCTCGAGACGCACTGTTTCGACTGGCCGCAAGACCTCGGCGCCGAGGGGGCCTACGGTAGACTCGTGCGCGTGGAACTGCTGCACAAATTGCACGAAGAACGGCGCTACGACTCGCTGGCCGAGCTGGCCGCCGGCATCGCACGCGACGCGCTCGATGCGCGCAGTTTCCTGGCCGGCCACGCGGCCGAACGCCGCCAGACCACGCGCGACCGAATTTGACGCGCCCGGCGCGGGCGCTTCCCGCGCGCCGCACCCGCCCGCCCGGCGGAAAGCGCATCGATCGCCCTTAACTTTGCGTGGCCGCCCGCTGAATGCGGGAGAAATTTCGAGACCGCCCATGTCCTCCTCCGAACCTGCCGACTACCGCGCCACGCTGAACCTGCCCGACACGCCTTTCCCCATGCGCGGTGACCTGCCCAAGCGCGAACCCGGCTGGGTGAAGCAGTGGGAAGAGCAAGGGATCTACCAGCGGCTGCGCGACGCGCGGGTCGGAGCGCCGAGGTTCGTGCTGCACGACGGCCCGCCCTATGCCAACGGTGCGCTGCACATCGGCCACGCGGTCAACAAGGTGCTCAAGGACATGGTCGTCAAGTCGCGCCAGCTAGCCGGCTTCGATGCGCTCTACGTGCCCGGCTGGGATTGCCACGGCCTGCCCATCGAGAACCAGATCGAGAAGACCTACGGCCGCAAGCTCACCCGCGACGAGGTGCAGGCCAGGAGCCGCGCCTACGCCACCGAGCAGATCGCGCAGCAGATGGCCGATTTCAAGCGCCTGGGCGTGCTGGGCGACTGGGATCATCCGTACCGCACGATGGATTTCGGCAACGAGGCGGGCGAGATTCGTGCACTGAAAAGGCTGATCGAGCGCGGCTTCGTGTACCGCGGCTTGAAGCCGGTGTACTGGTGCTTCGATTGCGGGTCGTCGCTGGCCGAGTTCGAGATCGAGTACGCCGACAAGGCTTCGCCGACGGTGGACGTGGCCTTCCTGGCCGCCGAGCCGCAGCAAGTGCTGGAGGCCTTCGGCCTGCCCTCACCCCAGCCCTCTTCCGCGAACGCGGGAGAGCGAGCAAATACTCCCTCTCCCCCGGCAACGGGGGAGAGGGTTGGGGTGAGGGGGTTGCCGCAAGACAAACCGGTCTTCGCGGTGATCTGGACCACCACCCCCTGGACCCTTCCCGCCAACCAGGCACTCAATCTCAACCCGGATCTCGACTACGCGCTAGTCGATACCGAGCGCGGCCTTCTTCTGCTCGCCAGCGCCCTCGTCGAGAAGTGCCTCGAGCGCTTTGGTCTGATCGGCAAGGTCGTCGCCACGACCCAAGGCAAGGCACTCGACGGCCTACGCTTCCATCACCCGCTTGCCGACGTGCATGAGGGCTACCGCCGCCTCGCTCCCATCTACCTCGCCGACTACGCCACCGCCGAAGACGGCACCGGCATCGTCCACTCCGCGCCGGCCTACGGCGTGGAAGACTTCAACTCCTGCATCGCCCACGGCGTGGCGCGAGACGACATCCTCAACCCGGTGCAGGGCAACGGCGTGTTCGAGGCAGCGCTGCCGCTCTTCGGTGGCCAGTTCATCTGGAAAGCCAACCCGCTCATCGTCGAGGCACTGCAAAACGCCGGCCGACTGCTTGCCACGAGCAAGCTCGAGCACAGCTACCCGCACTGCTGGCGCCACAAGACGCCGGTGATCTATCGCGCGGCCGCGCAGTGGTTCGTGCGCATGGACGAGGGCGAAGGCGTTTTCACGTTGGACAAGGCGCCCGGCACGCTGCGGCAAACCGCGCTGGCCGCGATCGACGGCGACCCGGCCCACGGACGAGCCGCCACGGCCTTCTACCCCGAAAGCGGCCGCGCCCGCCTGCGCGACATGATCGCGAACCGACCCGACTGGTGCATCAGCCGCCAGCGCAACTGGGGCGTGCCCCTGCCCTTTTTCCTGCACAAGGTGACGGGCGAGCTGCACCCCAACACGCTGGCGCTGATGGACCGCGCCGCCGCAATGGTCGAAGCAGGCGGCGTCGAAGCGTGGGCGCGGCTCGATGCGGCCGAGTGGCTCGGCGCGCAGGGTGAACACTCCGCGGAGCAGTACGCCAAGAGCAGCGACATCCTCGACGTGTGGTTCGACTCCGGCTCGACCTTCTTCCATGTGCTGCGCGGCTCGCACGACGGACGAGACGTGCAGGGCCGGCCTCTCGGCCGGCACGCAGCCGGCCCCGAAGCCGACCTCTACCTCGAAGGCCACGATCAGCACCGCGGTTGGTTCCATTCGTCGCTCCTGCTGGGCTGCGCGCTCGAAGGCCGCGCGCCCTACCGCGGCCTGCTCACCCACGGCTTCGCCACCGATGGCAAGGGCCGCAAGATGAGCAAGTCGCTCGGCAACGTGGTTGCCCCCCAGCAGGTGAGCGACAAGCTCGGCGCCGAGATCGTGCGGCTGTGGGTGGCCAGCACCGACTATTCGGGCGACCTCAACATCGACGACAAGATCCTCGCGCGCGTGGTCGACGCCTACCGCCGCATCCGCAACACGCTGCGTTTCCTGCTCGCCAACACGAGCGACTTCGATCCGTCGAAGGACGCAGTGGCGGACAGCGAGCTGCTGGAGATCGACCGCTACGCGCTGGCGCGCGCGGCGCAATTGCAAACCGAAATCCTGGGCACGTTCGACGCGGCAAGCGGGGTCTTCACGGGCGGCCACTACGGCGTCTACGAGTTCCACCCGGTGGTCGCCAAGCTGCAGGTCTATTGCAGCGAGGACCTCGGCGCTTTCTACCTCGACGTACTCAAGGACCGGCTCTACACCACCGCGCCGAAATCGCTGGCCCGGCGCAGTGCGCAGACGGCGCTGTGGCGCATCACGAACGCGATGCTGCGCTGGATGGCGCCGTTCCTGAGCTTCACGGCCGAGGAGGCGTGGCCGATGCTCGCCGGCGGCGGCTCATCGTCGATCTTCGTCGAAACCTACGCCAGGCTTGCCGCACCGGACGAAGCGCTTCTTGCCAAGTGGGGACGCATCCGGCAGATCCGGTCCTACGTGTTGAAAGACATCGAGGCCTTGCGCGAAGGCGGCAAGGTGGGCTCGTCCCTGCAAGCGGCGGTGAAGCTATTTGCTCCTGGAAAACAACTCCATGCCATCGATGTCAAGCCGTCCGGAACGAGCGCCGCTTTCACCTGGGAGGGCAATGACTTCGAAATCTTGCGATCGCTCGGCGACGATCTCAAGTTCGTCTTCATCGTTTCGAAAGCCGAACTCGAAGAAGACATGAACGGCGGCGGGCGGATCGCAGTTACGGCATTGAGCGCGCCCAAGTGCGAACGTTGCTGGCACTACCGCGAGGATGTGGGCATTGATGCCGCGCACCCCGCGGTTTGCGGGCGCTGCGTCAGCAATCTGGACGGTCCCGGCGAAACCCGTGTGGCCGCTTGAACCGTGCCGCAGGATTCATCGGCGCCACAATGGCCGCGTTGCACACTGCGAGCGACGACATGGCCGCCCACCAAGACCGCATCACCCTCGAGCCCGGCAAGCGCGGCGGCAAGCCTTGCGTGCGCGGATTGCGCATCACCGTGCAGGACGTGCTCGACTGGCTGGCCGCTGGCATGAGCGAAGCCGACATCCTGTCCGACTATCCGGAGCTGGTGCTGGAAGACATCCGCGCAGTGCTCGCCTACGCGGCCGACCGTGAGCGCCACGCCGCCTGGGTGCGCGTGGCGGCGTGAAACTGCTCCTGGACGAGAACCTGTCGCGCCGCATCGTGCCGGCGCTGCAGGCGGCGTATCCCGGCACGAGCCAGGTGGTGCTCGAAGGGCTGCAGCAAGCCAGCGATGCGACGGTATGGCAGCACGCCAATCCGGACGTGGCTCTCATCAAACTCGTTGCTCAGACGAGCTGACCCTCTAAGAACCGTCTCCCCGACCGCATGCCCGCCTCACCGACCGATCACCGCAAGCTCGCCACGTGGCTGCTCATCGCCCTGGCCATCATCGCCCTCGATCAGCTCACCAAGCTGCTCATCCTCCAGCACTTCCAGCTCGGCGACGCCCGCCCGCTTACCGGCTTCTTCAGCATCGTGCGCGTGCACAACACCGGCGCCGCGTTCAGCTTCCTGGCCGGCGCCTCGGGCTGGCAGCGATGGTTCTTCGTCGGGCTCGGGCTGGCGGCCGCCGTGTTCATCGTCTGGATGCTGCGCACGCAGGCGCCCCAGAAGCTGCTCGGGTGGTCGCTCGCGCTGATCCTCGGCGGCGCTTTAGGTAACGTGATCGACCGGCTGCTGCACGGCTACGTAGTGGACTTTCTCGACTTTCATTGGGGCGGCTGGCATTTCCCCGCCTTCAACGTGGCCGACGCCGCCATCAGCGTCGGCGCAGCGCTGCTCATCCTGGACGAAGTTCGCCGCATGCGGCGCGAGCGCCGCAGCGCCGTCGTCAAGGGATGAGCACGCTGCAGCCCGTGGTTTCGCGGGCCTCGAGATCGCGGTGCGCCTGCGCCGCATCGGCGAGCGCGTAGCGCCGCTCGAGCGGAATCTTCACCGCGCCGCTCAGCACGACCTCGAACAGTTCTTCGGCCATGGCCTGCGTGCTTTCGCGCGTGGCAATGTGAGAAAAGACGGTCGGGCGGGTCAGGTGAAGTGAGCCCTTCGCGCCGAGCACGCCGAGGTCGAAGGGCGGCACCTTGCCGGAAGCGTTGCCGTAGCTGGCCATCAGGCCGAAGGGCGCCAGGCAGTCGAGCGAGCGCTCGAAGGTGTCCTTGCCGACCGAGTCGTACACGGCCTTCACGCCGCGCCCGCCGGTGATGGTCTTCACCCGCGCCACGAAGTCCTCGCGGCGGTAATTGATGGTGTGGGCCGCGCCGTACTCGGCCGCCAGCGCGCACTTCTCGTCGCTGCCTGCGGTGCCGATGAGCTGCAGGCCCAACGCGCGCGCCCACTGGCAGGCGATCAGGCCGACGCCGCCGGCCGCGGCATGGAACAGCACGAAGTCCCCCGGCTGCAGCCCGCCCTGCGGCAGCGTCTTCTTGAGCAGGTACTGCGCGGTCAGGCCTTTGAGCATCATGGCCGCGCCGGTCTCGAAGGAGATAGCCTCGGGCAGCTTGACCACGCACTTGGCCGGCATCAGCCGCGCCTCGCTGTACGCGCCCGGCGGCTGGCTGGCGTAAGCGGCGCGATCGCCGGCTCGCAAGTGAGTGACGCCCTCGCCCACCGCCTCGACGATGCCGGCGCCTTCCATGCCCAGGGTCAGCGGCATCGGCAAGGCGTAGACGCCGCTGCGCTGGTAGACGTCGATGTAGTTCAGGCCGCAGGCGTGGTGGCGGATACGCAGCTCGCCGGGACCGGGCTCGCCGAGGGTGAGTTCGACGAGCTGCAGGGTGTCGGCGTCGCCGGCTTGGGCGATCTGGATGGCTTTGACGGTCTGGTGGGGCATGGCGGTCTTTCTGCAAAAGGCGGGGAGGGAAATCTCCGGTATCGTGCCAGCGATCGTCCCGCCTTGCCGATGCGCCGTCTTCAACACGCTCCCAACCTCGCCCTCGCCACGCTGTGGGCCGACCTGCTTTGCCACGCCGGCTTGTCGGTGACGGTGCAGCGCCAGTTTTCGAGCGGCATCGCCGGCGAGATACCGCCCGATCAAGCCTTGCCCGAGTTGTGGGTGCAGCACGACGAGCAGCATGCACGTGCACTGGCACTGCTGCAGGAGCTGACGAACGCGCCCACGCAGCTGTGGGACTGCCCGGCCTGCGGCGAGCACATCGACGGCCCGTTCGAGCAATGCTGGAATTGCGGCGCAGCGATGCCCTCGGCGCTGTAGAGCGCGCATGTCGGCCCTGACCGCGCGCACTGCGTGGTTGCTCACCTTGCCGCCGCTGATGTGGGCCGGCAACGCGGTGGTCGGCCGGCTGATGGTGGACAGCGTGCCGCCGCTCACGCTCAACGCGATGCGCTGGTCTCTGGCGTTGCTGCTGTTGCTGCCGCTCGGCTGGCGGGTGTTCAAGGCGCCGGGCGAACTCGCCGCGCGCTGGCGTCACCTGCTGCTGCTCGGCACGCTGGGCGTGGGTACCTACAACGCGATGCAGTACCTTGCACTGGTCAGCTCCACGCCGATCAACGTGACGCTCATCGCCGCCAGCATGCCGGTGTGGATGCTTGCCATCGGCGCCTTGCGCTACGGCGTGCGGCCTCGGCGCCGAGAGCTGCTCGGTGCGGTGTTGTCACTTGCCGGCGTGGCGCTGGTGATCGCGCGTGGCGACTGGGCCACCCTGGCACGCGTGCAGTTCGTCGCGGGCGATGCGTACATCCTTCTGGCCATCATCGCCTGGGCGTTCTATAGCTGGATGCTGGCGCGACCGCCGCGGTGCATGCGGGGCGACGCCCGACCGACGATCGCCACCGGCACGGTCGGCGCCCGGCGCGGCTGGGACTGGTCAGAGATGCTGTTGGTGCAGGTGGTGTTCGGCCTGGTCTTTGCCGGCGGCAGCGCCGGGCTCGAGCAACTGGCCGGCGCGGAGCCGATCCGCTGGAGCGGCTGGGTGGTCGCGGCGCTCGTTTTCGTGGCGATCGGCCCGTCGCTGATCGCCTACCGTGCCTGGGGGCTGGGGGTGGCGCAGGCCGGGCCGGCGGTGGCGGCCTTCTTCGGCAACCTGACTCCCGTCTTCGCCGCGCTGCTCTCGGCGGCATTGCTGGGCGACGCGCCTCGGGGCTACCACGCAGTCGCCTTCTTGCTGATCCTGGCGGGGATCGTGGTGTCCTCGGCCCGAGGCCGCGACCGCGCCTGATTCCAAGCGCGGTCGCGGGGCGGTTGCAAGCCGGGACGGTTTACTGCGCGGTCTTGGCCTGCGGTCCGACCGCCTCCAGCGCAACTTCCATTTCGGCGGGCTGGATCAGGTTGTCGTTGTTAGTGTCGATGGCGTTCCAGTCACGCGTCGCTGCGTCGCCGGCTGCGGCTTGCCCCGCGTTCCCGGACCCCGCCTCATAGCTGGTCGAGGTGTTCGGGGTGCTGGTGTTGCCGTCTCGATCGTTGTCGTGCGGGCGCTGCGCGTTGTCGTCCATGCTGCTCAGCGAAGGATTGCCTGGCTGCAGATCGTCGCGGCTCGGCACTACCTGGGTCTTGTCCGCGTTGTGCGCGGGCTTGGCGGCTGTTTCGGCGGCCAGAGCCGTTCCGCCCAAACCGGCGGCGGCGAAAAGGGCGATAGTCAACTTGCTTGCGATGCGGTTCATGAGAGCCTCCTCAAATCGGGGTCAGACAAGGGATCGCCGAGCGCGGCGCCACCAGCGCCCATCGAGATCACTGTCTTGCTGCGTTGCACGGCGACCGTGCGATGAAGTGGGATCGAGCATTCGCCGCTGGTTCATGTTGAACGACACGCATAGGCCATGGGCGTTCGTTGGCGCATAAAGCGCAGGGCGGCAGCGTCGATGTCCAGCGTCCACCAGCAGGTACCCACCGGGGTGCCGTTAAACCCTTCGGGAAAGCTCTCGCAGCGTTGACAGACCCTAGAAGGTCCCCGGATAAGCGCCGCCGTCCATGAGCAGGTTCTGCCCGGTGATGTAGCCGGCCTGCGTGCTGCACAAAAAAGCACAGGCCGCGCCGAACTCGGCCGCGGTGCCGAAGCGGCGGGCCGGGTTCTGCGCCGCGCGCTCGGCCATCAGCTCGGCCAAGGGGCGCCCGCTCGCTTTGGCAGCGCCGGCCATCGTCGCGGCCAGGCGGTCGGTATCGAAGGGGCCGGGCAGCAAGTTGTTGATGGTCACGTTGCGCGACACGGTCTTGCGCGCCAGGCCTGCGACGAAACCGGTGAGTCCCGAACGCGCACCATTGGACAAACCCAGGATGTCGATCGGCGCCTTCACGGCGGCCGAGGTGATGTTGACGATGCGACCGAAGCCGCGCGCCATCATGGGATCGACCGTCGCCTTGATGAGCTCGATGGGCGTGAGCATGTTGGCGTCCAGGGCCTTGATCCAGGCCGCACGGTCCCAGTCGCGGAAATCGCCGGGCGGCGGCCCCCCGGCGTTGTTCACCAAAATATCGACCTGCGGGCAGGCCGCCAGTGCCGCCGCACGCCCTTCGGGCGTGGTGATGTCGCCCGCCACGGCGCGCACCTCGATGGCGCCGTTCAGGGCACGCAGCTCGGCCGCCGTCGCCTCCAGCGCCTCACTGCCCCGCGCCATGATGACCAGGTTGACGCCCTCACCGGCCAGCGCCTGCGCGCAGCCTTTGCCCAGGCCCTTGCTGCCCGCGCAGACCAGTGCCCATTTGCCTTCGATTCCGAAATCCATGTTTTTCCTCGATGCTGTCCCCAGGCCAGCGGCAGCCCGTATTCGACCTTGCTGCCGACAACTCGTGCATAGCCTTCGAGCTCGAGCCGCTTGACCAGCAATGCCACGTTCTCGACTGGCAGTCCTCGGCGAAACACGCTGCCGATCGTCGCCTCGAGCGCCTTGAGCGTACGCGGCTTTCCCCCGAGCCTCTCCAAGTGCCCGGCCACCAACTGCATCTTTTCCTCCTGGCTCGCCGGCAGCGGCTTTAGCAGCGGGATGTCGGCGATCCGCTCATAGCGCCCGATGTTGATCTTGCCGGCTCTGAGGTGTGGGAACAGCAGCTCGATGTCCTCGTCGCGCGAAATGACGTGAACATAGGCGTCCGGCTCCGACGCGCTCAAGCGCCCTATGACATAAGCGATATGGAAGTCGAGCGCATTCTTGCCTTGAACTTCGAGGTCGATGTACTCCGCGCGATCGCCGAAGGCCTGCAGCGACTTCACGAGGTCGCGCGGCAACCTGCTCTGGTGAGCAGCCAGGAAAACTTTGATCTTGAAGGACCCCTGCCGCAGCAAATCGAAATCGGGCGGCTGCACGTTCGGGCGACGATGGCCTTGCCCGAAAAGGCGATGGCGCCGGTCATCGCGAGGGCGAAACCCGCCCAGGGCAGGCGATCGGGTGGGGTCATCGAGAAAGGTTCACGGCGCCAACGTCGGCGCTGCCGCCACAGGGGACGCGCGGACTTGCAAGGCGGCAACGTCGAGAGCGGTCTTCTCGCGGTCCCGGCGCGAACAGCGGATCAATGCGGGCCGGCACCGCCGTGAGCACAGCCGAGTTCATGAGCCACGGCGTGCAAACGGTGATCGCGCGTCCACAACCTGGCTCCGTCCGTGAGCACGCCGCCCGTGAGCAGATGGCGCCGAACGAGCGACGCAGCCCGTCAATCTTCTTCGTGGAAAGCGACTTCGCGCTTCTTGCGGATGGCGGGCAGCATCACGATGACGATCATCAGCATCGCTGCGACCAGCAGGCCCGCGGACAGCGGACGCGTGACGAAGGTGCTCCATTCGCCGCGCGAGAGCAGCAATGCGCGTCGCAGGTTCTCCTCCATCATCGGCCCGAGGATGAAGCCCAGCAAAAGCGGCGCACCCTCGCATTGGAACTTGTAGAACGTGTACCCGACCAGGCCGAAGCCCGCCGCGACGAACACATCGAAGTTGTTGTTGTTGAGGGTGTACAGGCCGATGCTGCAGAAGGTGAGGATGGCCGGGAACAGGAAGCGGTAGGGCACCGTCAGCAGCTTGATCCAGATGCCGATCATCGGCAGGTTGAGGATCACCAGCATCAGGTTGCCGATCCACATGCTGGCGATCAGGCCCCAGAACAGATCCGGGTTGCTGGTCATCACCTGCGGGCCGGGCTGGATGCCCTTGATGGTCATCGCACCCACCATCAGCGCCATCACGGTGTTGGGCGGGATGCCGAGCGTGAGCATCGGAATGAAGCTGGTCTGCGCGCCGGCGTTGTTCGCACTCTCCGGCCCGGCGACGCCGCGGATGTCACCCTTGCCGAACTGGCTCGCATCCTTGGCAACCTTCTTCTCCAGGGTGTAGGCGGCAAAGGCGGAAAGAATCGATCCGCCGCCTGGCAGCACACCCAGGCAGGAGCCCAGGGCCGTGCCGCGCACCACCGCCGGCCACGCCTTCTGGAAGTCGTCTTTCGTCGGCCACAGACCCTTCACGTCCTTCGTGAACACTTCGCGGTGCTCGGCCGGTTTGCCCAGGTTGGCGATGATCTCGGACAGGCCGAAGATACCCATCGCGATGCCGATGAAGCTGATGCCGTCGGTGAGCTCGGGAATGCCGAACGAAAAACGCGGCGTGCCGGAGATGACGTCGGTGTTGACCTGGCCGAGCAACAGACCGAGCACGATCATGCCCAGCGCCTTGATCAGCGAGCCCGAAGCGAGCACCACGGCGCCGATCAGGCCCACCACCATCAACGAAAAGTACTCTGCCGGCCCGAACTTGAAGGCCAGCTCCGTGAGCGGCGGCGCGAAGGCCGCGATGACCATGGTGGCCACCGAGCCGGCGAAGAACGAGCCCAGGCCCGCGGCGGCAAGCGCCGGGCCGGCACGGCCCTGGCGCGCCATCGCGTAGCCGTCGATCGCGGTGACCACCGAGCTCGACTCGCCCGGCACGTTGATAAGGATGGCCGTGGTAGAGCCGCCGTACTGCGAGCCGTAGTAGATGCCGGCCAGCATGATCAGGGCGGGCGTGGCGTCGAGCGCGTAGATCGACGGCAGCAGCATGGCCATCGTGGCGGTCGGGCCCAGGCCGGGCAGCACACCGACGAGCGTGCCGATGACGGTGCCGAAGAAGCCGTACAGAAGATTTTCGAGCGAGAGCGCGGTCTCGAAGCCGAGGGCGAGGTTGTCGAACAGTTCCATGCTTGTCGTCCTCAGCCCATGAAAGCGGGCCACAGCGGGATGGTCAGCCCGAGGCCCTTTATGAATACCGCCCAGGACAGCACGGTGAGAGCGATGGACATGATGATCGCGCTGAGCCAGTGGAACTCTTCACCGGCCAGTGCCGACAGGATGATGAGAATCGGCAGCGACACCACCATGCCGAGCGGCGGAAGGGCCAGGCCGAACGCGATCACCGCGCCCAGCACGATGAGCAAGGGCTTGAACGCGATCGCGCCAATCGGATCGCCGTCCTCGCTCTCGATCGTCAGCGACGTGAACAGCACCACCACGCCGAGCGAGGCCAGGATGATGCCGAGGCCGAAGGGAAAGAAGGCCGGTCCGGGACGTGCCGAGCTGCCGAAGGTGTAGTTCAGAGCGCCGATGGCGAAGCTCACGCCAACGATGATGAACATGATGGCCGATCCGAAATCGCGCTGACTCTTGATCTTCAAGCGTTGTCTCCCCGTTGTCGTCACCCACGCCGAGGCGCGGTGCTCGCATTCTAGGAATGAGGCGCTGCGCACCTCAGTGGGTAACTACGTAGCTCGGCCTAGACCGTACTCTCGCGTCAGCACTTGCAAAGCAAGGCACCCGCGGTGCATAAGCCGGCTCGCATGGTGCGCTTGCGGCGTCACTCACTCCCATCGGGGGGTGGCGCGCAGTACTTCTTCGATCGTCGTCGAACCCTGCGCGACCTTCATGGCGCCGGCCAGGCGCAGCGGCTGCAGCCCTTGCTGCACCGCCTGCTTGCGCAGCGCCGCGCCGTCGTAATTGGGATGAATGGTCGGCTGCAGCGCATCGCTCACCGCAAGCAGTTCGTACAGGCCGCTGCGCCCGCGAAAACCCGTGTGGCGGCATTCGAGGCAACCGACCGGCTTGCAGGGCCGGTACTCGCCCGAGAGCCGCCACGGCTTGATGGCTTCGGCCAATGTTTCGCGGGAGCCGCTGTCGTCAGGCGCCTTGCAGGCCGGGCACAGTGTGCGCACCAGCCGCTGCGCCAGCACGCCGATGACGGTGGCACCGATCAGGTAGGGCGCGACGCCCAGGTCGATGAGCCGGGTGACGGCCGAGGCCGCGTCGTTGGTATGCAGCGTGCTGAACACGAGGTGGCCGGTGAGCGCGGCCTGGATCGCCATCTCGGCGGTGGCGAGGTCGCGGATCTCGCCGACCATGATGATGTCCGGGTCCTGCCGCATCAGTGCGCGCAGGCCTTCGGCGAAGCCGAAGTCCAGCGCGGTCTGCACCTGCGTCTGGTTGAAGGCCGGCTCGATCATCTCGATCGGGTCTTCGACGGTGCACACGTTGACTTCGTCGGTGGCCAGGCGCTTGAGCGTCGAATACAGCGTGGTCGTCTTGCCGGAGCCGGTCGGGCCTGTGACGAGGATGATGCCGTGCGAACGCGTGACGAGTTGCTCCCAGAGCTTGGCGTCCTGCGTGCCGAAACCCAGGCCGTCGAGTTGCTTGACGGCGTTGTCCGGGTCGAAGATGCGCATCACCATCTTCTCGCCGAAAGCGGTGGGCAAAGTGGAAAGGCGCATCTCCACATCCCGTGTGGCGGCGCTGCTGTCGGCGCCGGGGCGGCGCGTCTTGATGCGGCCGTCCTGCGGGCGGCGCTTTTCCACCACGTCCATGCGGCCGAGCAGCTTGACCCGGCTGGTCATCGCCGTCATCACCGACAGCGGCACCTGATACACCGTGTGCAGCACGCCGTCGATGCGAAAGCGGATCGCGCCCATCTCGCGGCGCGGCTCGAGGTGGATGTCCGAGGCGCGCTGATCGAAGGCGTACTGCCACAGCCAGTCGACCACCTGCACCACGCCCTGGTCGTTGGCGTCGAGCTGCTTGTTCGACTTGCCCAGCTCCACCAGCTGCTCGAAGCTCGCCGGGCCCGCACCGTCGCCGCCCTTTTGCGCCGCTCGCACCGAGCGCGACAAGGTATAGAACTCGGTCGTGTAGCGCTGGATCTCCAGCGGACTGGCCAGCGCGAGCTTGATGGTCTTGCGCGTGTGCGCCTCGATCTCGGCCAGCCAGGCGATGTCGAACGGCTCGCAGGTGGCGACGAGCGCTTCGGTCGCACCCACCTGCACCGGCAGGGCGCAACGCCGCTCGGCGTAAGTGGCCGACATCACGTCGGCGACGCGCGCCACGTCGACCTTGAGCGGATCGATGCGCAGGTAGGGCAGCTTGCAGCGCAGCGCCAGCCACTCCGTCAGCGCCTCCACGTCGAGCGGCGCGCCGGTGCCTGCATGCACGAGGCCGGCCGCACCGAGGCGCACGAGCGGATGCTGCGCGCTGTCGCCGGCGCCGAAACGCTGCGCGATCCGCTGCGCGTCAGGCAGCAGGATCACGCCGTCGGCCACGAGCCAGGCGACGAGTTGGCGCCAGTGCAGCGGCCCGCTCGGTGCGGCAGCGGACAGCGGCGCAAGCGGCTGCGGCGCGCTGCGCGGGCCCGCATGAGACGGCGCCGCGGCGGCGACCTGGGGGGCGAAGGGAGGACGGGTCTTCATGCGGCGGTGGCCAGGCGGTCCGGCAGATTCTGCAAGAGCTTGAGCCACTTGCGCGCCGGCAGCCCGTATTGCGCCTCGATCGCCTCGGCCCGCGCGGCCAGCTCGGCGCGCGCCGGCAGCACCGCGCCCTTCCAGGCGAGCACGATGGTGTTGCCTTCCTTCGTTGGCTTGAGCATCGCCATGCGCTCGGCGCCGAATGCGGCGGCGATGCGCTCGGCGCTGCGCCCGAAACTCACGTCGCGGCCGAACAGGTTGACGCTCATCACACCGCCCTCGGCGAGCAGCGCATGGCAGCCGCAGTAGAAGACCTCGTCGTCGAGCACGGGCGCAGCCGCCTCGTGATCGTACAGATCGACGCACAGCGCATCGGCCGTCGCGTGGTGGCGCGCATCGGCCACGAAGTCGGCCGCGTCGGCCTGCACGACCGCGAGCCGCGCATCGTCGTCGGGCAGGCGGAACCACAAGCGGCAGGCGCTGATGACGGTCGCATTGAGCTCCACCGCGGTGCAGCGCCAGCGCAGCTTCCTGTGGCAGAACTTGGTGAGCGCCGCCGCACCGAGGCCGAGCTGCACCGCATGGCCAGCCGGCGCGCCGGTCGGCAGCAGCAGGAGCCAAGCCATCATGCGCTGCACGTACTCGAGTTCGAGTTGCTGGGGCTTGGCCAGGCGCATGGCGCCTTGCACCCAGGGTGTGCCCAGATGAAGGAAGCGCACGCCGTCGAACTCCGACACCGTGGCCGGCGCCAGGCTCGGCTTGCGTGACCGCTTCGGTGCGGCGGTGCCAGTCACGTCGCCGCACCCCTCACCCAGCCTCTCCCCAAAGGGGAGAGGAGCCATACCACCCACGTGCGCCCCAACGCTTGCACTGGCCGGTGAAGCGTCATGGTGTTGGCCCGGGCGCGCCCTGCAAGGGAGGGCCAGGCCCGTCCTCCAAAGCCGCCAGCCGCGGCAAGGCGGTCCTTGCGTTCGCCTGCGTCGCCGTAGCCAGCGCCTCTGGCGTGATCCCCCGAAGCGCCGCGAGTTCGCCGGCAATACGCGGCAGCTCGCCGGGCTCGTTGCGCCCCATTGCCTCGCCCGCGGCGCGACGGGCGGCGTTGGTGTAGAGCCAGTGCGGTGGAATGTCCGGCGAGTCGGTTTCCATCACGATCGCCTCCAGCGGCACGCCGGCCGCCAGCCGGCGCAACTGCAGCGCCGTGTCGAAGGTCATCGCGCCGCCGAAGCCGAGCTTGAAGCCCAGGCCGATGAAGGCATCGGCCTGCTGCCGGCTGCCGTTGAACGCATGGGCGATGCCGCGCGGCGCACCGGACTTCATGCGCCGCAGGTGCTTGAGCAGGATGTCGGCCGAGCGGCGCACGTGCAGTAGCACCGGCAGATCGAACTCGCGCGCCATCTCGAGCTGGCGCGCGTAGAAGTGCTCCTGCTTCGAACGGTCGAGCCCGGCAACGAAATGGTCGAGGCCGATCTCGCCGACCGCCACCAGCCGCGGGTCGCCGTGCTGCGCAGCCAGTGCCTCGCGCAGCGCCTGCAGTGCGGTGTCGTCGAGCGGCCCGATACACAGCGGATGAATGCCCAGCGCGTAGACCAGCCCATGCTCGTGGGCCAACCCGCGCACCGTATCGAAGTCGAAGGGCGCGATCGCCGGCAGCACGATCTGCGAGACGTCCGACGCGCGCGCCCGTGCCACCACCGCGGCGCGGTCGGCGTTGAATTCGGCCGCGTCGAGATGGCAGTGGGTGTCGGTCCACGTCGGCATCGGTGCTTCAGCCCGGACGGCAATGCAGGTGCACGAAGGCCGTCATGCGTCGAAGGCGTGCGCCGCGCTTGGCGGGCGCAACAAGCCGCGCACAACAAGCGGATGCGGCGGCAGTCCTTGGGCCTGTTTTCATCGGCAACTCTGTCGGGTCTCGTTGTTCAGCATCGGAGGATGCCAGATGAGAACACGTTCCTTCTTCGCTCTTGCGAGCGCTGCTGCCGGGCGCGGAACAGGAGTTTGGCGATGAAAGACAGAACCGTGGCCGCCGAGGAGGACCGACGCGGCACACTGCACGCGTGAGCCGTCCGCCTTCTGCCCTTGCCCCAGCCACCGGGGCATGCAGCCGCCGCACGCTGCTGCGCTGGCTGCCAGGCCTGTTGCCGTTCGCACACGCGCCCTCCCTCGCCTTCGCCGCCGCCGCCTTCGATCAAGGCCTGCTGTGGCGCATCGAGCGGCCCGGCATCGCTGCGAGCCACTTGTTCGGCACCGTGCACCTGGACGATGCCCGTGTGCTCGAGTTGCCCCCGGCCGTGCATGCGGCGCTCGATGAGGCGCGCGTGTTCTTGCCCGAGCTGCGCGCCGACGCCGAGAGCGGCCGCCGGTTCGAAGCCGCGACGCAGCTCCCGCCGGGCCAGTCGCTGCGGGCGCTGAGCGGCGAGGCGGCCTACCCGCTCATCGCCGCCGTATTGGCCAAGCGCTACGGCATTGCACCTGCCGCCACCGACCGGCTCAAACCCTGGGCCGCCTACCTCGCGCTCGAGCAGCCGACACGCCGCCAGGGCGAGATCCTCGACGGCAAGCTGCAGCGCCTGGCCGTGCAGCGCGGCCTGCCCGTCGTGCCGCTGGAAAGCCTGGACGAGCAGATCGCCTCGCTCGAAGCGGTGCCGCTGCGCAGCCAGCTAGTGCTGCTCGAAGCCAGCGCCCGTCGGCACGACGAGCAGCTCGCTGCGATCGACCAGTTGCTCGATCTCTATCTAGCTGAGGATCTGGCGGGCCTGTGGCAGCTGCAACGCAGCGTGCTCGTCGGCCAGACGCTCGCGCTGCGGGCCGCGCACGACGACCTGATCGAGCACCTGCTGCTGCGCCGCAATGCGCGCATGGTCGAGCGGCTGCTGGCGCCTCTGCGGCAAGGCGGCGCCTTCGCGGCGATAGGGGCGCTGCACCTGCACGGTGAGCAGGGCCTGCCGGCCCGGCTGGCGCGGCTGGGCTGGAGCGTCGAGCGACGCCCGGCCTGAACGGGCTCGACGCGTCGAGACACTCCAACCCGCCGCGACGCGAGAGCACGCTGCGCTCACGCTATCCCTAGGAAGGCGGCATCACCCTCGTCATCGCGCTGACTGCTTACGCGCTTACGCGCGGCGCGAGGACCGCATCGGGGCGCTGCGCGCGGGCTTTCAGATGCACCTGGCCAAGCCGGTGGAGCCGGCGGACCGATGGCCTCGGTGCTTAGCTGGCCCGGCCGCGCCGCGCCGCTTCGAGCGCCAGGCAGCGCGCGCCCTCGCACCCGTGCAGGCGCGTGATTTGCCCGTTTCAGGGCCGAACGACTCCTCGCCCCCGAGACTTCCCATGAACACCACTCCCTCGACCCGCCCCCTCGCCGTCGTCACCGGCGCGTCCACCGGCATCGGCTTCGAGCTGGCCAAGTGCTGCGCCGAAAACGGCTTCGATCTGCTCATCGCCGCCGACGAGCCGCAGATCGATGACGCCGCGGGCCGATTGCGCGCGAGCGGTACGGCCGTGGAGGCAGTGCAGGCCGACCTGGCCACGTCCGAAGGCGTCGGCAAGCTCTATGCCGCGATCCGCAACCGGCCGGTCGAGGCGCTGCTCGCCAATGCGGGGCGCGGGCTCGGCAAGGGCTTTCTCGAACAGGATTTCGACGCCGTCAAGCGCGTGATCGACACCAACATCACGGGCACGATCGAGCTGCTGCACAAGGTGGCGCGGGACATGCGCTCGCGGGGCCGGGGGCGAATCCTCATCACCGGCTCGATCGCCGGCTTCATGCCGGGCAGCTACCAGGCCGCCTACAACGGCAGCAAGGCCTTCCTCGATTCCTTTTCCTTCGCGCTGCGCAACGAGCTCGAAGACAGCGGCGTGACCGTCACCTGCCTGATGCCGGGCGCCACCGACACCGATTTCTTCGAGCGTGCCGACATGCTCGACACCAAGGTCGGCACCATGAAGAAGGACGACCCGGCCATGGTGGCGAAGCTCGGCTTCGAGGCCATGATGAAAGGCAGTGGCGACGTGGTCACCGGCCTGAAGAACAAATTGCAGGTGGCAATGGCTCATGTGACGCCCGCGCCGGTGCTCGCGAAGATGCACCGCAAGCAGGCCGCACCGGGCACCGCGCACAAGCCACCGAAGCTCACGGGCACCAATGCGGATGTGGCGGCCGGCGCGATCGGCGGCCTGGCCGGCGGCACTGCCGTGTCGACCCTGCTCCTGCTGACCGAAGCGGCCGGCGTGGACAACGCCTCCGACATGGTGAGGATGCAGCGCCGCGGCGCTGCCCGGCTCGGCATGGCGCACCGGCCGGTGGGCGCGGCCGGCACGCTGGCCGAAGAAGCCATCGGCCATACCGGACACATGGCGCTCTCCGTGGCGCTCGGTGCTGCCTACGGCGCCAGTTTCAAGAAGAGCTCACTGCCCCCGGCGGTTTCCGGCGCGGCTTTCGGAATCGCCTTCTTCCCCATCGCCTACGGCGTGGTTGGCCCGCTGCTCGGGCTGACCCGCAACCCGGCGCACGAGCGGTCGATGACGATGGTGCGCCGCGCCGTCGTGCATGGCGTGTTCGGCATCGTTACCGCACTGGTCGCCGATCGCGCCGCTCGGCGCTTGCATGCCAAAGCCCGCGACAAGGCTGCCGTTCGCCAAGCGCCGTCGGAGCACAACGCGCATGGCCTCGACAGCCAAGGGCCCTCTGCAAACGTGACGACCGCCGAACCCGTGGCCGCATGGCCCGGAGCCAACTCCGTTCCGACGAGCGTGCCGGCGCTGCTGCGCTGAAGTAGAACGACTGTTTGTTCTTGGCCCGTTGCGGACGTTCGGCTGACGGCCATGCGGGTGTTCGGCTGGAGCAAAGCCGTGGGCGGGTGCCCGTCGGCGCTTCAGTGCGGCGGTCGACCCTGCGGGCCGACTGCGCTGCGCTGCTCGGG
>NZ_JACDCW010000186.1 GCF_013817345.1 Methylibium sp.
CGATGAGCCCGAGCGCCTTCAGCCGGTGCGCGGTGATGCCCATCGCTTCGGCGGCGTCGCTGGCGCGCTCGGCGGTCTTCCACAGGATCGAGGCGCAGCCCTCCGGCGAGATCACCGAATAGACCGAGTACTGCAGCATCAGCACCTGATCGCCGACGCCGATGGCCAGCGCGCCGCCCGAGCCGCCCTCGCCGATGATGGTGGTGATGATCGGCACCTCCAGCCCGGCCATCGCGAAGATGTTGTGGCCGATCGCCTCACTCTGCCCGCGCTCCTCGGCGCCGATGCCCGGGTAGGCGCCCGGCGTGTCGACGAAGGTGAACACCGGCAAGCCGAACTTCTCCGCCAACTCCAGCAGCCGCAGCGCCTTGCGATAGCCCTCGGGGCGCGACATGCCGAAGTTGCGCGCCGCGCGCTCCTTGGTGTCACGCCCTTTCTGGTGGCCCAGCACCATGCAGGCCTGGCCGTTGAAGCGCGCCAGGCCGCCGACGATGCTCTGGTCATCGGCGAAGCTGCGGTCGCCGTGCAGTTCCTGGAATTCCGTGAAGACTTCGTTGATGTAGTCGAGCGTGTAGGGCCGCTGCGGATGGCGCGCGATCTGTGTCACCTGCCAGGGCGTCAGCTGCGCATAAACCTCCTTCGTCAGCTGCAGGCTCTTCTTGGAAAGGCGGTTGATCTCCTCGGAGATGTCGACCGCCGACTCGTTCTGCACGTAGCGCAGTTCGTCGATCTTGCTCTCGAGCTCGGCGATCGGCTGCTCGAACTCCAGGAAATGCTTCTTGCTCACTGGCACCCCTCGTTTTTTTGGCCCGAACGATTGTCTCAGGAGGCCAGCGGCAACGGGTCGAGACTGCGCCACAGATACCAGGTTGCGACCGAGCGAAACGGCGCCCACGCATCGCCGACCTCGCGCGCCTCCACCCGGGAGACCGGCTCGCCGCTGAAGTAATGCCGGCTGATTCCCTGCAACAGCCCGACGTCGTCGAGCGGCAACACGTCGGGGCGCATGAGGTGGAAGATGAGGAACATCTCGGCGGTCCAGCGGCCGATGCCGCGGATCGCCACCAGCTCCTCGATGATGGCCTCGTCGTCCATCGACACCCAGGCCTTCACGTGCACGCTGCCGGCGTCGAAGTGCCCAGCCAGGTCACGCAAGTACTCGATCTTGCGCGCCGACAGGCCGGCCAGCCGCATCGCCGCCACCTCCAGCGCCAGCACTTCTCCCGGCAACACGCGCGCCGAAGCATTGCCCGCCAGCGCGACGAAGCGCTCCCACACGGCCTGCGCCGCCTTCACCGAAATCTGCTGGCCGATGATGGAGCGCGCCAGTGTGGTGAAGGCGTCGCCGCGGCACTGCAGCCGCGCCTCGCCGAGCTGCGGGATAAGTTTTCTCATCACGCGATCGCGCTTGCCGAGGTGCTTGCAGGCCTCGTCCCAATAGTCGGGCGTGACGAGACTGGAGCCGCGGGGCGACATGCTGGTTCCGGTGAGCGCGACGGCCGAGGCGGGCGAGCCGCTCAGGCCCGGACCCAGGTCGTGCCGGAGGCCGAGTCCTTGAGCACGATGCCTTCGGTGGCCAGCGCCTCGCGGATGCTGTCGGCCTCGGCGAAGTTCCTTGCCGCCTTGGCGGCGGCGCGCGCGGCGATGCGCTCGGCGATGTGCGACTCCTCGACGCCTGAGCCCCCCTGCAGATAGTCGGCCGGCGGCAGCTGCAGCAGGCCCAGGGTGCCGCCAAGCGCGCGCAAGAGCAGGGCGGACTCCGGCGAGCGGCTGCGATTGACCTCGCCCGCCAGATCGAACAGCACCGAGGTCGCCATCGGCGTGTTGAAGTCGTCGTCCATTGCGGCCTTGAATCGAGCCGCATGCGGATCCGACCAGTCGATCGCCGTCGGTGCCGGGAGCGGTGCCACTGCTCCTAACGCGGTATAGAGCCGCCGCAGCGCATTGCGCGCGTCGTCGAGTCCGGCGTCGCTGTAATTGAACGGGCTGCGGTAGTGCACGCGCAGCATGAAAAAGCGCAGCGTCTCGCCGTCGTAGTGCTGCAGCACGTCGCGGATGGTGAAGAAATTGCCGAGCGACTTCGACATCTTCTCGTTGTCGACATTGAGAAAGCCGTTGTGCATCCAGACCTTGACGAAGCTCTCGCCGCTGCCGAGGTGGAAGGCGCCATCGCTTTGGGCGATCTCGTTTTCGTGGTGTGGGAACTGCAGGTCCATGCCGCCGCCGTGGATGTCGAAGCGCTCGCCGAGCAGCGCATGCGCCATGGCCGAGCACTCGATGTGCCAGCCGGGGCGCCCCGCGCCGAAGGGGGCGTCGTACTTCGCATCCGCCGGCTCCTCGGGTTTGGCGGCCTTCCACAGCACGAAGTCCAGCGGGTCGTCCTTGCCCTCCAGGACGGCGACCCGTTCGCCGGCGCGCAGCTGATCGATCGACTTGCCGGAAAGCCGGCCGTAGCCGGGAAACTTGCGCACCGTAAAATTGACGTCGCCAGCGGGCGCCCGGTAGGCAAGGCCGTTCGCCTCGAGCCGCTCGATCAGGCCCACCATCGCACCGACATGATCTGTCGCGCGCGGCTCGAAAGTGGGCGGCTCGATGCCGAGCGCACCGATGTCGCGGTGCATCGCGGCGGTCATCTCGTCGGTCAGCGCGCGGATGGTGACGCCGCGCTCGATCGCGCGCTTGATGATCTTGTCGTCGATGTCGGTGATGTTGCGCACATAGGTCACGCGAAGACCCGACACCTTGAGCCAGCGCTGCACCACGTCGAAGGCCATCATCATGCGCGCATGGCCGACATGGCACAGGTCGTAGATCGTCATCCCGCACACGTACATGCGCACGTGCCCCGGCTCGATCGGCTCGAACGGCTCGATGCTACGGCTCAGGGTGTTGTGGATGCGCAGGCTCATCGGGCGAAGGTCGCGGCGGCGACGCGCGGCGAGAGGCCCGCGTTCGGCAAGCGCCGCAGTATAGCGATGGCACTGCTCCCGCCAAGGCACTTGCGACACGGCGACAATCACCGCCGGTACGGGTCCTTTCGCGGCCCTCGAGACGGGAGAAAGCCGGATGGTTTCAAGACTTAGGGCCCTGCCCTGCGCGCTGCTGATGACCCTGGGAATGCACACCGGCGCACTGGCGCAAAAGGTGCGCCTGGCCACCAGTCTGGGCGATATCGTGCTGCAGCTCGATCGCGAGAAAGCGCCCAAGACGGTAGACAACTTTCTCGGCTACGTGAAGAACGGTCACTACAAGGGCACGGTCTTTCACCGCGTGATTCCCACCTTCATGATCCAGGGCGGCGGCATGGACAAGGACATGGTCGAAAAGAAGACGGCTGCGCCGATCGCCCTGGAGAACAAGGGCGGCTTGCGCAACGCCCGCGGCACGGTCGCAATGGCCCGCACGAACGAGCCCAATTCCGCGACCGCGCAGTTCTTCATCAACGTGCAGGACAACGTTTTCCTCGACCCCGCCAACGCGCGCGACGGCAACGGCTACGCGGTGTTCGGCA
>NZ_JACDCW010000187.1 GCF_013817345.1 Methylibium sp.
CAACCGAATTCAGTTTGAAGGAGTTTTGACCATGGCCAAGATCATCGGCATCGACCTGGGCACCACGAACTCGTGCGTCGCCATCATGGAAGGCAACACCACCCGCGTGATCGAGAACAGCGAGGGTGCACGCACCACGCCGTCGATCATCGCCTACCAAGAGGACGACGAGATCCTCGTCGGGGCCTCGGCCAAGCGCCAGGCGGTGACGAACCCGCGCAACACGCTGTATGCGGTGAAGCGCCTGATCGGGCGCAAGTTCACCGAGAAGGAAGTGCAAAAGGACATCGACTTGATGCCCTATTCCATCGTGGCGGCCGACAACGGCGACGCGTGGGTCGAAGTGCGCGGCAAGAAGCTCGCACCCCCGCAGGTCAGCGCCGAGGTGCTGCGCAAGATGAAGAAGACCGCCGAGGACTACCTGGGCGAGCCGGTCACCGAGGCGGTGATCACGGTGCCCGCCTACTTCAACGACGCACAGCGCCAGGCCACCAAGGACGCCGGGCGCATCGCCGGCCTGGACGTCAAGCGCATCATCAACGAGCCGACCGCTGCGGCCCTGGCCTTCGGTCTGGACAAGCACGGCAAGGGCGACCGCAAGATCGCCGTCTATGACCTCGGCGGCGGCACCTTCGACATCTCGATCATCGAGATCGCCGACGTCGATGGCGAGATGCAGTTCGAGGTGCTGGCCACCAACGGCGACACCTTCCTGGGCGGCGAAGACTTCGACCAGCGCATCATCGAATACATCATCGCCGAGTTCAAGAAGGAGCAAGGCGTCGATCTGGGCAAGGACGTGCTCGCGCTGCAGCGCCTGAAGGAAGCCGCCGAGAAGGCGAAGATCGAGCTCTCCAACAGCACGCAGACCGACATCAACCTGCCCTACATCACGGCCGACGCCAACGGCCCCAAGCACCTCAACATCAAGCTCACGCGAGCCAAGCTCGAAGCGCTGGTCGAGGAGCTGATCGAGCGCACGATGGCGCCCTGCCGTACGGCGATCAAGGATGCGGGGGTCAGCGTCGGCGACATCAACGACGTGATCCTCGTCGGCGGCATGACCCGCATGCCCAAGGTGCAGGACAAGTGCAAGGAGTTCTTCGGCAAGGAGCCGCGCAAGGACGTCAACCCCGACGAGGCGGTGGCGGTGGGCGCGGCGATCCAGGGCCAGGTGCTGGGCGGCGACCGCAAGGACGTGCTGCTGCTCGACGTGACGCCGCTGTCGCTCGGCATCGAGACCCTCGGTGGCGTGATGACGAAGATGATCACCAAGAACACCACCATTCCCACCAAGTTCGCGCAGACCTTCAGCACGGCCGACGACAACCAGCCGGCGGTGACGATCAAGGTGTTCCAGGGCGAGCGCGAGCTGGCCAACGCCAACAAGATGCTGGGTGAGTTCAACCTCGAAGGCATCGCCCACGCGCCGCGCGGCATGCCGCAGATCGAGGTGAGCTTCGACATCGACGCCAACGGCATCCTGCACGTCGGCGCCAAGGACAAGGGCACCGGCAAGGAAAACAAGATCACCATCAAGGCCAACTCGGGTCTTTCGGAAGCCGAGATCCAGGCGATGGTCAAGGACGCCGAGCTCAACGCGGCAGAAGACAAGAAGAAGCTCGAACTGGTGCAGGCCCGCAACCAGGCCGACGCCATGATCCACAGCGTGAAGAAGAGCCTGGCCGAGCACGGCGAGAAGCTCGACGCCGGCGAGAAAGAGAAGATCGAGGCCGCGATCAAGGACGCCGAAGAAGCGCTGAAGGGCGAGGACAAGGCCGACATCGAGGCCAAGACCGACTCGCTGATGACCGCCAGCCAGAAACTCGGCGAAAAGGTCTACGCCGACATGCAGGCCGCGCAGCAGGCCGCGGCCGCCTCCGGCAGCGCAGCGGGCGAATCGTCCAAGGCGGAAGCGGCTTCTCCGGCCGACGAAAACGTGGTCGATGCCGACTTCAAGGAAGTCAAGGACCAGAAGTAAGGACCACCGTGACGGCTGCGGCCGTCCGGTCGTCTTCGCCGCGTTCGAGTGCTGCAGACACGTGTCTGCACCTCGACGCGGCTTTGTTGTTCAAGCAGGGCACATGGAAGAAGGCGCGTGAGCATGGCAAAGCGTGACTACTACGAAATCCTCGGCGTCGTTAAGAACGCGAGTGACGAGGACATCAAGAAGGCCTACCGCAAGCTGGCCATGAAACACCACCCCGACCGCAACCAGGGCGAAGGTGCAGCGAAGTCGGAGGAACAGTTCAAGGAGGCCAAGGAGGCCTACGAGATCCTGTCCGAGCCGGCCAAGCGCCAGGCCTACGACCAGTACGGCCACGCGGGCGTCGAGCAGATGGGCGGGCGCGGCGGGCCGGGCACGGAAGGTTTCGGCGGCTTTGCCGAAGCCTTCGGGGACATCTTCGGCGACATCTTCGGCGCCGGTGGCGCCGCAGGCCAGCGCCGCGGTGGCTCGCAGGTCTACCGCGGCGGCGACCTCAGTTACGCGATGGAGATCTCGCTCGAGGAAGCGGCGCGCGGCAAGGAAACGCAGATCCGCATCCCGAGCTGGGAAGAGTGCAACGTGTGCGAAGGCAGCGGCGCGAAGCCCGGCACCAGCGCGAAGCCCTGCCCCACCTGCCACGGCTCCGGCCAGGTGCATCTGCGCCAGGGTTTCTTCAGCATCCAGCAGACCTGCCCCAACTGCCACGGCAGCGGCAAGATCATTCCCGACCCCTGTGTCGCCTGCACCGGCGTCGGCCGCATCAAGACCAACAAGACGCTCGAAGTCAAGATCCCCGCCGGCATCAACGAAGGCATGCGCATCCGCTCGGCCGGCAACGGCGAGCCCGGCACCAACGGCGGGCCGCCTGGTGATCTCTACATCGAGATCCGCATCAAGGCGCACGACATCTTCGAGCGCGACGGCGATGACCTGCACTGCACGGTGCCCGTAGGCATCGCCACTGCCGCCCTGGGCGGCGGGGTGGAAGTGCCCACCCTGGGTGGCAAGGCCGAAATCGAGCTGCCCGAAGGCACCCAGCACGGCAAGACCTTCCGCCTGCGCGGCAAAGGCGTGCGCGGCATTCGCTCGAGCTACCCGGGCGACCTGTACTGCCACGTTGCGGTGGAAACGCCCATCAAGCTGACCGAGCCGCAGAAGAAGTTGCTCAAGGAGCTGGACGAGAGCTTCAAGAAGGGCGGCGACCGCCACTCGCCGAACGCCAAGAGCTGGACGGACCGGGTCAAGGACTTGTTCAAGTAGCGCGGCGGGGCGGAGGGCACGGGGTCACTGCGTGCAGGCGGGCGGGCCGCAAAGCCGCGGGTGGGCGGCGGGCTTCGCTTCGGTGCGGCGGTCGGCCCTGCGGGCCGACTTCGCTGCGCTGCTCGGTCTCGTGGCTGCGTCGCGGAACTCGCTTCGTTCGCTTTGCTCACTGCGCTCAGACAGCCGCGACGAGTCAGTTGACGAAGCGCGCTGCGCGCGCAGCCACGAGCCCTGCGCTGCTCGCCGCCGCACAGGCGC
>NZ_JACDCW010000100.1 GCF_013817345.1 Methylibium sp.
AGTAGTTCTGGAAGGTGATGGAAGCGAGCGTCTGGTTCTCGGGCTGGATGTGCACGCCCTCCTTCGCCTCCACGGCCTGGTGCAGGCCGTCGCTCCAGCGCCGCCCGGTCATGAGGCGGCCGGTGAATTCGTCGACGATGACGATCTCGCCGCCTTGCGGGCCCTGCTGCACGACGTAGTGCTGATCGCGGTGGAACAGGTGCCTGGCCCGCAGCGCTGCGTACAGATGGTGCATGAGCGTGATGTTGGCGGCGTCGTACAGACTCGCGCCCTCGGCCAGCAAACCGGCCTGCGACAGCAGTTCTTCGGCCCGCTCATGGCCGGTTTCGGTGAGGAAGACCTGATGCGTCTTCTCGTCGGCCGTGAAATCGCCCGGCTCGATGACGCCCTCGCCGGTGCGCAGATCGGCCTCGCCGATCTGCTTCTTGAGGCCGGGCACCACCGCGTTGATCTTGAGATAGAGCTCGGTCTGGTCTTCGGCCTGGCCGCTGATGATGAGCGGCGTGCGCGCCTCGTCGATCAGGATGGAATCGACCTCGTCGACGATGGAGAAGTTGAGCGGGCGCTGCACGCGCTCGGCCACCTCGTGGACCATGTTGTCACGCAGGTAGTCGAAGCCGAACTCGTTGTTGGTGCCGTAGGTGACGTCGCAGCGATAGGCGGCCTGCTTGTCCTCGCGCGTCATCTGCGCCGTGTTCACACCCACCGTGAGGCCGAGGAAGCTGTACAGCCGACCCATCCACTCCGCGTCGCGGCGCGCCAGGTAGTCGTTGACGGTCACCAGGTGAACGCCCTTGCCGGCCAGGGCATTCAAGTACACCGGCAGCGTCGCCATCAGCGTCTTGCCCTCGCCGGTGCGCATCTCCGCGATCTTGCCGTCGTGCAGCACCATGCCGCCGATCAGCTGGACATCGAAGTGGCGCATCTTCAACGCGCGCTTGCTGCCCTCTCGCACCACGGCGAAGGCCTCGGGCAGCAGGGCGTCGAGCGTCTCTCCCTTGTCGACGCGCTCGCGCAGGGCGGTCGTGCACTCGCGCAATTCGGCATCGGAGAGTTTTTCGAACTGGGGCTCGAGCGCGTTGATTTGCTCGACCACGCGCCGGTACTGTTTGAGCAGGCGCTCGTTGCGGCTACCGAAAATCGATGTAAGAAGCTTGGGCAACATGCGTGCAAAGTTGTTCAGGATCGGCACCGCCGAGGGTGCGCACCGGCATCTGGCCATTGCGCGCGCCGCGGGCCGGAGCATCCCGCAGACATTCGGTCAACTGAGGGCAGTTCCCGGAATGAGAAGAGCGGCGCCTGTTTGTGGCGCCGTTCAGAGCGCAAAAGTTTAGCACCGGCCTTGCTGCAGGCCAGGCTGGCAAGGCCATGCCGCCGGTTGCGGGCGTCGCGTTGCGCAGGCCTGCGCTGCTCAGCGCCGCGCCGCGATCTGCGACCGCGAGCGCGCCAGAAACTTCGCCGGGTTCTGGTGCACGCCCTCGACCATCACTTCGAAGTGCAAATGCGGGCCCGTCGAGCGGCCGGTGCTGCCCACGAGCGCGATCGTCTGCCCGCGCTTGACCAGATCGCCAGCCTGCACGAGCAGCTTGGACGCGTGAGCGTAGCGGGTCACCAGGGCGTTGCCATGGTCTAGCTCGACGAGCAGGCCGTATTGCGGATGCCGCTCGGCACTGCGTACCACCCCGCCTGCAGCCGCCTGGATCGGCGTGCCGGTGTTGACCGGAAAGTCCAGGCCGGTGTGCAGGGCGCCGCGCCCGGTGAAGGGGTCCGAGCGAAAACCGAAGCCCGAGCCGATCGGCCCCGGCACCGGTGCCGAGCTGGGGACCATCAACGCCAGCAGCCGGGTTTCCAGCAGGCGGGACTCGGCCAGGGTGAAGATGTCGTTGCTGCGGTCGGCCTGCTCGTCGATCAGGGCCAGTTCCCGGCCGAGTTGCGTCAACGAGGGAGACGCCATCGGCAGATAGGGTCCGCCGCTGCCCGGTGCGGCAGCGCTCGCTGCGCCGCCGGGTGCCGGCAGCTTGTCCAGGCCTTCGAAATCCTCGGGCTTCAGGCCGGCCAAGCCGGAAACTCTCTCGCCGACGGCATCGAGCCTCATCAGCTTGGCCTGCAACTCGCCCAGCTTGGCGGCCATCGCATCGAGGTTCTCGCGCAGGTAACGGTCGCGCTGGGCGCTCTTGTCTTCGCGCGGATCGAGGCGGGCCATCGCGTTGGTCAGCGGCGAGCCGGTCGGCAGGGCCGACGAGAAAACGAACGGGTAAGCCGTGGCGGCCAACAGCACGATGGCGAGCGCCGCCGCCAGGATCATGCCGAGGACGTGCCGGCCACGCAGACTCAGAACCCGGGCGCCGCCCAGACCGCTATCGGTCACTATGATTTGCATGCGATGCTCTCCTGATCATGGCTTTGCATCCGAATTCCACTCTTCCCGCGGCCCAGCCGATCGGCGAGGCGCTGGCCAACAGCGCGCCGCTGGCCCGGCTACAGGCCTTGCTGCGCGACTCGAATGCCCGCTTCGAGGCCATCCGTCCTCTGCTGCCCGTACCTCTGGCGACCGAAGTGCGTCCCGGACCGATCGGAGAAGACGGTTGGGCGCTGATCGCCAGCTCCCCGTCTGTCGCCGCCAAACTCCGGCAGTTGTTGCCTCGTCTGGAGGCGGCGCTGCAGCAACATGGCTGGCAGGGTAGCGGCATCCGCATCCGCGTTCAATCGAAGCGGTCCGATTGAAACGATTCGACGCAAGCCAGTCGTTCGCTCGTCCATTCCTGCACGAAGCGCCCGGGTTGCCGCAAGGCGAAAGCGTGAGGACGATGCCGCACGCGACGAAGGGATGGTGCCGGCTGTCCGAATCGAACGGACGACCTTCCGCTTACAAGGCGGGAGAGTATAAGCGTGCAACTGGCATAGAACGTTGATTCTAGGGGCCCATATGGATAGCACTCACTAACCCCAAAGTCCCGTTTGGTGCCGGCTAAACGCCGGGTTCTCTACTGTCATTTGCACGGAGCATGCAGTGGCAGACGACATCACTATCAAGGAAACCAAGGCGCCCAACGGCAAGGTCAAGTATCAGGCCCAGGTCTGGTTTGAAGGCAAGTACATCGCGTCGAAAAAGTTCGACAGCCGCGCAGTCGCGGTCGAATACAAAAAGCGAAAGCTGAAGGAGGCTGCCGCCGGGACACTGAAGCCGGCCAAGGAGCGCAAAGCGCAGCGCGCGACTGAGGCGGTGCTCGACCGGCCAATGGGCGGTTGGGCGACGCTCTATATCGAGGCGCACGGCAAGGAGCACGGGAAAAACCGAATCGCCGAGTACGACCTTGTCGGCCGTCTGCTGAAGGGCAAGACCCTTCACGACTTCTCCGGCAAGGCCGGCGGCGAGTTGATTGCCAAGCTAGCCGCCGACTGGCGCCATCTTCGCCTGCCGCGAAGCAAGCACCCAGACGCCGTTTGCGCGTCCGACGAGCCCGTCGCCGACCAAACCCTGCGGCTGCGGCTCAGTGCCCTCGACCGCCTGATTGAGTTCGCCATGTCCAAGGTGCCGGAGAGCGTGGACTTTCGCGGTCCGACCAAGCCCTTTGGATACAAGCCGCCGCCCGCGCACAGCAACAAGCGCACCCGCCTGCCCTCAGACGATGAGTACGCCGCGCTGCTGAAACACTTCGGCGCCAACAGCGACATGTCGCACTTCCTGCGAGTAGTAGACGACACCGGGTGCCGGCTTTCGGAGGTCAGTTCGGCGCGCGGAGCTGATGTCGTCTTCTTCGGCGCCGCAGGCCATGTGCTCGGCGGCACGCTCACACTGCGGAAGCACAAAACAGCTTCCAAGGTCGGAGCACGGATTGTTCCTCTCTCCAGGCACGTGGCAGAAGTGCTTTACGCGCGCAAGGGGACCTACGATGACGGCCCCCTCTTCCCCGCCCTCGCGGACGCGAACGGCGTGTGCAAAACGTTCGATGACGCACGGACGCGACTCGCGTTCGAGGACTTGGTTATCAAAGACTTCCGGCGGGCCTTCATCAATCGAAACGTCCGCTCCGTGTCGGCAGTCGAGTTGATGCACATCGTCGGCAAGTCGTCACTCATCGACACCAAGGCCCTCAGCGCGGGCGAGAACAACGTTCTGCGCGCCGTGGGGCATACGAACATCAGCACCACGTTCGGCTATGTCACGCCCGACCAACAAGGACTCGCTCAGGTTTTCACTCAGACGAGTCGCTGGCTACGAATCGCACGCCTCATCGAATCCGAAGCCAGGCCAGTTGACGCTCGCAGCGAGGATGCTGCAGCGCTCGAAAAAGAAATGGCCAACCTGCTCGCGCGGATGGCTCGGCTTGGCCTCATCGAAGCGACCGGATGACGGGAGCCAGTCATCCAAAAAAAGCAACTCCCGAGCCGTCGGGACTTTGCCGTCGATGCAACGCGAGTCCGTGTTGCTAGCCTTGCCCCAGCCGATTCGGCTACCTCGGCCTTCCCATCACATCGGTCGGCCGGTGCGTCGTAGGCGCTGACGACCGCTACCGTTGACAAGCCCCTGGCGCGAATTCGAGCAGCCGTATTCATACCGCCTTCTCTGTGAACAGAGCCCCCTCAAAGGATGCCCATGCATCCTTACGGAGCGCCTGCGCCTCAGAGCTCAGCTGCTGCGCCGAAAGCCGAGCCGCGTCTAGAGCCTTGACCAAGGACCGCTGACAGCCCAGGTCAGGGACTGGAAACCTGAGCCCTAGCAATGACGGCTTCGAAATGTTCTTCATGGTCGGCGAGGTCCCAGTAAGCTGGGTCTCGACCTGCTCGCGGACCGTAGGTAGCTTCATGACCGCCGCAAGGAATTTTGGGTCCAACTGCCCCTTCGCTCGAAACCTCACTCTGAACAGCTTGTCGCAGAGCATCAGCTTCGGACGCGTGGAGTCAACGTAAGCACATGCCCCCACGTAGCGGACGACATTTGCTCGGCTTATCAAGACATCGCCGGACTTAACCTCGTATTAAGGCTGAGGCTGCAGCTTTGCCGGCAGTTGCTTGTTTTCGCTTTCATCAAACCGGCCGAATGACACTGCCCCCACCTTCAATACGCCCCAGTCTTCCGGACCTGCAGGCCGGTCGAGACATTGCGGGCTCCATCCGTTCTCGATGTCATCAACCAAATCTGCAAGGGCTAGGACTGGCCACTTGGTTTGAGCCCGCTGCGGTTTCGAGACTGCACGCAGCACCCCCTCGTGACTCCAGCGGTCGATGTCCTTGAACCATGCAATAAATGTTGGCCGATTCGGCAGCGGAGGCGGCGACGCAACGCCGAGAGCAGCCTCAAACGCTCGATGACTCGTCGCCGAGATGTCTCCGGCATCCTTCTCCTTCTGCTTCGCTCGGGTCAGGGCCTCGGCATAGCCTGCCACAAGTGCATCCTGCTCGTTTAGGGATGGCAACGGCACCGATAGGCCGAGGAACGCCTCCGGCGTTACTCGCTTTCGTCCGCTGGTACCAGAAGCTCGGCGCTGCAAGTCGATGCGGAAGTGCTCCGCGCGAAGCAGGTAGTTCAAATACGCAGGTCGCAGCTTGGCGAGGTCCGGCATCATCACTGGGTACTCGGGCGTCAGCACAACCTTTGAAAGGCTATGCGGGATGAGGCCCACGGCGCCATTCCGAGCGTCAATCTTTGAGAACACCAGGTCACCGGGGCAGGCGGCGAACATCGCTCCCTTAAACGGTTCTGCGCGCTCACGCGGGAGCACTTCACCAGTGAACTTTATGGTGATGGGCCGCCAATCGCCAAGCTGCCCGCTTAGCTGAACGGCCTGCTTGCGCTCAGTCAGCACGTCGCGCAACGGCACCAATGGAAAGCCGCTCGCCCGAGCCTGCCCGGCTTCCGGTTCAATCCAACGCTCGATGGCCCTCCACCGCCGAATTACGCAGCGGAGGGCACCGGAAAATTTGGCTGTTCCTCCGGCTTGGCGCCATTCTCCAGCCACAGCTGAAAATCGCGGTAGCTCTTGAGCAAGGCTGGCAACTCGCTCGCTACGCCATCGCCAGTTTCGCCTGTGGAAGTAATACCGACGGACCTGGGCGCTGCGACGAAGACGGGGTAGTCAAACAGCTCCCGCACCCTCTCCCACAGCGCGGCACTGTGGGCCTCATCAATGGCACGGTACTTCGCCTTCAGTTGGGACAGTAACCCGTCGCTCGTTGACGCTACCGCCGTCAGCAGCGCCTGCACGGAACGTTTTGGCTCAGTGGTCGATGCCTTGGCTTTGTCAGCCGGAGTGCCCTCCCACGCCACTTTCGGTTGCTGCGTGGGACCGATGGCACGCGGATATGCCGGGGGCTCACCCCGATACCAGTTCGGAAGGACACGCTTGATTCCAAGTGCGGCCAGATTAGCCAGCTTCTTGCCGATACCCGCATCGTCACCCGAAGCGATTCGCGGGCCATACACGGCATGAGCTGCATCTCGCTCGGCGTCGAACTGATGGTCAAGCTCCTCGTGCGCCTGCTGCCACGCGGCCTCCCACGCCGCAGCCTCTGCCTCGGTGAACTTGCTCAGAAATACGAGCGAAGCCTTGACCGTCGCATCGCTCGACTTAAACGTTTCTTCTGGGAGACTGACGACCGCGTTGAGCCTCGCCCGGCCTTCGGTATAGCGCCGAAGCCAAGCGAGCGACGGATTGTTCAGGTTGCCATCCGGAAGGACGATGCCGAGCCGCCCGCCCGGCCGCAGAAGGTTCAGGCAGCGCTCGACGAATATGAGCTCCGTCGGCCGATTGTTCTTCCCCTTTCCAATCTGGAACAGGTCAAGGATGGGCGTCTTCTCGGTCATCGCCTGTCGCAAACGATGATGGGTTTCCTCCCATTCCTTGCCGTAGCGGTCGGTGCAGTTCCTCACGTACTGCGCGTCGTTCGGCACACGGGTTTCGTCGCTGCCGCCGACGACTTGGTCGCTGCCCACATTCGAGCCGAAGGGCGGATTGGTCACGACCACGTGAAATCGACCATCGAAGATGCCATTGATGTCCACCAAACCGTCGTGGTAGTGGATGCCGCCGTGACCGTCACCGTGCATGACCATATTCATCTTCGCGGTGCGCGCGGCGCGCGGCTCGGCGTCCGTACCGAAGATGCACTGCCACGCCAGCCGGCCAACGCGAGTGTCGATGCGCTCGTTGTTCAGGCCGCTCGGTAGCAGTTCACGATTCAGGGTGGCGAACGCCGCCTCAATCTGTCGTTCCTCCTTTTCAGGAGGTAGACCCAGGCCTTCGATTCGAGCGCGCTCAGCGTCCTTCTTCGCCTGAACGTCTTCGACGATTGAAGCGCGAACATGCTCAAAGGCGCGGATGAGAAACCCACCCGAGCCTGCAGCAGGGTCGCAAATGAGCTCACCCTCTCGCGGGTCGAGCAGGTCAACCATGAATTCGACGACAGGGCGCGGGGTAAAAAACTGGCCCAACTCCCCTCTAAATGTCGTGCCCAAGAAGCGCTCAAAGGCAAGTCCCTTAATGTCATCGCCGGTCTTCGACAGGTCAAAGCGCTCCAACTCCTTGACGATGCGCCGGAACGTCGCTTCCGAAATGTCCAGCTTGTCTTGAGCTGTGAACAACTCATCGTGCCGGTAGTAGTCTTTGGTCTCCTCGAAGAGTTGTTCGTGAACGGGAACGTCCGTCTTCAGGACGTACTTCTGCCGTCCATCAATGAATTCGGTCGTGAAAGTGCCGTGGAGGCCCTTCCGTTCGATGTACATCTTGATAAACAGAATCTTCGAAATGGTGTCGAAGGCGCGTCCGGGGTCCATCTTGTGTACGTCACGCAGGATGTTGTGGCAGCCGAGCAGCAGGTCCTGGAACTCCTTGCGGTTGAACGCACGCAGCGACTCCCGGATTTGCTTCAGCCGCTTAGCGTTTCCCCAATCCTCGACCTTGGGAATCTCGTTGATGGCGACGAAGCCGCCCGGCAGGCGTGGCACTAGCTTGAAGACAGCCGTATGTCGGGCATTCGTCGCGATGAAGAACTCGCAACCGGTGGCGCGGGTGTACGACTCACCCTGGTAGTAGTCCCGCTCTTGAATCTCGATGCTGTCTGTCTTGCACTCGACCACGAGCACAGGCGTGCGTCCGGCGTCCTTTTCTGCCACCGCCTCCCAAACCACGATGTCTGCGCGAGGGCTTCGATTCCCTGCTTGAGTGTGTCGCTCCTGGTCCATCTGTGCCAAGTCGTAGCCATAGTGGTCCACCAGTGCCCGGATGAATCCCTGCCGGACGACCTCTTCAGGCTTCGTCGTCACGTCCCGCCACTCTTTGCGGAGCGGTATCCAAAGCCACTCACCTGACCGGTGCAGCGCGTCGTTCTCTGCGGGAAACGGCTTCCCTGGGGCTGCGGCTGGCTTCTTGGTCTTCGTCTTCGTCATGGTGCAACGGCTTCTCGGTCAATTCGTTCTGTCTACCTAGAAGGAGCATTTTCGCCGGTCCACCGTGGCCTCCTAGCCGCAGCAAGCCAAATAAACCAGCCGTGTCTATACGGCTTCATCCATTCACCCACGGAGAAGCCGCATGACAACCGAGAACCTGCCTCAGCAGGCCCTGAGAACGATACACACCTCTGCAATCTACGATTTCGGGGCGCAATCACCCGGAGCCCGCGTCAGCGCTGGCTTTCCGGGGTCCACAGCCTCTCGAGAGGCAGTCCACGTTTGTGGCCCTGTCGCCTGGCAGCCCAATGACGGCGCCGCTTTTGGCGCTGGAGGCCGGTCGTGAGCGAACGCAGCCGATTTATCAAGATTCGCGTTACCGAATCCGAGTACCGCGACCTTCGCGCGCGCGCTGACGAACGCGGCGTGACGATGTCGGAGCATGTACGCGGCACCGTCAAGACAGTGCACCACGCCGTTGATGTGGTCGCCCAGTTGAGCGGACTGCGGCAGCAGATGCAGCAGCTAGCCGAGGCACGACCCGAGCAGACCGGGTCCGTCACCGCGCAGCAGCAAGAAGTGCTGCTGCTGTTGCGCGAACTGGCGGCTGCTCGCGACGCGCAAATCCTCGCTCGCGTGCGTGCCCAACTTGCAACGCGCAGCGGCAGCGGCAGCGCGGCGCAACGCGGAGATTCCGCATGAGGACCCACGACCCCTTTCTGCGCCACGTGCTGAGCGCGGTCGACCGTGTCGCGGTCTGGTGCGTACTAGCGCTCGTCATCACGGCGCTCGCGTGGAGTGCAGCATGGGAGCGCGGTATCGGCCTGCCAGCGCTCGATGGATGGCGCGTAGTCGCCTCGGCCCTACTCGGCCGTGGCATCGACCGCACCGTGCTGACTCTCTTGGTCACTTGCGCTGCCGTCGGAATCGGCGGCGCTACGGTCGTCGGGGGCTGGCTGTTCCGGCGCTGGCAGTTACGCGCGCAACTGGACGTTGTGCGCCTGCGCGGCTCGCGCTGGGAGAACGACCGATGATGCGAAACGCCTGGCAGCGCTTCTGCTCATGGCGAGCACAAGCGCAAAACACCGAGCCCATGTCGCATCGACATCGGCTCTTGACGCTCGGCGGGTGCCCCTGGCCCGCCGCGCTGGAAACCCTCCACCTGCTGGTCGCCGGTACCACCGGCTCCGGCAAGACGACGCTCATCGAGGAGCTGCTCGATGGCATCACCGCACGCGGCGAGCGAAGCATCGTGTGCGACCCCAATGGGGGCTACCTGAGCCGCTTCGCCCGCACTGGCGACCGGCTGTTGAACCCGTTCGACTCACGCACGGAGGGCTGGTGCCTGTTCAACGAGATAAGGTCCGATTTCGACGCCGAACGCTTGGCCGGCTCCGTCGTGCCGGCAGGGCACGGCGAGTCGGCCGCATGGCATCACTATGCCCAAGTGCTGCTCGCCGAAGTCCTGCGTGCCCTGGTGCGCAGCGGCGAGACGAGCAGCGAGCGGCTGCTCTATTGGTGCACAAGTGCACCGGCGCGCGAGTTAGGAACACTGCTCGTCGGCACGCCCGCCGCCGGTCTGTTTGACGAAGGGGCGGACAAGGCCTTGGCGTCGACGCGTTTCGTGCTCACAGCGCACCTGTCGCCGCACCGCTACCTCAAGCCCGGCGCGTTCAGCCTGCGCGATTGGCTGGAGTGTGAAGACGGCAGCTTGTTCATGACCTGGCGTGCCGATATGCAGGCCGCGTTGGCGCCGCTGCTGGCGACCTGGGCGGACATCGTGACGAATGCAGTGCTGACGCTGCCGCCCGACCCTGCTCGCCGCCTCTGGCTCGTATTGGACGAACTAGCGGCGCTGGGCAAGCTCAACGGACTGGAGAGCGGCTTGACCTTGGGGCGCAAGCACGGCTTGGCCGTCGTTGCCGCACTTCAGAGCACGGCCCAACTCGACCGACTCTATGGGCGCGAGAGCGCGACGGTCCTGCGGTCGTGTTTCCGCAATCTGATGGTGCTGGCCATCGCCAAGAGCGACCCAGCGACGGCCGACGAGCTCTCTCGTTCGCTGGGTGAGCGGGAAGTTTTGCGCCACGAAGTTAGTCGCAGCTCAGGCGCGAGCGGCCTCGGCGAATCGCAGAGCTTGCGTCAAGCCCAGGAGCGGCTGGTGCTGCCGAGCGAGATTGCCAGCCTGCCGAACCTCGAAGCCTTTCTCGCCCTTGCCGGTGACGAGCCGGTGCGGCGGGTGCGACTGACACCGCATCGGCGCGACGAAGTCGCCGACGCATTCGTGCAGGAGGACGCATGCTGACACTGGCCAAGGTGGTATCAGCCGAGTCGGCGGCCACGTACTACGAAGAGAGCGATGACTACTACAGCGAGGGAGGTCGCGCACCCTCGGCCTGGTGGGGTCAAGGGGCGGCAGCGCTCGCCTTGAGCGGGCCCGTCGATTCTGGCGAGTTCCGAGCCTTGCTGGACGGACAGCTTCCCAACGGCGACAGCCTGCATCGAGGGGGTGAAGGGCCGCGCACCGCCGGGCTTGACCTGACCTTCAGCGCGCCCAAGTCCATCAGCCTGCAGGCGCTCGTCGGCGGCGACCAGCGCCTGCTTGAGGCCCATGAGGCTGCCGTCACGGCAACGCTGCGGCATGTAGAAGAGCACCTGGCGGCGTATCGAAGCACGTCGGACGGTGAAACCGTGTCCGTGCAGAGCGGCAGCATCGTCGCTGCGCGCTTCGGGCATGACCTGAGCCGTGAGGCCGACCCCCAGGTTCACACGCACTGCGTGTTAGTCAACATGACGCAGCGCCCCAACGGCGAATGGCGCGCGTTGGACGCCCGGCCGTTGTACGAGCAACAGAAGCTCCTCGGTGCGTTCTATCGCGCCGAGCTGGCGCGAGCCGTGCAAGCGCTCGGCTACCAAGTTCGCCGCACTCACGAAGACGGGCGCTTCGAACTGGCCCACATCAAGGACTTTCAGGTCGATGCGTTCAGCACGAGACGCCGAGCCATTGACGTAGCACTCGCGGCGCGCGGCCAGGACCGCGACAGCGCGTCGGCCCGCGAACGAGAAATCGCGGGGCTAAGTACGCGACGCAGCAAGGACCGGTCGGTGGACCGTGCGGCGCTGCGCGAGGCATGGCAAGCCAAGGCCGCCGAGCTGGGCATCAGCTGGACACCGTTAGCTGCTGCGGCGCAAAGTGAGGCTGACCGTCAAGTGGCGGCAGCCGAGGCTGTCGGCTTCGCGGTGTCGCACTTGATGGAGCGCAGCGCCATCGTGACACGCGCCAACATCGCCCACATCGCGCTGGGCCACGGCACCGGCTTGGTGGTGCTGGTCGAGGTCCAGCGCGAAATTGACCGGCGCATTGGCTGCGGAGAATTGTTGGTCTCTGGCGATGGACGCCGACTGACGACGGCTGCGGCGCAGGCGCTGGAGCGCGAGGTTCTCGATGTCGAGAAGCGCGGCCGTGATGCACTGGAAGCGGCCATCGTCAACCGGGAGCCGGTGCAGGCCAAGCTGTTCTCGGCCACCGTCGCGAAAGCTGCGCAAGCCGTAAAACTGGGCGAAGGCTTGACGGCGGGTCAACGTCGCGCGGTCGAGCTTGTGCTGACGACTCAGGACCGCATCGTCGGTGTGCAGGGTTTGGCAGGCACTGGCAAGACCACGATGCTGCGCACGGTGCGGAACAATCTTGGCACGACGTTTCGCGCGGTCGGACTGGCACCGTCTGCGGCAGCGGCACGTGAGCTGGAGGCCGCCGGCATCACCTCGATGACCATCGCGGGCTTCCTGACCGGTAGGGGGCGCCCTTTTAAAAAGAACGACCTGGTCGTGGTCGATGAGGCCGGCATGGTCAGTCTGCGCGACATGCACGGCGTGCTCGCAGCAGTCGAGAAGGCCGGTGCGCGTGCGGTGCTCGTGGGCGATACCGCGCAGCTCAAGGCCGTCGAAGCCGGCGCCCCGTTTCGCCAACTGCAGAGGAACGGTATGCAGACCGAAAGGATGGACGAAATCCTGCGGCACACGGATGACAACCTGCGCGATGCGGTGCTGGACGCGGCCGAAGGCCGCATCGCCGCGTCGGTGGCGAAGCTCGCTGCCACCGTGCACGAACTGCCTCATGCCACGCAGCGCTATGAGCGAATTGCGGACGACTACGCGACGATGCCACCGGTCGACCGCCAGCAGACGCTGCTCGTTGCTGGGACGAACCGTGCTCGATGCCGCATCAACGAACTCGTTCGGCAGCGGCTGGGGCGTGCTGGGACTGGCGTCGTGGTCAAGGTCCTGGAAAAACGCGACTTGACCCGCGCCCAGATTCAAAGCTCACTCAGCTATTCGCGCGGGGACGTTGTCGAGGCCCTTCGGCACTACGACAGCATCGGCATGCGACGCGGAGACACCGCAAGAGTTGTCTCCACACTTCCCGGCTGCATCACACTGCGTCGGTGCGACGGCAACGAGGTGGAGTGGCGCCCCATAGCGATGCCGCATGTGGCCGTGCACACCGAAGAGGAGCGCGAGTTCGCGGCTGGCGACCGGTTGCGCTTCACCGCCAACGACTACGGCGTAGGCGTCGTGAACGGACAGACCGGCATGGTCGAAACCATCGACGCAATTGCCCGGCTGATGACCGTGCGTGCCGACGAAGGCGCGGTGATGACACTGAACATTGACCAAGCCCTACGTGCTGACCACGGCTACTGCACCACAGTCCACGCCGCCCAGGGCCAGACATGCGAACGTGTCATGGTGGACGCGGACGTTTCCAGCGCGACGGCCAACCAATCGCTGTACTACGTGGCCATTAGCCGCGCCCGCAGCACCGTCACGCTTTACACCGACGACCGGGAACTGCTGCCGGGAGCCATGTCGCGCCTGGACATCAAGCACGCGGCGCTCGACCTCGAACGCAATCGCGAGCCGGCGATGGCGCTTTAGATGTCGGCCACGACTTGCCCACCGCGCCGGCCGTTCGTCGCGTGCGACGGTCGCCGCCGTGGACAAGCCTCTCCGCCGCGTGAACGCCGCCAAGGCTCAGCGGAGCGCCTTCTTGCAGCGAGCTTCGAACTCCTTCCGATGAAAGTAGAACTGTCGGAAGTTGCCCACCCGCCTTGGTTCGGGCAGCAGCCCCGCAGCAATCATGCGGTACACGGTTTTTCGGCTCACCTGCATTTCCACGCAAACGTCGGCCATCGTCATCAAGTCCATCTCAGCTCCTGGAGGTTCCAGAAACAGATAGCTAAGACGGTTTATTTCGACCGTCCCTTGTCGCGGATTTGGTGCCGGTTTGGTGGCGAAGGAGCCCCTATTGGCCCGGTTTGGCCCGGTTTGGCCGTGTCTGACACAGTAGACTGTGGGGGCTTTGAAGCGCAGCCCGGTTTGGGGACGGGTGCGCGGAAGCGCGCTAAGTCATTGACGCGCTTGAAGTTTCCCAGAATTCAGCTGCAGTAGAGAAGCCACGAATCAGGACAAACTTGTGGTGCCGGCTCCCGGTTTCGAACTGGGGACCTTCCGCTTACAAGGCGGGTGCTCTACCTACTGAGCTAAGCCGGCGCGGGCTGCAATTCTAGAAGTCCCGAATGACTGGCGGTGCGACAACGCCGACCGGCTCACTTGATGCGCTTGAGTGCCGGACGCGCGCCGCCCGGCGGGGGCTCGTTGCGCGGAGGGTCGTCCTGTTCGCGGCTCTGTGCTTCGCCACCGGCCGCGGCAGAGCCCTCCTCCACCGCGGGACCGCTCGATGGCGCCAGGCGCAGACCCCGCACCACCGCTTCCATGCCTTCGACGGGCGAATCGACGCCTTGCGCCGGCGCGGGAAACGCCATGCCCTGGCCGTTCTCGCGCGCGTAAATCGCAATCACGTGATCGATGGGCACGTTAATCTCTCGCGCCGTGCCGCCAAAGCGTGCTTTGAAGCTGATGAACTCGTTGCCCAGCTGCAATCCACTGGTGGCTTCGAAACTGGCGTTGAGCACGATCTCGTTGTTCTTGACGTACTCGAGCGGCACTTGAACCGAGCCGTCGACATGCACCGCCAGATACGGCGTGAACCCGTTATCCGTGCACCAGTCGTGCAGCGCACGGATCAGGTAGGGCCGCGTCGAGCTGCCCTGTCCGCCGGGGGTCACCGGGATCGTCATGCCTCGACCTTGCCGCTTACTTGCGCATCACCTTCTCGGACGGCGTCAGCGCCTCGATGTAGGCGGGCCGCGAGAAAATGCGCTCGGCGTACTTCAGGAGCGGCAGCGCGTTCTTCGACAGGTCGATGCCGTAATAGTCGAGCCGCCACAGCAAGGGCGCGATGGCCACGTCGAGCATCGAGAAGTCGTCGCCGAGCATGTACTTGTTCTTCAGGAAGATCGGCGCGAGCTGGGTCAGCCGGTCGCGGATCTGCGAGCGCGCCTTCTCGAGCTGCTTGTCGGTGGCCTTGACGCCGCGGCTTTCGAGCAGGTTGACGTGCGCGAAGAGCTCCTTCTCGAAATTGAAAAGGAACAGGCGCACCCGCGCACGCGCCACCGGGTCGCCCGGCATCAGCTGCGGATGCGGGAAACGCTCGTCGATGTACTCGTTGATGATGTGAGACTCGTACAGGATGAGATCGCGCTCGACGAGGATCGGCACCTCGTTGTACGGATTCATCAGCGCGATGTCTTCGGGCTTGGCGAACAGGTCGACGTCGCGGATCTCGAAATCCATGCCTTTTTCGAACAGCACGAAGCGGCAGCGGTGCGAGTAAGGGTCGGTCGTGCCGGAATAAAGCACCATCATG
>NZ_JACDCW010000101.1 GCF_013817345.1 Methylibium sp.
GGCCGACTCGAGCAAGGCCGCGAGCCGCGCCGCCTCGCGCTCGAGGCGCGTGGCCGAGGGATCGCGCAACGCCAGCACGGCGACGGAGGAGGCGATGGCAATCACCGCCACCACGATCAGCAGTTCCACGATCGTGAAGCCGCGCGCCGCGCGAGGCAGCCGTGTCACGGAGGGCTTTCGGGCGCTGCGCGCCGGCTGTTCACTGCCAGGAGCCGATGTCGGCGTCGCGGTCTTCGCCGCCGGACTGTCCGTCGAAGCCGAAGCTGAACACGTCGACCTGGCCCTTCACGCCCGGGTTCACATACTGATAAGGCCGGCCCCAGGGATCGTTCGGCAGCTTTTCGAGATAGGGCTTCCAGTTCGGCGGCACCGGCGTGGCGCCAGGTTTGGAGACCAGCGCTTGCAGCCCCTGTTCGGCGGTGGGATAGCGCTGGTTGTCCAGGCGGTACAGCTTGAGCGACTGCATCAGATTATTGACATCGGTGCGCGCAGCGGTGACGCGCGCGTCGTCGGCGCGGTCCAGCACGTTGGGCACGATCAGCGCGGCCAGCACGCCGATGATGACCAGCACGACCATCAACTCGATCAGCGTGAAGCCGCGCACGCAACGGCGCGGGAAAGAGTGAACAGGCGTCATTTGAGAGCTCGGACGGCGCTCGGCAACCGTCGTGTGTGAGGGCCTGTCCATCATAATCGCGTGCCATGTCAGCCCGTATCGCTGCGTTCTTCTTGTGGGCCGCTGTTGCGGCATGTTTGGCCTATTGGGGCCTGCGTGTCGGCGTCGCGGCTCCGCCGCTGCCCGCCTCCGTCCAGCCGGTGTCCACAGTCATGGTGCTTCGGGGCGATGTCATGCGCCTGTTCGCCACGCCGGCAGCGGCCGACGCCCCCTCGCCGACCGAGCCGGGCCTGGCCAGCCGCTTCAAGCTGGTTGGCGTGATGGCACCGCAAGCCGGCGAGCGTGGTGCGGGTGAAGGCATCGCGCTCATTGCTGTCGACGGCAAGCCGCCGCGGCCTTTCAGGATCGGCTCGGCGGTCGACGGCACTCTGGTGCTTCAGGCGGTCGCCCGCCGCGGCGCCACGATCGGGCCGTCGGAAGGCTCGGCGGCGGTTCGGCTGGAGCTGCCGCCGCTGGTGCCGGCGGCCACCGGCAGTCTGCCGCCGGCGCCTTCCTTTTCGCCCGCGGCCGCCGAGCCGGCGCAGCCCCCGGAATATCCGGGACAGTTCGAACCGCCCGAGCAGTCCGAATTCGTGGCGCCACCCTCGCCAGACCCGCTTGCGCCCGCCCCTGACAGCGGCCAGTCAGCCCACGAGACCGATCCGGCAGACGATCGCATCAACCGCCGCTAGCGCGGGGAAGCGGCGGCTGGCGCGCAGACATTGCGTCGTCGCCCGGCCTGAAATTCAAAGCGAGCGCGGTCCGCTGCGCTGTGCTTCGGCGGCCTCCGGCATCAACGCTGACGACGGCAGGGTCGGGCCGGCGTCTTCTCCTTCGACCACTTCGCTCAGCAACGCTGCCGCGCTGTGGATCAGCGGCCAGGCCAGGGTGGCGCCGGTGCCGTCGGTGCTTTCCATGCCCAGTTCGAGCAGGGCGCTGGCCTGGAAGATTCCCATGGCCTGGTCGAGCCCCGGGTGGCTGTGGCTGCGGCAGAAAACGACATAGTCGGTCACCGGCGCGGCGATGCGCGAGGCCACCAGCAGCGCCGCGCAGGCCGGCACGCCGTCGACCATGATCAGGTGGCGCTTGCTAGCGGCCACCAGCATGGCACCGACCATCATGGCAATTTCGAAACCGCCGAAGGCGGCGAGCACTTCGACCGGATCGGTGACGCCGTCATGCCGTGTCCGCACCGCATCGAGCACGCCAAGCAACGGCTCCGACGGCAAGGCGTCCTGCGTTTGCAGCAGACCGGCGATCGGCGCGTCGGCAATGCGCGAGATCAGCATCGCCGCGCTTTCGTGCGAGCCGATGCCGATGCCGGCGCAGGCGAGCACGTTGCCGGGCATGGTGTCGGCCATTTCCATGCCGGCGCGGATGGCGGCATGCGCCTGATCCACCGACATTGCGGCGGCGAAGCGGGCATTGCGGGTGCCGAAACCGATCTTGCGCTGCAGCAGGGCCGGATGCGGGCCCAGTTCATCAGCCAGGCCGGCGTCGATCACGCTGATGTTCATGCCCTGGATGAAAGAAAACACTGCCATCGGCAGCCGGCCGGCCAGCAGGTCTGTGACCAGGGACAGGGTCGAGGCGCCAGGTGGCGTCAGACCTTCTACGACGAGACCATGATCACCGGCGAACACCATTAGCTGCGGCTGATGCAAGCGCGGCTTGAGCGTGTTCTGGATCAGCCCCAGGCGCACCGCGAGCGGTTCGAGCTCGCCCAGGCTGCCGGCGGTTTCGCCGCGACGCTGCAGCTTCAGGCGCAGGGCGTCCTCGAGCCGGGGATGGGCGGTAGGGGCGATCAGGGAACGCTGCACGGACATGAGGGTGTGGGCTTTGAAGTCGCGCGATTGTGCCCGCTGGATCGCACGGCGGCGACCGGCGGACCGGGGGGTGGGTGGACGTCGCCCGCGCGGAGCGAGCGGTGCAAGCTCAGCGCAGGAAGAGCCGGTACACGGGGTTGTCGGTCTCCTCGACGCAGGGGTAGTCGAGCGAGGCCAGGAAAGCGTCGAGGGCCTGCGCTTCGCCGGGAGGCACCTGCAGGCCGACGAGGATGCGGCCGTAGTCGGCGCCCTGGTTGCGGTAGTGAAAGAGGCTGATGTTCCAGTCGGGGTGCATTCGCGTCAGAAAGCGCATCAGCGCGCCGGGCCGCTCGGGGAACACGAAACGAAACAGCCGCTCGCCCTGCGCCAGCTCGGAGCGCCCGCCGACGAGGTGGCGGATGTGCGTCTTGGCGAGCTCGTCCTGGGTCAGGTCGACGGTCGGGAAGCCCTGAGCAGCGAAGCCGTCGGCGATGCGCGCCGATTCGCCATGGGCGGCAGTGGTCAGGCCCACGAATACGTGCGCCCGCTCGGCGTCGGAAATGCGGTAGTTGAACTCGGTCACGCTGCGCGGGCCGACCAGTTCGCAAAAGCGCTTGAAGGAGCCGCGCTCTTCCGGAATGGTCACCGCGAACAGCGCCTCGCGCTCCTCGCCCACCTCGGCGCGCTCGGCCACGAAGCGCAGCCGATCAAAGTTCATGTTGGCGCCGCAGGTGATCGCCACGAAGGTGCGGCCTGCGCAGCGCTCGCGAGCAACGTACTGCTTGATCGCCGCCACCCCCATCGCGCCGGCCGGCTCGAGGATGGCCCGGGTGTCCTGGAACACGTCCTTGATGGCGGCGCAGACGGCGTCGGTGTCGACGATCTCGAAGCCGTCGACCAGTTCACGGGTCAGCCGGAAGGTCTCCTCGCCGACGAGCTTTACCGCGGTGCCGTCGGAGAACAGCCCCACGTCGGGCAGCAGCACCCGCTCGCCGGCGCGCACGGAGCGCACCATCGCATCGGAGTCGGTGGTCTGCACGCCAATGACCTGGATCTCCGGACGCACCGCCTTGATGTAGGAGGCCACGCCCGAAATCAGGCCGCCGCCGCCGATGGCGACGAACACCGCGTCGATGGGCCCCTGGTGCTGGCGCAGGATCTCCATGGCGATGGTGCCCTGGCCGGCGATGACGTCGGGATCGTCGAAGGGATGGACGAAGGTGGCGCCTTGAGCTTGCTCCAGTTCGAGCGCGTGGGCATGGGCGTCGGAGTAGCTGTCGCCGTGCAGCACTACCTCGCCGCCCAGCGCACGCACCGCGTCGATCTTGAGCTGCGGGGTGGTCACGGGCATCACGATCAACGCCCGGCAGCCCAGCTTGCGGGCGGAGAGCGCCACCCCTTGCGCATGGTTGCCGGCCGAGGCGCAGATCACGCCGCGCTCCAGCTGCGCGGGACTCAGGTGCGCCATCTTGTTGTAGGCGCCACGCAGCTTGAAGCTGAACACCGGCTGCTCGTCTTCGCGCTTGAGCAGCACGCGGTTGGCCAGGCGCTCGGAGAGTTGGGGCGCGGGCTGCAGCGCCGACTCGACGGCCACGTCGTAGACCTTGGCGGTCAGGATGCGCTGCAGGTAGTCGGTCGGCCCCGCAGGAGTGCGGTTCACGGGGCGGACGGACGCTTCGGAACGGATCGGGGGGCGCGCGGCGCGGGCCATCGGGGTCTCCTCCTGCGAAGCGGCGCGATGATAAGGCAGGCGCCTGTCGGGGCGCGACGTGCGATGACCTCGTCGGTCAAGAACGGTGGCGCCAGTCGCACCCAATTTCACCGCGGCGAGCCGGCGTCTACTCGGGCAAGAAAAAAGCCCAAGGCCGCGAGGCCTTGGGCTGAAATCCACCGGTTGGAGGGTGGAGGAGACAAGCGATGTCGCGCAAGCTCAGCCTGCGCAACGCGTCTGGATTCTAGTGCCGCCCCATGAGGTGAGGCGGATCAACGCCCTCTGGCTTCGAGGTGGCGGCTCCATTGCGGCAGAACGGCACAATCTGCAGCCCTCAGCACAAGGAGATCGAGGATGGAATGCACCGTTCGCTGGCAAGCCGCGGCCGGCATGGCCTTTCACGCCGAAACGGGCAGCGGCCACCTGATCGCCATGGACGGCGCGCCCGACGGTGGCGGCCGCAACCTCGCGCCGCGGCCGATGGAAACGGTATTGGCCGGCACCGGCGGTTGCACTGCCTACGACGTGGTGCTCATCCTCAAGCGGGGCCGCCACGATGTGCGCGACTGTGAAGTCCGCCTCACGGCGGAGCGCGCAACGACGGACCCCAAGGTGTTCACGCGGATCCACATGCACTTCATCGTGAGCGGCCGGGGCTTGTCGCCCGCCGTGGTCGAACGCGCGGTGCAGCTCTCGCACGAGAAGTACTGCTCGGCCAGCGCCATGCTCGGCAAGACGGCCGAGATGACCACCGCAGTCGAAATCGTCGATCTCTGAGCGGGGCCACGCAGTGCCACGGTGATCGAGCTCAGATCCGCTGCGCCACCGTCGTCATCACCTTAGCTGCGCCGCGCATCAGCCAGCGCATCGGCGCCGGCAGGGTGGCCGCACCGGCTTCTTCGGCGCCTTGGGCGTGGCGCGCTTCGTCATCACGCATCTGCGCCACGATGGCGCGGGACTCGGCATCGCGAGGCGGCAGCCGCTCGAGATGACCCGCCAGGTGCTGCTCGACCTGGCGCTCGGTTTCGACCAGAAAGCCCAGGCTCCTTGCATCGCCCGCGCGTCCGGCCACAAGCCCGATGCCGAAGGCACCGGCGTACCACAGCGGATTGAGCCAGCTAGCGCGGCCGCCGAGTTGTTCGAGTCGCGTCTCGGTCCAGGCCAAATGATCGGTTTCCTCGCTCGCCGCTGCCTCGTAGCGTGCTTTGAGCGCGGGGTCGCGCGTGCCGAGGGCTTGCGCTTCGTACAAGGCCTGGGCACACACCTCGCCAACGTGGTTGACACGCATCAGCGCCACGGAAAGCGCGCGTTCGGATTCGCTCAGGGGAGCGGCGGCCTCGCTCGGCTGCGGTAGGGGCCGCGATGCCGAATGGCTGCCGAACACGGTGCGCAGGGCGTTGTCGAGGCTGGCGATCAGCCGGTCGGCAGGGCTGAGTTGTGGCATGTTGGAACTCGTTGTTCAGGGTTTGGGCGGTTCGCCGCAGCGGGCTCCAGCGACGTCTCGACCATAGCGCGGAGGCGGCGGACGCTGCGCGCTTACCCTGATGACGGCCCCGTGAATGCAATCGGCCAGGGCAGTAAGTTGCATCGTGGCAACAAAAAAGCCTGCAATTTGGACGAAGCACTGTTCACGAACGCAGGGCTCTGGTCGAATCCGATTCAACGCCCGGTTCGGGTTTTTGTCGGGATGGCTGAGGAAACCTCGGCCTTGCTGAATTCTTCTTTCCAACTTAGGAGATGGTCGTAATGAAAAAGTCAATCCTCGCTCTTGCCGTGCTGGGTGCCTTCACCGGCGCCGTTTCGGCGCAGTCTTCGGTCACGCTGTACGGTCGTCTCGATAACGCGCTCGTCTGGACCGATCCGGGCTCCGATCGCGGCGATTCGCGGTACTCCTTAAACGGCCACGACGTCATCGGCGGCTCGCGTTGGGGCCTGCGTGGCAGCGAAGATTTGGGTGGCGGCCTGAAGGCCAACTTCGTCATCGAGTCCGGTTTCAATGGCGATACCGGCGCCCAGAGCGGCTCCAAGCTCTTTGATCGTCAAGCCTTCGTTAGCCTGAGCTCGAAAAGCCTGGGCGAAGTTCGCCTCGGTCGCCAGCAAACGCTGACTCGTGAAGTGAACTTGCTGACGGGCGACATTTCGAGTGAAGGCGAATTGACCATCACCGAGAGCGTGGCGAGCAACCGACCCTTGTTCCAGAATTTTTCTAGCCGTGTTGACAATGCCGTTCAGTATCTCTCACCCAGTTTCGGCGGGTTCCAGGTACGTGGTCTTGTGGCGGCTGGTGAAGGCGTCACCGCGCGTCAGCAAGGCTTGATGGTGAGCTACTCGGCCGGTCCCCTAAAGGCGGCCTTGTCGTATGAAACCTACGCCAACAAGCCGGCTCGCGCCGACGACCCGGACACTACGCCTGCTAACGAGTTCAACGCGGACAAGAGCGGCAGCTACAACGAGGTCGCTACTGTGGGTGCTTCGTATAACTTCGGCGTCGCAACCTTGCTCGGAAGTTATCAGAACACCACCGATCTTGGTTCGTCCACGGCCTTCACGGAAGGCACTGATCACGACGCCTACAACGTCGGCGTGATGGTTCCCTTCGGCGCATTCCAGTTCCGTGCGCAGTACACCACCTCCACCGTCGAAACGGCAAATGGCGACCTCGACCAGGACAAGTACGGCGCCTCCCTGCGTTACAGCCTGTCCAAGCGGACTCAGCTGTACACCGTTGTGACCAAGCGCGAGGGCGACAACGACGAGACGTTCACCCGCGACACGCAAGTTGCTTTCGGCATCGGCCACAACTTCTGATCGCGTTTCCCTGTGTTGAAAAGGCGCCCATCGGGCGCCTTTTCTTTTGGGCTCGGCCAATCGTTCCCTGTCTTCGCCGTGGCGAGAGCCGTTGGTTGTAAAGCCGTGCGTTGTCCAGGCACGTGCCGTCCGGCACCATTGCGGCTCTCCTCGCTGAACTCATGCTCGCCTTTCTCCTGCGCCGCCTGCTCCAAGCCGCCCTCGTGATGCTCGCGGTGAGCTTCATTGCCTTCATGCTCTTTCAGTACGTCGGCGATCCGGTCACGCACCTGCTGGGGCAGGACGCTACCGAGCAGCAGCGTGTGCAACTGCGCGCCGACCTGGGTCTGGATCGGGCCTTCGCCATGCAGTTCGCCAGCTTCGTCGGCAATGCGCTGCAAGGCGAGTTCGGTGTGAGCCTGCGCCAGGGCCGCGAAGTCTCGGCGCTCATTGCCGAGCGCTTGCCCGCCACGCTCGAACTTTCGCTCGCTGCCGCCGTGCTGGCGCTCGGCGTGGGTCTGCCGCTCGGCATCGCAGCTGCGCTTGAGCGCGGCGGCGTCTTGTCGCAGCTGATCATGGCGGGCTCGCTGCTCGGCGTTTCGCTGCCCACCTTTCTCATCGGCATCCTCCTGATCCTGGTGTTCTCGGTCTGGCTGCCGTGGCTACCAAGCTTCGGCCGGGGCGAGGTCCTGAATGTCGGCGGCTGGAGCACTGGGTTCTTCACGCTTTCCGGCTGGCGGCACCTGTTGCTCCCGGCCGTGACTCTGGCGGTGTTTCAACTGGCGTTGATCGTGCGGCTGGTGCGCGCCGAGATGCTGGAAGTCTTGCGCGCCGACTTCATCCGTTTCGCGCACGCTCGAGGCCTGAGCAGCCGTTCGGTGCATTTCGGCCATGCGCTCAAGAACACGCTGGTGCCGGTGATCACCATCACCGGCCTGCAACTGGGCTCGCTCATCGCTTTTTCGATCATCACCGAGACGGTGTTCCACTGGCCCGGCATGGGGCTGCTGTTCATTCAAGCGATCGCCTTCGCCGACATTCCCGTGATGGCCGCCTACCTGTGCCTGATCGCGCTGGTCTTCGTGATCATCAACCTGTGCGTCGACCTGCTGTATTTCGCTGTTGATCCACGGCTGCGCATCGAGACCGCCGCGGCTGTGCACTGAGCTTCTCCGTGGAATTGACGACCGCACCCATGAGCCGATGGCAGCGCGCCTTCGACAGCGATCTGTGGCACAGCTTTCGCACCTCGCCGGTGGCGGTAGGGGCGGCGGCGGTCGCAGCGGTCTGCCTGTTCTGCGCGCTGTTCGCCGGCTGGGTGGCGCCGCACGATCCTTTCGATCTGGCGACGCTGAATCTGGCGAACTCGCGGCTGCCGCCGGCCTGGCTGGAGGGCGGGCGGGTCGAGCATTTCCTGGGTACCGACGACCAGGGCCGCGACATCCTCTCGGCGGTGATCCACGGCGCGCGCATTTCGCTGTTGGTGGGCTTGGCTTCGGTGCTGCTGTCGATGCTCGTCGGCGTGACACTCGGCTTGGTGGCGGGATTTGTCGGCGGCTGGGTCGATGCCTTCATCATGCGGGTGTGCGATGTGATGCTGTCCTTTCCGGCGATCCTGGTCGCGCTGCTGATCGACGGCGTCGGCCGCGCGGTTTTCCCCAATGCGCAGGGCCTGCTCGCCTTCGGCGTGCTGATCCTCGCCATTTCGCTGACCGGCTGGGTGCAGTACGCGCGCACCGTGCGCGGCGCCACCCTGGTGGAGCGTCGGAAGGAGTACGTGCAGGCCGCGCGCGTGATCGGCGTGGCGCCGGCGCGCATCATGCGCCGCCATGTGCTGCCCAATGTGCTGGGTCCGGTGCTGGTGCTCGCCACGATCCAGGTCGCCTCGGCCATCCTGACCGAGGCGACGCTGAGTTTTCTGGGCGTCGGCGTGCCGCCGACCTCGCCGTCGCTGGGCACCCTGATCCGCGTCGGCAACGACTTTCTCTTCAGCGGCGAATGGTGGATCACGATCTTTCCCGGCGCCATGCTGGTGCTCATCGCGCTCAGCGTGAACCTGCTCGGCGACTGGCTGCGCGACGCGCTCAACCCGCGGCTGCGCTGAGCGTGCGGGCCGCTGGAGTCGACCCTTGAACGTGGAAGTACCGCTGCTGGAGGTTCGCGACCTGTGCGTCGACTTCACCGGTCGGCGCGGCGCGCTGCGTGCGCTCGACGGCGTGAGCTTCGAGCTGGCCGCCGGCGAAACCCTTGGCCTGGTCGGCGAATCCGGTGCCGGCAAGTCTCTCACCGGCGCGGCGATCATCGGCCTGCTCGAGCCGCCGGCGCGCATGGCCGCCGGTGAGGTGCGGCTCGGCGGCGCGCGCATCGACCAGCTGCCGCCAGCCGAGCTGCGCCGCATCCGCGGCCGGCGCATCGGTGCCGTATTTCAAGACCCGCTGACGGCGCTCGACCCGCTTTACACGGTGGGCCGGCAGCTCATCGAAACCATCCGCACCCATTTGCCTCTCGGCGAGCGGGCGGCGCGCGAACGTGCCGTCCAGCTGCTGCGCGAAACCGGCATCACGGCCGCCGAGCTGCGCATCGATCACTACCCGCATCAGTTTTCGGGCGGCATGCGACAGCGCGTCGTCATCGCCTTGGCCCTGGCAGCAGAGCCGCAACTTCTCATTGCGGACGAGCCCACGACTGCGCTCGACGTGTCGATCCAGGCGCAGATCATCGGCCTGCTCCGGCGGCTCTCCCGTGATCACGGTACTGCGGTGCTGCTGATCACCCACGACATGGGCGTCATCGCCGAGGCCTGCGACCGGGTCGCGGTGATGTATGCCGGGCGCATCGTCGAGATCGGGCCGGTGCGTGCGGTGATCGAGACGCCGGCGCACCCCTACAGCGCCGGCTTGATGGCGTCGATCCCTTCGCTGGCCGATGAGCGTGAGCGGCTTGCGCAGATCGATGGCGCGATGCCGCGGCCCGGTGCGCATCCGGGCGGGTGCCCCTTCCACCCGCGCTGCCCCCAGGCTTTCGAGCGCTGTCGCGTCGAGCGGCCGGAGCTGATGCCGGCGGGCGCGACGCGCGCGGCCTGCTGGCTCGTCGTCGATTCTTCGCAGGAGGCGCACGGATGACACCGCCGCTGGTCGAGGCCCGGGGGCTGGTCAAGTCCTTCGACGTGTCGGCGCCCTGGCTCGAGCGCGTGCTCGAAGGCCGCTCACGACAGGTTCTGCGGGCGGTTGACGGCGTCAGCTTCGCCATCGAACGCGGCGACACCCTGGCACTGGTGGGCGAGTCCGGCTGCGGCAAGAGCACCCTCGCTCGCCTGCTGGTAGGGCTGCACGCGCCGAGCGCCGGCAGCGTTCATTTCGACGGTGCACCGGCCACGCCTGCGCTGGCGGCCCGCCGCGGCGGAGGAGCGCTTCGAAGGCGCTTGCAGATGATTTTTCAGGACCCGTATGCCAGCCTGAATCCACGCTGGAGCGTTCACGACATCGTGGCCGAACCGTTGATCGAGCACCGGCTGCTTGCCTCGCCGGCCTTGCGGCGCGAGCGGGTGGCCGGGCTGCTCGCTGACGTGGGGATGAGCGCCACCGATGCGGCCCGCTATCCGCACCAGTTCTCGGGCGGCCAACGCCAGCGCATCTCGATCGCCCGCGCGCTGGCCAGCGAGCCGGAGTTCCTGGTCTGCGACGAGCCGACCTCGGCGCTCGACGTGTCGGTGCAGGCCCAAGTGCTCAACCTGATGAAGGATCTGCAGCGCGAGCGTGGCATGACCTATCTCTTCATCTCGCACAACCTGGCGGTTGTGCGGCATGTCGCCGACCGGGTCGGCGTCATGTACCTCGGTCGCATCGTCGAGCTGGCTTCACGGCGCGCCTTGTTCGACACGCCGCGCCATCCCTACACCCGCCTGCTGCTCGACGCAATTCCGGACATCGGCAGGCGCGGCCGCACGCAAGCGCCGGTGCTCGGCGAGCCCGGCAATGCACTGCAGCCGCCGAGCGGCTGTGCGTTTCATCCGCGTTGCCCGCATGCGCTGGAGCGCTGCCGCATTGAGCGGCCGGAGTTGCAGAGCATCGGCGTCGTCGATGTGGCCTGCCATGCGGTGAGCGAAGGACGAATCTAGACGCGATACGGGTTCCGTGCACGGCCCATCCCCCTCACCCCAGCCCTCTCCCCCGAGTACGGGGGAGAGGGAGCAAAAGCACTCCCTCTCCCGCTTGCGGGAGAGAGTTGGGGTGAGGGTGTGTGGGGCACAGACCTCTCCGCGCAGCGCGCCTCACCTCGGCAACAGGTGCTCGCCGCGAAACAGTTCGGCCGGCGTCTCACGCTCGCGGATCAACGCGGCGTGTTCGCCATCGACCATGACTTCCGCCGCGCGCGGCCGGCTGTTGTAGTTGCTGGCCATGCTCATGCCATAGGCACCGGCACTCAGCACCGCGATCCGGTCGCCCGGCCGCACCGCGAGTGCGCGGTCGCGACCCAGCCAGTCGCCCGATTCGCACACCGGGCCGACCACGTCATAGACAGTCTGCGGCTCGTTGCGCGACTGGCAGGCCACGATGGCCATCGTGGCACCGTACATGGCAGGGCGCATCAAGTCGTTCATCGCGACATCGACGATGCAGAAGTTCTTGCCTGGCCCCGTGCTGTTCTCTTCTGCCGCTGTCCCAGGTTTGAGATAGAGCACCTCGCCGAGCAGCACGCCGGCATTGCCGACCAGTGAGCGACCCGGCTCGAACACCAGCGCGCGATGGCTGTGGCCGCGCGCGTCGATTCGCTCCAGCAGCGCGGCGATCAGCGCGTCCGCGGCCGGCGGCGTTTCGTCGGTGTACCGGATGCCCAGTCCGCCGCCGAGGTCGAGGTGCCGAATGCTCACGCCCTCGGCCTCCACCGCTTCCACCAGATCGAGCAGGCGATCGAGCGCGTCGAGATAAGGGCCGATCTCGGTGATCTGCGAGCCGATGTGGCAATCGATGCCGACGACCTCGAGGCCAGGCAGACGGGCGGCGCGCCGGTAGGTTTCGACGGCGCGCTCATGCGCGATGCCGAACTTGTTGTCCTTGAGGCCCGTCGAGATGTACGGATGGGTGCGCGCATCGACGTCGGGGTTGACGCGCAGGCTGACGGGCGCCCGATGGCCCAGCGATGCGGCCACCGCCGAGAGCTGATCCAGTTCGGCCTCGCTCTCCACGTTGAAGCAGCGCACGCCGACTTCGAGCGCGAGCTTCATTTCGGCGCGTGTCTTGCCGAGACCCGAAAACACTACCTTGCCCGGGTCGCCACCGGCGGCCAGCACACGCTGGAGTTCGCCGCCCGAGACGATGTCGAAGCCGCATCCGGCTGCGGCGAAGGTCTGCAGCACGGCCAGGCTGGAGTTAGCCTTCATTGCATAGCAGATCAGATGCTGGCGGCCTTGCAGCGCTCGCTGGTAAGGCTCGAGCGCGGCGAGCATTGCGCGCCGCGAATAGACGTAGAGCGGCGTGCCGAAGCGCTCGCCGAGTTCGCTTGCTGCGCAGCCGTCGATGAAGAGTTCGTCGCCGCCGTAAGCGACGAACGGCGCGCCGGGCAGGCTCACTGCGAGGCCGGCGCTGCCGGCGGCGTGGCGGCTTGCGGCGCCGAGGCGCTACCTGCGGGCGGTGCCAGAAAGAGGGAACCCTTCTGCCCGCAGGCGGCGAGCGCCAATGCACACACTGCGAGTGCGGTGCAGCGGCTGCCTAGAATCTTCAAGCGTTTAAACATGAATGGATTCTACGAATGAGCCCTGCCTCTGCTGATTCAGTTTCGGCGTCGCTGAGCGACGCGCAGTACCGGGCGCTCACTTCGGAGCTGCTGGCCGGCATCGAGCGCCAGGTCGACCGTTGGCTGCAGGACGACGTGGTGGACATCGACGCCGACCGCACCGGCGGTTTGCTCGAATTGAGTTTTCCCGGAGGCAGCAAGATCGTCGTCAACACGCAGCCGCCCTTGCAGGAAATCTGGTTGGCGGCGCGCCGGGGCGGCTTTCATTACCGCCACGCCGACGGTCGCTGGCGCGACACGAAAAGCGGGGCCGAGTTCTGGAGGACCCTGTCCGAGTGCGCGAGCGAGCAGGCGGCAAAACAATTGACGTTCGACGCACCGGCGACTTGAGCGCGGCCTGAAAGCCGTTGACGCGTCCGCTTTGCGCAAGGGCTCGCTGACCCGCCTTAGTTCTTGAACAGGTCGAGGATGCTCCGGCGCTCTTCTTCGCTCGGCGCCGGTGGGGCGATCGGGTCTTCGAGGCCCAGACTCGTGACACCGTTGTCCGGCCCGTACTCCTCGTAGTACCACTCGCCCGCGACATTGAGAACGCCCGGCGGCGGCTTGACCTCGTTGACCGGCACATCCTTCAGGGCGGTGCTCATGTAGTCGATCCACACCGGCAATGCCAGGCCGCCGCCGGTTTCCCGGTCGCCGAGCTTCTTGGGCTGGTCGTAGCCGATCCACACCACCGTCACCAGGCTTTTGGTGTACCCGGCAAACCAGGCATCGAGAGAGTCGTTGGTGGTTCCCGTCTTGCCGTACAGGTCCGGGCGCTTGAGCACCGCCTGCGCACGCGCCGCAGTGCCGGTGCGGGTAACTTCCTGCAGCAGGCTGCTCGTCAGGAAAGCGTTGCGCGGGTTAATGGCAGGCACCGACACATCGGGCACCGACACGTCGGTCTGAGCGACGATGCGGCCGCGGTTGTCGGTCACCCGCGTCACCAGGACCGGGTTGACGCGGTAGCCGCCGTTGGCGAAGACCGCATACCCGGTGGCCATCTGCAGGGGCGTGACCGAGCCTGTGCCCAATGCCAGCGGCAGGTAGGGCAGGTGCTTGTCGGCGTCAAAGCCGAAACGGCTGATCCAGCTTTGCGCGTAGTCGGTGCCGATGGCCTCCAGGATGCGAATCGAGACCATGTTCTTCGACTTTGCCAGCGCGCGGCGCATCGACATCGGGCCGTCGAACTCGCCGTCGTAGTTCTTCGGCTCCCAGGGCTGGCTGCCGGTGGTGACCGCGTCGTAGAACAGTGGGGCATCGTTGATCACGGTGGCCGGCGTGAAGCCTTTTTCGAGTGCGGCCGAATAGATGAAGGGCTTGAAGCTCGAGCCCGGCTGGCGCCAGGCCTGGGTCGCATGGTTGAACTTGCTCTTGGCATGGTCGAAGCCGCCAACCATGCTGCGAATGACGCCAGTGCGCGGGTCCAGGGCGATCAGCGCTGCCTCGACCTCGGGCAACTGGGTGATCGACCACTCGTCCTTGTCGCCCTGGATGACCCGGATCACCGCGCCGGGGTTGATCTTGATCTTGGGGTTGGCCTTCGGCGAGAGGCCGGACGCGGCCGGGCGCAGGCCGGTGCCGGTGATGGTGAGGGTCTCGCCGTTCTGCAGCACGGCCACCACCTCCTTTGGGCTGGCCTCGAGCACCACGGCGGCCTTGATCTCGTCGTTGTCGGGGTGATTGACCAGCGCTTCGGCGATGCGCGCGCCCCTCGTGCTCGCATCGCCCGAGAGGTCGATGACGTCCTCGGGGCCCCGGTAGAACTGCCGGCGCTCGAAGTTGGTGATACCGCGGCGCACGGCGCGGTAGGCGGCCTCCTGATCGACCGAACGCACGCTCGTGTAGACGTTCAGGCCGCGCGTGTACGCGTATTCGCCGTACTGGCTGTAGATCAGCTGGCGCGCCGCCTCGGCCACGTAGTCGGCATGCAGTGGCACGACGATGCGCTGGCGGTAGACGAGTTCTTCCTCCTGTGCGGCGTCTGCTTGTTCCTCGGTGATGTAGCCGTTCACGAACATGCGCTCGATGATGTGCTGCTGGCGCTGGCGGGCGCGAGTCGGGTTGACCACCGGGTTGTAGGCCGAAGGCGCCTTGGGCAAGCCTGCCAGCATGGCCGCCTCGGCCACCGTGATGTCCAGGAGCGACTTGCCGAAGTAGATGTCGGCCGCGGCGGCGAAGCCGTAAGCGCGCTGGCCGAGGTAGATCTGGTTCATGTAGACCTCGAGGATCTCGTCCTTGCTCAGCTGGCTCTCGATCTTGAGCGCGAGCAGGATCTCGTAGATCTTGCGGGTCAGCGTCTTCGCGGTGGGCAGGTAGAAGTTGCGCGCCACCTGCAT
>NZ_JACDCW010000009.1:0-414 GCF_013817345.1 Methylibium sp.
AAGGCGGCACGGACTTGCAGGACCTCATCGACCTGCGCGGCTTCGCCGACATCACCACGACCAACTTCGCGACCAGCGTGACCTTCTCGCCCACCGGCACCGGCAGCGCGGACACCCTCGTCGCGATCGCCGGCGGCAGCACCGTTACGCTGGCCGGCATCGCCCAGGCGAACGTGAGCATCACCGACTTCATCGTCAATGCCGGCGTCATCGACCCACCACCGCCGCCGCCACCGCCGCCGCCCCCACCTCCGGACGGAAGCACGGTCTTCAGCGACGCGAGCTATACCCTGGCCACTGGCGAAGGGCCCAATCTCACCCTGACCGGCACCGCCGACATCAACGGCACCGGCAACTCTGTCGACAACATCATCACCGGCAACAGCGGCAACAACGTGCTGGACGGACGCAACG
>NZ_JACDCW010000009.1:514-60193 GCF_013817345.1 Methylibium sp.
GCCGAAGGCGGCGGCATCGACACCGTGCGCAGCACCGTCACCCGCACGCTCGGCGCCAACATCGAGAACCTCACGATGATCGGCAATGCCACCAACGGGACCGGCAACGAGCTGAACAACGTGATCATCGGCAACTCGAGCAACAACACCATCAACGGGGCCGGCGGCGACGACCGGCTCGAGGGCGCCGGCGGCAACGACACGCTCAATGTCAGCCTCGGCAACGACACGATCGTCGTGGCAGCCGGCTTCGGTGCCGACCGCGTCATAGGCTTCGACGCCGAAGGCGATACGGCCGCCCTGCAGGACTTGATCGATCTGCGCAGCTTCGCCGCCATCACCCCGGACACCTTCGAGGGCAACGTGAGCTTCGCGCTGGCCGCCAACGGCCTCGATACCGTCGTCACCGTCGCCGACGGCGGCACGATCACGCTGGCCGGCATCGCCCCGGCCAATGTGAGCATCGCCGACTTCATCGTCAATGGCGGCGCCGGGGTCCCGCCCCCGCCCCCGCCTCCGCCGCCGCCACCGCCGCCACCGCCCCCACCTCCGGACGGAAGCACGGTCTTCAGCGACACGAGCTACACCCTGGCCACTGGCGAAGGGCCCAATCTCACCCTGACCGGCACCGCCGACATCAACGGCACCGGCAACTCTGTCGACAACATCATCACCGGCAACAGCGGCAACAACGTGCTGGACGGACGCAACGGCATCGACACCATGATCGGCGGGCTCGGTGACGACACCTACTTCGTCAACACGGCCGGCGACGTGACCACCGAGACGACGGCCGAAGGCGGCGGCATCGACACCGTGCGCAGCACCGTCACCCGCACGCTCGGCGCCAACATCGAGAACCTCACGATGATCGGCAATGCCACCAACGGGACCGGCAACGAGCTGAACAACGTGATCACCGGCAACTCGAGCAACAACGCAATCAGCGGGGCCGGCGGCGACGACCGGCTCGAGGGCGCCGGCGGCAACGACACGCTCAATGTCAGCCTCGGCAACGACGTCCTCGTGTTCAGGGCACCGGGTTTCGGCGACGACCGGGTGATCGGCTTCGACGCCGAAGGGGGAGACGCGGCCACGCAAGACCTGATCGACTTTTCGGCCTACACAGGCGCGTCGGATATCACCATCGAGAGCTTCGCGAGCCGGGTGTCCATCACCGACGCCGGTGCCGACACCTTGATCACGATGCTGGGAACGGAGGATTCGATCCTGCTGGTCGGGCTTGCCGACCACGAGACGGTCTCCCTCACCGGCGGCGATTTCATTCTGGGCTGAACCAAGCGAAAAGCGGCCAGCGGTGCGCGGCGTTGCAAGCGACGCGCACCGCATGTCCGATCAAGGAGGAATGAAATGAAATCCCTGTGGAGCGAACTGCGCCCCATGCTGGCCGGCATGGCGGCGTTCTCGTTCGTCATCAACCTGCTGTTTCTGGTGCCTGCGATCTTCATGCTGCAGGTGTTCGACCGAGTGATTCCGAGCAACAGCCAGGACACGCTCGTGGTGTTGCTGGTGGGCACCGTCGGGGCGCTCCTCATCCTGCTGGTGCTCGACTACGTCCGCAACCGGCTGCAGAACGTGCTGGGCGGCCTGGTCGACGAACGGCTTTCGCCGCCCGTCGTGCAGGCCATCGTCGTCCAGTCGGCTCGCAGGCCGCACGCCGCACAGGCAGAAGGCCTGCGCGACATTTCCGCGCTGCGCGCCGTGTTCATGACCAACGGCCTCATCGCGCTGTTCGACGCACCGTGGGTCGTCTTCTACGTGATGGTGATCTGGGCTTTCCACCCGCTGCTCGGCATCGGCGCGGCCGTCGCGGCGGTGTGCATGCTGATGCTGGCCTGGCTCAACGACCTGCTCAGCCGCGGTCCGCTCGAGGCGCTGCAAAAGGACAGCCGGCGCGCCTCGCAGTACCTCGACAGCTCCCTGCGCAATGCCGAGGTGCTGCAAGCACTCGGCATGACGCAGCGGCTCCTCGCTCGCTGGCAACACGCGCAGGACCGGCTGGCCGCCCTGCAGACCGCCGCTGGCCGCAGCACGGTGGCCTTTGCCGCCGGGACGCGCTTCATGCGCCAGGCGATCCAGATCCTCATGCTCGGCTTGGGCGCCTGGCTGGTCCTGACCGGACGCGCCTCGCCCGGCGTGATGATCGCCACGACCATCCTGCTTAGCCGCGCCGTGCAACCGATCGAGCAGCTCGTGTCGACCTGGCGCACGCTGACCGAAGGCAGGGCCGCCTACCGGCGCCTGGCGGAGCTCTCGAAGCAGTTCGAGCCCGAGGCGCCGCACGTCACGCTGCCCTGCCCCGAGGGCCGGCTGGTCGTCGACATGGCCTCCTATCGCGTCGCCGGCACGGACCAGGTGGTGCTGTTCAACGTCGCGGTGAGTTTGGAAGCCGGCGAAGCGGTCGCCGTGGTCGGCCCGAGCGCGGCCGGCAAATCGACGCTGGCCCGCTTGATCACCGGCGTGTGGCGCCCGACCAGCGGCAGTGTGCGGCTCGACGGTGCCGACGTAGCCACCTGGCCGCGAGAAGACCTGGGCCCGCTGATCGGCTATGTGCCGCAGGACGTCGAGCTGTTCGACGGCACGGTGGCCGACAACATTGCGCGGCTGGGCGAGATCGACTCCGAGGCCGTGATCGCGGCAGCGCGGCGCGCCAACGTGCACGACATGATCCTGACGCTGCCGCAGGCCTACGAAACGCAAGTGGGCGAGCAGGGCCTGCGCCTTTCGCCCGGCCAGCGCCAACGCATCGCGCTGGCCCGTGCGCTGTACGGCAACCCGCGGCTGGTTGTGCTGGATGAGCCGAACTCCAACCTCGACGGCGCCGGCGAAATCGCGCTGGCGCACGCCCTCGGCGCGCTGCGCCGCGAGGGTGTGACCTCGGTGGTCGTGACGCACCGGCCGTCGCTGATCGCGCATGTCGACAAGATCCTCGTGCTCGAGGCCGGCCGCGTGAAGCGGTTCGGACCGGCCGGCGAGGTGATGAAGACGATGCAGCGCGAAGCGCAGGTTGCCGTGGCCGAACAGGCCGCCTGATCTATCGACAACGGGAAGACTCTCCATGACCGCCGCCATCCACAGCTTGCCCGTCCCCTTTCGCCCTCGCAGCAACAGCGAGCACGCGCGCAGACTGCGCCGCGCCGGCCTGGCCATCGTCTGCGGCGCCGTGCTGCCGATCGGCGCCTGGCTTGCGCTGGCCCCGCTGTCGATGGCGGTGGTGGCGCCCGCGTTCGTGAAGGTCGACCTCAACCGGCGACCGGTGCAGCACCTGGAGGGCGGCATCGTCCGCTCGGTGCTGGTGCGCGACGGGCAGCGCGTCAAGGCCGGCGACCCGGTGCTGGTGCTGGGCGATGTGGGCGTCGACGCCGACCGCAACCGCCTGCGCCTGCGCCTGCACGTCGAGCAGGCCACCTTCGCCCGGCTGGTGGCGGAGCAAACCTTCGCGCGGACGCCGGATTTCGGCGACGAGCTGCTTGCTGCGGCGACAGAGGACGTCCGCGTCGCCCGGGTCGTCGAGAAGGAACAGACGCTGTTCGACGCACGGCGCCATTCGCTGCTGAGCGAAAGGGCTCTGCTGGTCACGCAGCGGCTGCGGGTGCAGTCGGAGATCGGTGCCTTGCACGCGCAGATCGGGAAGGCGCAGACTTCGCTCGCCCTCCAGCAGCGCGATCTCGAGCGCAGCCAAGGTCTGCTCGCGGAGGGCTTCATCTCGCAAACCCGGGTCGGGCAGGCGGAGGCCACCGTCGCCGATTACGCCTCGCAGCTCGAGGAGCGACGCTCGGAGCTAGCCCGGGCTCAGCAACGGCTGGTCGACAGCGACCTCAAGATGCAGTCGGCACGCAACCAGTACACGCAGGCAGCGAGCGACCAGTTGCAGACGGTGTCGGCGCGGCTCGGCGAACTCGAGCAGGAACTGCGCAAGACCGAGGACGCCGCCACCCGTCAGGTGGTCACGGCGCCAGCCAGCGGCGACGTGATCGACCTCAAGTTCTCCTCGCCCGGCGCGGTGGTCAGACCGGGCGAGTCGATCGCCGAGATCGTGCCGATCGACACTCAACTCGTGATCGAGGCGCGGATCTCGCCGCAGGAGTTGAACAACGTCGAGCACGGTCAGCCAGCGCGCATCAAGTTCACCGCCTTCAAGCACCGCAACATGCCCATGGTGACGGGCCGGGTGACCTACGTTTCGGCCGACCGGCTCACCGACAAGACCGATGGCGCGCCCTACTACAGCGTGACCATTGCCGCCGATGCCGAATCGGTCGGTGCGGTCGCCGACCTCAAGCTGCAGGCAGGCATGCCGGCCGAGGTGTACATCCAGGGCATACAGCAAACGCCCTTCCAGTACCTGGCCGAGCCGATCACCTCGACGCTGCGCAAGGCGGCACGCCAGATGTAGCGACCTCGTCGCCGGGCAGCCGAGGTAAAGGGCGGCCCGTGAAGCAAACGGCGCTCCCGCGCATCGGCGCCCGATGACGAAATCAACCGGCGTTCAGCGCCTGTATGAATCTGTACCGACCCCCTTATTCGAAGGGTGCAGAGACACGGGACGCGGCTTGAAGCGGCGTTAATTTGTTCCATGATGAAAGCTTGGTGAGCTAGTATTTCGTAGCCGCGCAGTGAGTGAACGTCGATGGCCCGTTGCTGCGGTGTAGTGGCCCCTCGAGCGCCGCACCGCGACAGCATCGACAGTCCAACATTGGGCAGTGCCATGCGCGCGACCACGGCATTCAAGATCGCAACCTATCTGACGCTGGGCGTCATCGGCGCCCTGTTCGTCACGATGAGCATGCTGACCTTGCGCATGGTCAAGGGCGTCGAACAGCACTCCACCGACATCGACCGGGCGTATGCCGCCATCGTCGAGACGTCGCAACTCGCCACCGAGCTGGCAGAGATTCAGCGCGACGAATGCCACGCGCCCTGGCCGAGAGCGCCAATCGGCCATGCCTTCGCACCTGTCGGCTCGAGCCCCGCCCTGGCTGCGAACGCTCAGGGCAGCGCGCAGGGCCGCGCGTCAGGACCGCAGTGGCGTGCAGAGCTTCAGTGCCTGGATCAACTGGTCAGAACGCTGAGGCCCGACGAGCCGAAGCCGGTTGCCCTGGCGGCCCAGCAGCTGACTGTCTTGCCCGCGGCAATTGCGGGCCTCGCCGATCGGGCGCCAACCATCGGCGAGCTCACCAACCTGATCGACGGCATGGTGCAACGGCAGACTCTCGACGTCGAGCGCGGGAAGGCGGCTGAAACCGCCGGCTTTCGGCACCTGCACGACGATGCGGTACTGATCGGTGTCATCGCCACGGTGTCCGGGCTGCTGCTGCTGGGGCTGATCCGCCGAAGCTTCGCCGCCCAGGACGAGGTGGCCGGCAAGCTGGCTTTCACCAATGAGCATCTCGAACGTTCGGTGCGCGAGCGCACCGAAGAGCTGCAGGCGGCCAACGAAGCGCTGAGCCAGCATTCGGCACGCATCGAGGCGGCCCGGGAGGAGGAAAGGCTGCGCATCGCCCGCGACGTTCACGACGAACTCGGCTCGACGCTTACGGCGCTCAAGCTCGAGTTGTCCGGAACGCTCGGCAGCGGGCCGATCGACGGCGTTCACAAGCCGTGGTCGCGCCGGGCCGCCACCGACATGGTGGATTCGGCGCTGAAGTCCGTGCAGGCCGTGATCGCGGCGTTGCGGCCCTTCCCGCTCGAACAGCTCGGCTTGTTGGAAGCGCTGCGCTGGAAGGCCCGGCAGTTCGAGCAGCTCACGCTCACGCCCTGCCGTCTGGTGCTAGCCGACGGGCTGCCCGGCATTTCGGCCGCAGCGTCGACCGCGGCGTTTCGGATCGTCGAAGAGGCGCTGACGAACGTGGCGCGCCATGCCGGTGCCCGCAAGGTCAAACTCTTCGTGCGCGTGGAAGACGGCCGGCTCGTCATCGAGGTGTCCGACGACGGCCGCGGCATCGCCAACGCCGAGTTGCTCGATCCGTGCTCGTTCGGCCTGCTGAGCATGCGTGAACGCGCCCGCTCGGTGGGCGGCGAGGTTTCAATCGCTGCGCCCGCCGGTCGCGGCACGACGGTGCGCTTGTCCTTGCCGCCAGCCTAGCCCGAGGGAGCATGAGCCGGCTCAGGCTGCTGATCGCCGACGACCACGCGATCCTTCGTTTCGGCTTGCGGCGCCTGCTCGGCGAGATGGCCGAGGTCGAAGCGATCGGCGAGGCGGAGAACGGCGCGCGCGTGGCGCAGTTGCTCCGCGAGGAGCACTGGGACGTGCTGGTGCTCGACCTGGACATGCCGGGCCAGAACGTGCTCGACGTGCTCAAGCGCGCCAAGCTCGACCACCCCGACCTCTCCGTGCTCATCCTCAGCATGTTCCCGGAGGAGCAGTTCGCCATGCGCGCACTGAAGGCCGGGGCCGCGGGCTATCTCAACAAGCAAAGCGCACCGGAGCAGCTGATCACGGCCGTTCGCCTGGTCGCCAATGGCGGCACCTACATCAGTGCCGCGCTGGCGGGGGCGCTGGCTCGCAATCTGAGCGCCAAGCCGCTGGACACGATCAACGAAGTTTTGTCGGACCGGGAGTTCACGGTGCTGCGCGGCATTGCCAACGGGCACACGGTCTCGCAGATCGCCCAGACGCTGAACCTGAGCGCCAAGACCGTCAGCACCTACCGCACGCGCCTGTTGACGAAGCTGGGGGTGCGCAGCAATGTGGAACTGGCGCGCTACGCCGCCGAGCACAGTCTTGTGAAGTGAACCGGCGCGAGGCCGAAGGCCGCGCTGCACAGAGCCGCTTTAGTTCCCGAAAGCGCCGGACAGTTTTGCGCCCCACGGTGCAGTGATTTCCCGGCCGCCCGGCTACGATGGGTGCGTCGCCTACGAGGGCGAACTCCAGATCGTGGTTGCCAGGCGTGCCCGCACTGTGGCGCCGGCTTGTCAAGCCATGCATCTCCGGCCACACGCCGACGATGCGACCACGATGGAGCCCTGCCGCGCGACCCGAGCTTGTGCTCAATGGACGCGCCGAGGCTTCGACGGCTCTTGCCCCATCGACACGGATTTCGACGCGGCGCGCCCCACCCTGCGCACCACCGTCTCCGGATACGAACGCCAGATTTACCGCTGGCCGACACGCTCTTCCCTAAAAGCCGGTTGCGCATCGAGGTTTCGATGGACGAGCGTTCCCGTGCGCGTCAACATCGTCGGCTGAAGATTTCCCGAAAACACATCTGCAGGAGACGAAAAGGCATGGCTTCCGACATCGACATCGCCCAGGCGGCAACCCTCGAACGCATCACGAAGGTCGCGAGCGAAAAGCTCGGCATCGCCGATGAGCACCTGGAACCCTACGGCCACTACAAGGCCAAGCTCTCGCTCGACTATGTCGACTCGTTGAAGGACAAGCCCAACGGCAAGCTGATCCTCGTCACCGCCATCAGCCCCACGCCGGCCGGCGAAGGCAAGACCACCACCACGGTGGGCCTGGGCGACGCGCTCAACCGCATCGGCAAGAAGGCGCTGTGCTGCCTGCGCGAGCCTTCGCTCGGGCCCGTGTTCGGCATGAAGGGCGGCGCGGCGGGCGGGGGCTACGCGCAGGTGGTGCCGATGGAAGACATCAACCTGCACTTCACCGGCGACTTCAACGCCATTCAGCTCGCCAACAACCTGCTGGCCGCCCTGCTGGACAACCACATCCACCACGGCAACGAACTCGACATCGACGTGCGCCGCATCGCCTGGAAGCGCGTGCTCGACATGAACGACCGCGCGCTGCGCGACATAACGTGCTCGCTCGGCGGCCCCGGCAACGGCTATCCGCGCGAAGACGGCTTCGACATCGTGGTTGCCTCGGAGGTGATGGCGATCTTCTGCCTGGCCACTTCGCTCAAAGATCTGAAGCAGCGCCTGGGCAACATCGTCGTCGGATACACCAAGGCGCAAAAGCCGGTGACCGCGCGCGACCTCAAGGCGCACGGCGCGATGGCGGTGCTGCTCAAGGACGCCCTCAAGCCCAACCTCGTGCAGACGCTGGAGAACAACCCCGCCATCCTGCACGGCGGCCCCTTCGCCAACATCGCGCACGGCTGCAATTCCGTGATCGCCACGCAGACGGGCCTGAAGCTCGCCGACTACGTGGTCACAGAAGCCGGCTTCGGCGCCGACCTGGGGGCCGAGAAGTTCATCGACATCAAGTGCCGCAAGTCGGGCCTGCGGCCGGACGTGGTGGTGATCGTCGCCACCATCCGCGCCCTCAAGTACCACGGCGGCGTGGACGTGAAGGAACTGAACACCGAGAACCTCGGGGCGCTCGAGAAAGGTGTGGCCAACCTGGAGAAGCACGTCTTCAACATCCGCGAGCACTACGGCCTGCCCTGCGTGGTGGCGATCAACAACTTCACCTTCGACACGCCCGCTGAGCTGAAACTGCTGCAGGACCGCATGGCCAAGCACGATGCGCCGGTGATCGTCGCGCGGCACTGGGCCGAGGGCGGCAAGGGCGCCGAGGACGTGGCCCGCAAGGTGGTGGAGATTCTCGACAAGCAGCAAGGCGGCTCGACCTGCAAGTTCGTCTACGAAGAGTCGGCCACCTTGATGGAGAAGGTGACCGCCATTGCCACCAAGATCTACGGTGCCGCCGGCGTGAGCGCGGAAGCCAAGGTCGCGACCCAGATCAAGAAGCTGCAGGAAGACGGCTACGGCCATTACCCGGTGTGCGTGGCGAAGACGCAGTACTCCTTCTCCACCAACGCCACCGCACGCGGTGCGCCGACCGGCCACACCCTGAACATCCGCGAAGTGCGGCTGGCGGCCGGCGCCGAGTTCATCGTCATGGTGTGCGGCGACATCATGACCATGCCGGGCCTGCCCAAGGTGCCCTCGGCCGAGAAGATTGATCTCGATGACAACGGCAAGGTCGTCGGACTGTTCTGAAAGACAAATGGAGACGGTCACTTTGCTCCCTCTCCCTCTCTCCCCAGAGGGGAGAGGAGCCAAGCCAGATTCCACCGTTTTCAGCGAGTCACTTGTGCTTCCAGAAACCTATATCCGCCGATCTTTCAGGAATAGACTGAGGCAAAGCCGCTGAAGTAACGGCAACGTCAAACATATAAGAGGAGACAAGATGTTCGATCCCCGCCAACTGGTTTCAGACCGCGACCCGGCCCTGTGGAAGGCCATGCAGCAAGAGCTGCAGCGCCAGGAAGACCACGTCGAGCTGATCGCGTCGGAGAACTACGTCAGCCCCGGCGTGCTCGCCATCCAGGGCTCCGTACTCACGAACAAGTACGCCGAGGGCTACCCCGGCAAGCGCTACTACGGCGGCTGCGAGTTCGTCGATGTGGCCGAGCAACTGGCCATCGACCGCGTCAAGGCGCTGTTCGGCGCGGAGTACGCCAACGTGCAGCCGCACTCCGGCTCGCAGGCCAATGCGGGCGTGTACATGGCCATGCTCAAGCCGGGCGACACGATTCTGGGCATGTCGCTCGCGCACGGCGGCCACCTCACGCACGGCGCCTCGGTCAACTTCAGCGGCAAGCTCTACAAGTCGGTGTCCTACGGCCTCGAGCCGGAGAACGAGACCATCGACTACGCGCAGGTCGAAGCGCTCGCCCAGGAGCACAAGCCGAAGATGATCATCGCGGGGGCGTCGGCCTACTCGCGCGTGATCGACTGGCAGCGCTTTCGCGACATTGCCGACGGTGTGGGTGCCTACCTGCTGGTCGACATGGCGCACTACGCCGGCCTGATCGCGGCCGGCGAATACCCGAGCCCGGTTGGCATCGCCCACTTCGTCACCTCGACCACGCACAAGACGCTGCGCGGCCCGCGCGGCGGCGTCATCCTTTCGAGCGCCGAGTTCGAGAAGCCGCTCAACTCGATGATCTTCCCCGGCATCCAGGGCGGCCCGCTCATGCACGTGATCGCCGCCAAGGCCTATGCCTTCTTCGAGGCCGCGCAACCCGATTTCAAGACCTATCAGCAACAGGTCAAGGCCAATGCCAAGGCGATGGCCGCCACGCTCACCGAGCGCGGCCTGCGCATCGTCTCGGGCGGCACCGACAGCCATTTGTTCCTGCTCGACCTTCGCGCCAAGAAGATCACCGGCAAGGCGGCGGAAGCCGTGCTCGGCCGCGCGCACATGACGGTCAACAAGAATGCGATCCCCAACGATCCGGAAAAGCCGTTCGTCACCAGCGGCATCCGCATCGGCACGCCTGCGCTCACGACGCGCGGGTTCGGGGTGGCAGAAGCGTCGCAGATCGCCACGCTGATGGCCGACGTGCTGGAGGCCCCCGAAGACGATGCGGTCATCACCCGCGTCGCCGGCGAGGTTCAGGAGCTTTGCGCGCGGCTGCCGGTCTACGGGCCGACGCAGCACAGCTGAAAGCTCGAACCAGCGTCACGCTTATTCCGATCCAGGTCGCGCCGCGCTTCACGCGCCGCGACCCATCAACCGAATCACTTTTCAGAGGAGCTCATCATGGCCGGTCGTAATTTCCTTTTCGTCCCCGGACCCACCAACGTCCCCGAGCGCGTTCAGCGCGCGATGGTCGTCTCGATGGAAGACCACCGCTCGTCCAAGTTTCCGGACCTCACCCGCGCGGTGCTCGCCGACCTGAAGAAGATCTTCAAGACCGAGGCCGGCACGCCGGTGATCTTTCCCTCGACGGGCACAGGCGGCTGGGAAGCCGCGCTGACCAACACGCTCTCGCCCGGCGATCTGGTGCTCGCCTCGCGCTTCGGTCAGTTCAGCCATCTGTGGATCGACATGGTCACGCGCCTGGGCTTCCAGGTCGAAGTGGTCGATTGCGAATGGGGCGAAGGCGTGCCGATCGAGAAGTACGCCGAGATCCTGGCCAAGGACAAGGAGCACAAGATCAAGGCGGTGCTTGCCACGCACAACGAAACCGCCACGGGCGTGACCAGCGACATCGCCGCGCTTCGCAAGGCCATGGACGGCGCCAAGCACCCTGCCCTGCTGATGGTCGACTCCGTCAGCGGCCTGGGCTGCATCGACTTCCGCATGGACGAATGGGGTGTCGACGCCTGCGTCGCCGGTTCGCAAAAGGGCCTCATGCTGCCGGCCGGCCTGGGCATCGTGTGCATGAGCCCCAAGGCGCTGAAGGCGCGCGAAACGTCGAAGCAGCCGCGCTGCTTCTTCGACATGGGCGACATGATCCGCTCCAACGAAACCGGCTACTTCCCCTACACGCCTTCCCTGCCCCTGCTCTACGGCTTGCGCGAAGCGCTGACCATGCTGATGGAAGAAGGCCTGGAGAACATCTTCGCCCGCCACGCCTACCTGGCCAACGGCGTGCGCGCTGCGGTGACCGAAGGCTGGGAGCTGAAGCTCTGCGCCAAGGACCCGAAGTGGTACTCCGACACCGTCTCGGCCATCATGGTCCCCGAGGGCATCAACGGTGCGCACGTGATCGACGTGGCCTTCCGCCGCTACAACCTCTCGCTGGGCGCGGGCCTGTCCAAGGTGGCCGGCAAGCTGTTCCGCATCGGCCACATGGGCGATCTGAACGAGCTGATGGTGCTCGGCGCCATTGCCGGCTCGGAGATGGCCATGATGGACGTGGGCATCAAGATCGAGCCGGGCAGCGGCGTGGCCGCGGCGCAGCGCTACTGGCGCAGCAACGACATGATCCCCAAGCGCAAGGTCGCGCGCAGCGAAGTGGTGTACGCCTCGCAATCGACGGGATCGAACGAAGGCGCTCGGTGAGCCGCAAGACATCAGTGATCGCCGCGAACGCGACGGCCACGCCGAGGCCCGTCGCGGGCCTCGGCGGTAGTTCGCGCAACGAAGCAAACGAGGAGCAGTCATGAGTCATTCGGTCGTTTTCCTGGACCGCGATTCGCTCAAGGCGAAGGTGCGCAAGCTCAACTTCGACAGTGCCTACACCGAGCACGCGAAGACCTCGGCCGATGAAGTGGTCGCCAAGCTGAAGGGTGCCTCCGTCGCGATCACCAACAAGGTGCCGCTGCGCGAGGAAGCGCTCGCGCAACTGCCCGACCTGAAGATGATTGCCGTGGCTGCCACCGGCTACGACGTGGTGGACGTAGCAGCTTGCAAGAAGCGTGGCATCGCGGTGGCCAACATCCGCAACTACGCCGTGCACACGGTGCCGGAGCATGCCTTCGCGCTCATCCTCGCCCTGCGCCGCAACATCATTGCCTACCGGCAGGATGTGGAAAACGGCGTGTGGCAAAAGAGCGATCAGTTCTGCTTCTTCACCCACGACATCGGCGATCTGTTCGGCGCGACGCTGGGCATCATCGGCGAGGGCGCGCTCGGCCAGGGCACCGCCAAGATCGCGCGCGGCTTCGGCATGAAGGTGCTGTTCGCCGATCACGCGCCGCCCAAGATGGAGGGCGTGGAGTTCACGCCGATGGATCAGGTGCTGGCCGAGTCGGACGTGATCTCCCTGCACTGCCCGCTCACCCCGGACACGAAGAACATCATCGGCATCGAGCAGTTTCGCAAGATGAAGCGCAATGCGCTGCTCATCAACACGGCGCGTGGCGGGCTGGTCGATGAAGCTGCACTGATCCAGGCGCTCGAAGAAGGCCTGATCGCCGGCGCCGGCTTCGATGTGCTGACCACCGAGCCGCCGAAGAACGGCCACCCGCTGCTCGACGTGCGGCGGTCCAACTTCATCCTCACGCCGCACGTGGCCTGGGCGTCGGACGGGGCGATGCAGTTTCTGGCCGATCAGTTGATCGACAACATCGAACTTTGGGTCGCCGGCAAGCCGCAGCACCTCGTGACCTGAATCAAGCCCTTCCCGGTATTACTCCCTCTCCCAGAGGGAGAGAGGGCAAGAAGAAGAATCCTTTTGCAGACAGAGATGAGGAAGGAGACAAGACGATGAAGAAGCTTCTCTACCAACTCGACACCGACCTGCACCCCTCGGTGTTCGACAACGTCGTCTCCTACGACGGCGGCGCCGATCACGTCTCGGCCTACGGCGGCGTGACGCCCGACAACGTCGGCCCGCTGGTCGAAGGCACCATCTTCACGCGCTCTCCCAAGGACAAGAAGTTCACCGCCATCACGGTCGGCGGCAGCAGCATGGCCGAGGGCGAGCTGCTCTTCCAAGCGGTGAAAAAGAAGTTCTTCTCCAACTTCCGCGTCTCCGTCATGCTCGACAGCAACGGCTCCAACACCACCGCCGCCGCCGGTGTGGCGTGGCTGGCGCATGGCCGCTCGCTGAAAGGCAAGCGCGCGGTGGTGCTGGCCGGCACCGGGCCGGTCGGCCAGCGCGCCGCGGTGATGCTCGCCCGCGAAGGCTGCCAAGTGACGATCACCTCGCGCAGTGCCGAGCGCGCGCAGGCCGCGGCGCAGGCGATCCAGCAGCGCTTCAAGATAGAAGTAGCCACGGCGGTTGCGGCCGACAACGAGGCGCGCGCAAAGGCGATAGAAGGCGCGCAGATCGTCTTTGCCACGGGCGCGGCCGGCGTGCAGTTGCTCGAGGAGCGGCACTGGGAAAGCAACGCCACGCTCGAGCTGCTGTCCGATGCCAACGCGACGCCCACGCTCGGCATCGAAGGCATCGACATGATGGACAAGGGCAAGGAGCGCCACGGCAAAACCGTCTTCGGCGCCATCGGCTTCGGGGCGCTGAAGATCAGTTTGCAGCGGGCCTGCATTGCGAAGCTATTCGAGCAGAACGATCTGATGCTCGATGCCGAAGAGATCTATGCCATTGCAAAGCCGATGGTGGAGAAATGAACTCGGACCAGAAGCACTCTCGGTATTGCCCCCTCTCCCTCTGGGAGAGGGTTGGGGTGAGGGCCCGGCCGGAACGCCCCTCACCCCAGCCCTCTCCCCAAAGGGGCGAGGGAGCAATACAAGCCGGACTGTTGGCATGACCCGCACCATGACGTTCAAGTAACTTTCGCCAGGGCTCAACCATGATCACCGACCTCTCCACCGAAGCCTTCCTCGACGCCCTCGCCAGCGGCAACGCCACGCCCGGCGGCGGCAGCGCTGCGGCCGTCATGGGCGCGATGGCTGCCGCGCTCGTGAGCATGGTGTGCAACTTGACCATCGGCAAAAAGGGCTATGAAAGCGCCGAAGCCGAGATGAAGTCGGTGCTCGGCGAAGCCGAGGCCTTGCGCGCGCGCTTGCTCGAGATGGTTCCGCAAGACATCGCCGCCTTCGACTGGCTCATGGCCGGCTACAAGCTGCCCAAGGGAACCGATGCTGAAAAGGCCGCGCGCAGCGCCGCCATCCAGAAGGGCCTGCAGGGTGCAACGCAAGTGCCGCTCGACTGCGCCGTGGCCTGCGCCGAGGTGTTGCGTCTGACGGCCCGCTCCGTCGAAGTGGGCAATGTCAACGTCATCAGCGACGTGGGCGTGGGTGTGCTGGCCGGCTGGGCCGCCCTGCGCAGCGCTGCGCTCAACGTGCACATCAATGCACCGCAGATCAAGGACCGCGAGTTCGCCGAAAGCAGACTCGCGCAACTCGAACAGCTGCTCGCCGAATGCGGGCCGCTGACCGAACAGGTGCACGCAAAAGTGCACGGCAAGCTGGGCTGACGACAGCCCGATCCACCGCGCATTGCCGTCACAGCACGGCGATGCGCAGCAAGCCGAGTCGCGCTCCGTCCAGAAGACGCTCCCGCGACACGCCTGGCCCCCGGCGTTTTACCGCCGGCGATCTCGCAAGGAAATGCCGGGCCGCCCCCGGATCCGCGACCCCTCGGGGCGCGGCCGCCGCAATCGTGCACGCAAGGGGCGATCCGCACACACATCACAGGAGCATTGCATGGACATCCACGAATACCAGGCCAAGGAGCTGCTCGCAGGCTTCGGCGTTCCGGTGCCGCGCGGCGGCGTCGCCTACAGCCCCGACCAGGCGGTGTACGTCGCCACCGAACTCGGCGGCTGGCACTGGGCCGTCAAGGCGCAGATCCACTCGGGCGGGCGCGGCAAGGCGGGCGGCGTCAAGCTGTGCCGCACCTACCACGAGGTGGCCGACATCTCACGCGAGCTGCTCGGAAAAAAGCTGGTCACCAACCAGACCGGGCCGGAGGGCAAGGTGTGCAACCGCGTCTACATCGAGGCGGCCGAGCCCTTCGAGCGCGAGATCTACCTCGGCTTCGTGCTCGACCGCAAGACGGAGCGCATCCTCGTCATCGCCTCCGGCGAGGGCGGCATGGACATTGAGGAAATCAGCCACGACAAGATCATGCAGATCGAGGTGGAGCCCGCCGTCGGCCTGCAGCCTTTCCAGGCACGCGAGATCGCCTTCGGCCTGGGCCTGGGCATCAAGCAGGTGAGCCAGGCGGTAACCACCCTCATGGCTTGCTACCGCGCCTTTCGCGATCTCGACGCGACGATGGTCGAGATCAATCCACTGGTCGTCACCAAGGAAGGCAAGGTGCTCGCGCTCGACGCGAAGATGAGCTTCGACGACAACGCCATCTTCCGCCGCCGCCAGATCGCCGAAATGCGCGACGTGGCCCAGGAAGACCCGCGCGAGGCGCAGGCCGGCCAGCACGGCCTGAACTACGTCGGGCTGCAGGGCGACATCGGCTGCATCATCAATGGCGCCGGTCTCGCGATGGCGACGATGGACATGATCAAGTACGCGGGCGGCGAGCCGGCGAACTTCCTCGACGTGGGCGGCGGCGCCTCGCCGGAGCGCGTGGGCCAGGCATTCAACCTGGTCCTGTCCGATCCCGGCGTGAAGGCGATCCTGGTCAACATCTTCGCCGGCATCAACCGCTGCGACTGGGTCGCGCAGGGCGTGGTGGAGGCGGCCAAGGATCTGAAGGTGCCGCTCATTGTTCGCCTTGCGGGCACCAACGTCGATGAAGGCATGAAGATCGTGCGCGAGTGCGGTCTGCCCATCATCCTGGCCGATTCGCTGGCCGACGCGGCCAACAAGGCGGTTGCCGCCGCACGCGACCACAAGGCCGCCTGAGCCGCCTTACACGGAGCACAAGACATGAGCATCCTCATCGACGAAAAAACGCGCGTCATCGTGCAGGGCTACACCGGCGACAAGGCCACCTTCCACGCCAAGGAAATGATCGCCTACGGCACCAACGTGGTCGGCGGCGTCACACCCGGTAAGGGCGGCCAGAAGCACCTCGACCGGCCGGTGTTCAACACCGTGAAGGAAGCGGTCAAGGCGACCGGCGCCGAGGCCAGCCTGGCCTTCGTGCCGCCGCCCTTCGCGGCCGACGCGCTGATGGAAGCGGCCGACGCGGGCCTGAAGCTCGTGTGCATCATCACCGACGGCATTCCGGCGCAGGACATGATGCGCGTGAAGCGCTACCTGCGCCGCTACTCGAAGGACCTGCGCACCACCGTGGTCGGCCCCAACTGCGCCGGCATCATCAGCGCCGGCAAGGCCATGCTCGGCATCATGCCGGGCAACATCTACATCCGCGGCAACGTCGGCATCGTCTCGCGCTCGGGCACGCTGGGCTATGAAGCGGCTGCGCAGATGAAGGCGCTCGGCATCGGCGTGACCACCAGCGTGGGCATCGGCGGCGACCCGATCAACGGCAGCTCCTTCCTCGACCACCTCGCGCGCTTCCAGGAAGACCCGGAGACGGAGGCCGTGATCATGATCGGCGAGATCGGCGGGCCGCAGGAAGCGGAAGCTTCGGCGTGGGTGAAGGCGAACATGACGAAGCCGGTGGTCGGCTACGTTGCCGGTTTGACTGCGCCCAAGGGGCGACGCATGGGCCATGCCGGCGCGATCATCTCGGCCGTGGGCGATACGGCGGCGGAGAAGTCAGAGATCATGAAGTCGTATGGCCTGTTCGTGGCGCCGAGCGCTTCGGAATTGGGATCGACCGTGGCGCAGGCGCTGAAGAAGGCGGCTTGAAGTGGCTCAGCTCGCGGGGCGCTCTGCCGGGATCGGACCGACGGGGCGCTCTGCTCCGCTCATGCCCGGGGACAGAGCCCCGGGCGTTCGCCAGGCACAAACAGTCCTCAGGACTGTTCGTGTCCGGGCTCACTCCCCCGTCGCCGCCCTGCGGGCGGCGCCTCCTCCTCTACTTCGCTGCGCAGAGCGCCCCGCCGGCCCAATCAACCACCGTCGTGGCGCATCGACGGTCGAAAGAACCCGGCGTGTCTTGCCCAGGGCGTCGGGTGGCCGGCGGAGCGAAGTTAAGGAGGAGCGACGGCCGCAGGCCGGCGCGGCGGACATGAGCGTAGTCGGCCATCCGATGGCCTGGGCGCACGAACCCGCCCTCACATCGTCTTTTTGGACTCGACCATGACAACCACCCCCAACCCTGCCCCGCCCGCGATGACCGACTACGCCGAACCGGTGCAAACCGCAGACGGCGTCGAAGGCTTCTCGCGCTCCGACCTCCTGCGCGCCGCGCTCCTAGGCGTGGTCGAACGCTACGACCCCGAGGTCGCCGCAGCCCTGCGCGGCGACGGCGCGGCCACGGCCATGACCCCGCGCGTTCTGGCCCGCACCATCCAGACCGAAGCCCTGTGGTTCCAGCTCCTCGCCATCGCCGAGCAGAACCGCGACATGCGCCGGCGCCGCCAGGTGGAACGCGAGCGCGGCTACGAACAGGTGCAGGGCACCTTCGCGAACGTCATCGCCAGCGCCAAGGCCGCGGGCATCGGGGCCAATGAAGTACGCGAGGCACTGTGCAGCGTCCGCATCCGCCCCGTCATCACGGCGCATCCGACCGAGGCCAAGCGCGTCACCGTACTCGAGCGCCACCGCCGCATATACCTGCGCCTGATGGACCTCGAAGCCCCGCGCTGGACCGAGCGCGAACGCGAGGAACTGTTTCGCGCCATCGGCGACGAGATCGAGCTGCTGTGGCTCACCGGCGAGCTCAAGCTCGAGAAGCCCACGGTCGATCAGGAAGTGCAGTGGGGCCTGTACTTCTTCAACGAGAACCTGTTCGACGTGCTGCCGCAGCTTTACGGCCGCATCGAAGCCGCCTTCGCCAGGCAGTTCCCCGGCGAGAAGCTGGAGCTGCCCACGCTGATGAGCTTCGGCTCCTGGATCGGCGGCGACCGCGACGGCAACCCCTTCGTGACCAGCGAGGTCACGCGCCGCACGCTTTGGGAAACGCGGCTCGTCAGCCTGCGCCGCTACCGCACGCGGCTGGTCGATCTGATCCGCAACCTCAGCGTTTCCGAGAACACGCTGCCGCTGCCGCCGAGTTTTCGCACGGCCGTCGGCGAAGCGCTGGCCGCCACGCCCGCGGGCGAGGAGATCGCCCACCGCAACCCGGGCGAGCTGTTCCGCCAGTACATCGCCTGCATGCTGCACCGGCTCGATGCGTCCATTGCCAGCACGCAGCAGCACGAGCCGGCGCCGCGCGGCACCGGCTATGCGAACGCCGACGAACTGCTAGCCGACATCGAGCTCATGCATGACGCGCTGTGCAAGGGCGGCGCCGAGCGGCTGGCGGCTTCGCTGCTCGCGCCGCTCAGGCGCGAAGTCAGCGTGTTCCGCTTCAGCACCGTGCGGCTCGACGTTCGCGAGAACACCGGCCGCATCAACGGCACGCTGGCCGAGATCTTCCGTGCCACGCAGCCGGGCAAGGAGGCGCCCTCCCCCGAGAGCGCCGAGTGGAAGCAATGGCTGCTCGACGAGCTGGCCACTCCGCGCGAGGGCTTGCGCCAACTGGAAGGCTTGTCGAACGACGCCACCGAGACGCTCGCCACCTTTCGCACGATCGCGCAGATGCGCGAGCAGATCGACCGCGAGGCCTTCGGCGCGCTGATCCTCAGCATGACGCACAACGCGGCCGACGTGCTGGGCGTGTACCTGCTGGCCAAGGAGGCGGGCCTGTTCACCGACGCACAGGGCATCGAGCGCTGCACCCTGCCGATCGTGCCGTTGCTCGAGACCATTCCCGATCTGCGGCGCGCTCCCGCCATCCTCAAGGAGCTGCTCGCCGTGCCGCTGGTGCAGCGCTCTCTGCGCCTGCACGCAAGCGTGCAGGAAGTGATGATCGGCTACTCCGACTCCAACAAGGACGGCGGCTACTTCGCGGCCAACTGGGAGCTGAACAAGGCGCAGGCCGGGCTCACGCGCCTGGGCCACGAACACGGCGTCAAGATCGCCTTCTTCCACGGCCGCGGCGGCTCGGTGAGCCGCGGTGGCGCGCCCACCGGCCGGGCCATCGCGGCGGCGCCGGCCGGCTCCATCCGCGGGCAGTTCCGCACCACCGAGCAGGGCGAGGTTGTCTCGCTGAAGTACGCCAACCGCGGCACGGCGAACTACCAGGTGGAGTTGCTGGCCTCGTCGGTGATCGAGCACATCCTCAAGTCCGAGCGCGAGACGGCGCTGATCCCCACGCACGAATTCGACGAGGCGATGGAGGCGTTGTCGGGCACCTCCTGGACGGCTTACCGCAAGCTGATGGAGAACCCGAACATGCTGGCCTACCTGCAGGGTTCGAGCCCGCTGGAGGAGTTGTCGCTGCTCAACATCGGCTCGCGGCCGGCGCGGCGCACGTCGGCACAGACGCTGGGCGACCTGCGCGCGATCCCGTGGGTGTTCTCGTGGTCGCAGAACCGGCACATGCTGCCGGGCTGGTACGGCATCGGGAGCGGGCTGAAGGCTTTTCTCGACGTGCGCAAGGAGGCGGGGCTCGATCTGCTGCGGCGCATGTTCCGCGATGCGCGGCTCTTTCGCCTGGTGATCGACGAGGCCGAGAAGTCGTTGCTCACGGTCGATCTCGAGATCGCACGGGAATTCGCTGGACTGGTCGCCGACGACGCGGTGCGCCAGCCGATCTTCGCCGCGGTGGAGAACGAATACCGGCTCGCCTGCGAGTTGATCCTGAAGGTGTCGGGCGACTCGCAGATCGCCGAGCGCTTCCCGCAGTACCGGCGCCGCCTCGCACGGCGCCTCAAAACGATGAACCAGGTCAGCCGCCAGCAGGTGCAACTGCTGCGCGACTGGCGCACGCACGGCGAGGAGGAGGTTCGCACCGCCTTGCTGCTGTCGATCAACTGCGCCGCCGCCGGTCTGGGCGCGACGGGCTGAAAGGAGGCTGACCGAGCCGATTCACCGACCCTCACCGCAGCCCTCTCCCGCACGCGGGAGAGGGAGCAATACGAGACGGCAGTGGCTCTCTCTCCATCGGGCGGAGAAGGAGCAATACGAGCCCGTCCTTCCGAAGCGGAACGCATTGCTCCCTTGCCCGTCTGGGGAGAGGGCTGGGGTGAGGGGCCACCGCAAGACACCGACGCCACGACGAACCGCCCGCCCCCATCCACCACGAAGGAGACCCGACCATGAGCTTCACCATCATCGAGCAAGCCACTCCCCGCCTGCACCGCTCCGAACTCGCCGTGCCCGGCTCCAACCCGGCCATGTTCGAGAAGGCCGCGGCATCGGCCGCCGACATCATCTTTCTCGACTTGGAGGACGCCGTCGCCCCCGACGACAAGCCGCAGGCGCGCAAGAACATCGTGCAGGCGCTGAACGACGTGGACTGGGGCACCAAAACGATGATGATCCGCATCAACGGCCTGGACACCCACTACATGTACCGCGACGTGGTCGACATCGTCGAGGCCTGCCCGCGGCTCGACATGATCCTGATCCCCAAGGCCGGGGTTGCCGCCGACGTGTACGCGGTGGACATGCTGGTCACGCAGATCGAGAACGCCAAGGGCCGCAGCAAACGCATCGGCTTCGAGGTGCTGATCGAGACCGCACTCGGCATGGCGAACGTCGAAGCGATTGCACAGTCGAGCAAGCGACTGGAGGCGATGAGCTTCGGCGTCGCCGACTACGCCGCGTCGACGCGCGCACGCACCCAGGTGATCGGCGGCGTCAACAAGGATTCGGTGGTGCTCACCGACAAGGACGAGCAAGGCAATCGCCAGAGCTTCTGGACCGACCCCTGGCACGCCGCCCAGACCCGCATGATGGTGGCCTGCCGCGCCTACGGCCTGCGCCCGGTGGACGGCCCCTTCGGCGACTTCGGCGACCCTGACGGTTTCAAGGCCGCGGCCAACCGCGCGGCGGTACTGGGCTACGAGGGCAAGTGGGCGATCCACCCCTCGCAGATCGCGCTGGCCAACGAGGTGTTCACGCCCTCGGAAGCCGAAGTGACGAAGGCGCGCCGCATCCTGGAAGCGATGGCTCAGGCGTCCAAGGAAGGCAAGGGCGCGGTGTCGCTCGACGGCCGGCTGATCGACATTGCCAGCATCCGCATGGCCGAGGCGCTGATTGCGAAGGCGGACAGCATCGGCAAGGCACAGAAGTGAAAAAGCCTGCACCGCGCCGATAAGGCGCGGTGCAGGCCTCGGCATGCAAGTTAGGCGCGAGTACTCTTTAAGCCGTCGATTTTGATCAATTGGTGCTGACGAATAGCTTCGGTTCGATGCTTCCGCTCGACGAGGCACCGAAGTTTACGACGTAGTAGGTCGTTGTGGTGGTTGTGGTTCCCTGCGTGTAGCGGTACGCCTTCGAGCCAAGCCGAGTTCCGTTTTCCCCGAGACCCCCCGCGCTGAACAACTGGTCGGCGAGGGTCGGGGTCAGTGTGCCCTGCTGACTGTTGAAGCGCTGGATCAACCGCTTGTCGCTGAGAACCGTGACGGAGTCGCGGTCGTTGAGCGTATTGGAGCAATTCAAGGCATTCAGTACGAGTCCGGCGTTCTGCGGTTTGCCGGCTGCCGCGATCGCCAGGGCGTCGAGATCGACTTCGGTGAAGGTGCCCGTCGGTTCGTTGCTAATGCCCACTGCGGCAAGCAGGCTGGCATCGCCCGAAGTGCACAGCGCAATCAGGTTGCCTTGGGCACGTTCGACACAGTGCTGGATGGCATCGCCCGAGTAGTAGCACCCGGCTCCATTGGCCACCGGGTAATCGAACTCGGTTGCAATAGTGCCCACGGTGCCCTTGCCATCGACAAAAGTGGCGGTCAGTGTGTCGTCGAAATTCGTTTCAGGAGTTTGGGGAGCTTGGGGAACCGAGTTCGGGGCATAAACGCTGAAGCTGCCATCGAACTGACCAAAACCCGACGGCGGCGGACCAGAGGAGTTACCGCCATCGTCATCATCGTCCCCACCCCCGCCACCTCCCCCACCACCGCAAGCGGCCAAGACGAGCGCCAAGCCCAGGGTCAGTGCAAATTTCGCTTTGTTCGCTGTCATTTCTTCGGCTCCGTGATTTGGCTCTCGCAGATGCGGACGCCAGGGCTGCATCGATTCAACCGCGCCGCTCCGACGGCGCGCGCTGATGCTGTTGAGGACGCTCAGCGTGCAGGGACTGTACGCAGGCGATCGGTGCGCTACTGTGCTCGCCGCCACGCCCGCGTGCGGCGCCGGCCCCCTGAATGAGGGAGCTTTTCGCTCACGCCGCAGGTTGAAACGGGACGATCCGTTGAATCAGCGCCGCACCGTCGCTCAGAAGAAAGCCCTTGAAGGCCTGCGCCACCGGGGGCAGCCGTTTCTTCTTAAGGTGAACGACGTACCAGTTCAGCATCACCGGAAAACCCTGGACGTCGAGCACCCGCAGGCTGCCCGTCTTGAGCTCCTGGCTGATGGTGTGGGCCGACAGGAAGCTCACACCCATGCCGGCGATGACCGCCTGCTTGATGGTCTCGGTGCTCTTGATCTCCATGGCGATCCGGATGCTGCCGAGGTCGCCGCCCAGGCCCTCTTCCATCGAGTTCCAGGTGTCGGACCCCTTCTCGCGAACCACGAAGGGCTCGCGCATCAGGGTCGCCTTGGAGATGCGCTTGCTGCCGACCAGCGGGTGCTCCGGGGCGGCGACGATCACGTAAGGGTGCGGCGCGAAGGGCTGGTTGACGGTCTCCAGACCCTCGGGCGGGCGCACCATGATCGCCAAGTCGGTCAGGTTGTCCGCGATGTGGCTCAACAGCCCTTCGCGGTTGTGGACGGTGAAGTTGAGCGTCACGCCCTCATGGCGACTTGCAAACTCCACCAGGAGGTGAGGAAAGAAGTAGTCGCCGGCGCTGATCACCCCGACATTGAGCTTGCCGCCCGAGACGCCCTTGAACTGCGCCATGGCGTTTTCCGCCGCCTCGAACTGCTGGATGATGGCGCGGCTGATTTGCAGCAGTTCGCCGCCGGCGGGTGTGAGGTAGATCTTCTTGCCGAACTGCTCGAACAGCGCATTGCCGGCATGCTCTTCCAGCTTCTTGACCTGGGTCGATACGGCGGGCTGCGTCAGGTGCAGTTCTTCGGCCGCGCGCGAAAAGCTGAGCAGCCGCGCCACCGTTTCGAACACCTTGAGCTGACGCAGGGTCGCGTTCTTCATCCGGCATCACGGCTACGAGCGCGGCGAGGGCGCGGCATGGGTGCCGCGCCGGGACCCGGGCCACTCAGGCCATCTCTTGCAGTCGCACCTGGCCGCGTTGCTCTTCCATCATCTTGGCAAGGAGCTTGACCAGCGCATACATCGTGTCGATGTGCGGCGTGGGCGTGTCGGTCAGGCGGCCCAGTTCGACCACGGCACCCACGAGCGCATCGATTTCGGGCGCGCGCCCGGCTTCGATGTCCTGCAGCATCGAGGTCTTGTGTTTGCCCACCTTTTCGGCGCCGGCGATGCGCTTGTCGATCGTCACGCGGAACTCGATGCCGAGCTTGTGCGCCACCGCCTGGGCCTCGCGCATCATCGAAGCGGCAAGCTCCTTCGTGAGCGGAAACTGGCAGATGTCCGCGAGCGTGGAATGCGACAGGGCGCTGATCGGGTTGAAGGTCAGGTTGCCCCAGAGCTTGAGCCAGATCTCCGAGCGAATGTTGTCGAGCACCGGCGCCTTGAAGCCGGCGTTGATGAAGCTCGCCGAGATCCGCTGAACGCGTTCGCTCGAGCTGCCGTCGAGTTCTCCCACCGGGAAGCGCTCGCCTTCGACATGCTTCACGACGCCCGGCGCCAACAACTCGGAGGCGGGGTACACCACGCAGCCGATCACCCGGTGCGCCGGGATCTTCTCGCCGATGCGACCGCTGGCATCCACGCTGCTTACGCGCGTGCCCTTCAGCGCGCCGCCGTGCTCGTGGAAATACCAGTACGGAATGCCGTTCTGCATGGTCACGACCGCGGTGTCGGGGCCGAACAGCTTGGGCACCTCGTCGGCCACCGCTTCCACCTGGTGCGCCTTCATCGCGAGGATCACCACGTCCTGCGGGCCGGCTTCGGCATAGTCGTTGGTCGCCTTCACGTTCGACGCCACGTGCTCCACGCCGTCGTTCATGATGAGCTTGATGCCGTTCTTGCGAATGGCCTCCAGGTTCGCGCCGCGCACGATGAAGGTCACGTCTTCGCCCGCCAAGGCGAGTTTGGCCCCCACATACCCGCCGATCGCACCGGCACCGATGATCGCTACTTTCATTTCCGACTCCAAAAAAAAATTCTGCAGTGAGGCTCTACACGAAGCGATTGCTGAGCTTGCCGATTCCCGCGATTTCGACCTCGACCAGGCTGCCGGGCTTCATTGAGCCGACGCCGATGGACGTGCCGCACAGGATCACGTCACCGGCGTAGAGCGTCATGTCCGCCGAGATGGCACTGACCAGTTGCTCGACCGAAAACCGCATGTCGGAGATCGGATAGTCCTGCCGGACATCGCCGTTGAGCAGCGTCTTCACGGTAAGCGTCGCAGGGTCGAGCCCGGTGGCGACGACCGGGCCGAAGGGGCAGAAGGTGTCGAAGCTCTTGGCACGCACCCACTGGGCGAACGCCGGATCGCGGTTGATGATGTCGTTCAGCGTCACGTCGTTCGCGCAGGTGTAGCCGAACACGTGATCGAGCGCCTGTGCCTCAGGCACCGCGCTGCACGTCTTGCCGATGACGATGCCGAGCTCGCCTTCGAAAACAACCTTGCCTTCGCAGGCGGGCTTGCGAATCTCTTCGTCAGGATCGAGGTAGGAGTTGGGCGACTTGAGGAAGTACAGCGGCTCCTCGGGCGGCGCCAGACTCATCTTGTCGCCGAGCGCGTGGAAGTTGTTCCACAGCGCGATCACCTTGGTCGGAGCGCTCGGTGTCAGCAACCTGACATCGCTGAGTGACAGCACCGTGCCCGTGGGCTCGGAGCTGCCGAACATGTCGCCGTGCCGCTCGTGGATCCGGTCACCTTCCAGGGTACCGAAACCGAGCTTGCCGGCGTGATTGAAACGAAGCCATCTTTGCATGCGCTGGTTTATACACGTCCGTTCGAAAGCAATTCAGCGCTTGAGAACCGAATCAAGCAGCTTGCCCATCTCGGCCGGATTGCGGGTGACACGAATGCCGCATTCCTCCATCACCGAAAGCTTTTCCTGGGCGGTGCCTTTTCCACCGGAAATGATGGCGCCCGCATGGCCCATGCGCTTGCCGGCAGGTGCGGTGACGCCGGCGATGAAGCCGACCACGGGCTTTTTCATGTTCTCCTTGACCCAGCGCGCGCAGGTTTCCTCGGCGTCGCCACCGATTTCGCCGACCATGATGACGGCGTCCGTCTCGGGGTCGTCGTTGAACATGCGCAGCACGTCGATGTGCTTGAGGCCGCTCACCGGGTCGCCCCCGATGCCGACCACCGTCGACTGCCCGAGACCGAATTCGGCGAGTTGACCCGCCGCTTCATAGGTGAGTGTTCCCGAACGGGACACCACGCCGATGCGGCCCTTGCTGTGGATGTGCCCCGGCATGATGCCGATCTTGATCTCGCCCGGCGTGATCACGCCCGGGCAGTTGGGGCCGAGCAGGATCGTCTTGCTGCCCTGCATGCGGTGGCGGGTGCGGATCATGTCGCGCACCGGAATGCCTTCGGTGATGCACACGACCAGGTCGAGGCCCGCATCGACCGCTTCGTCGATCGCGGCCGCGGCGAAGGCAGGCGGCACGTAGATCACGGAGACGGTCGCCCCGGTTTGCTCTTTGGCGTCCTTCACCGTGCCGAAGATCGGAATGCCTTCGAAGTTTTCGCCGGCCTTCTTCGGATTGACGCCGGCGACGAAGCAGTTCTTGCCATTGCCGTACTCGCGGCACATGGCGGTGTGGAACTGCCCGGTCTTGCCGGTGATGCCCTGCGTGATGACCTTGGTGTGCTGGTTGACGAGTATCGACATCTCATTGCCCCCTGGCCGCGGCCACGACTTTTTCGGCGGCCTCAGCCATGTTGTTCGCGGCAATGATCGGCAAGCCCGACTCCGCCAGAATTTTCTTGCCCAAGTCTTCGTTGGTGCCCTTCATGCGCACCACGAGCGGCACCTTCAGATCGACCTGCCGGGCTGCGGCGACGACGCCGTTGGCGATCACGTCGCACTTCATGATGCCGCCAAAGATGTTGACGAGGATGGCCTGCAGGTTCGGGTTGCGCAGCATGAGCTTGAACGCTTCGGTCACCTTCTCGGTCGTGGCACCGCCGCCGACATCGAGAAAGTTCGCCGGCGAGCCGCCATAGAGCTTGATCACGTCCATCGTGGCCATGGCCAGGCCCGCACCGTTGACCAGGCAGCCGATGTTGCCGTCCAGCGAGATGTAGGCCAGGTCGAATTTCGCGGCTTCGATCTCCGCCGGGTCTTCTTCGTCCAGATCGCGCAGCGAAACGATGTCCGTCTGGCGAAAGAGTGCGTTGGAATCGAAGTTGAACTTGGCGTCGAGCGCAATCACGCGGTCATCGCCGGTCAGGATCAAGGGGTTGATCTCGGCGAGCGAGGCGTCGGATTCATCGAACGCGCGGTAGAGGTTCTGCATGAAGGCGCGGGCCTGAGGCAACGACCCTTCGGGCACGCCGATCTTTCGGGCAACGTCGTCCGCCTCGGCGTCTTTCAGCCCCGCGACCGGGTCGATGAACACCTTGTGGATCTTTTCGGGCGTGTGCGCCGCGACTTCCTCGATGTCCATGCCGCCTTCGCTGGAGGCCATCAGGGCGACACGCTGGCTCGCCCGGTCGACCACCATGCCGACATAGAGCTCCTTCTTGATGTCGGCGCCCTCCTCGACCAGGAGCCGCTTCACCAGGCGCCCTTCGGGGCCCGTCTGGTGAGTCACCAGGGTCATGCCCAGAATCTGAGAAGCGTGCTGGCGGACCTCTTCGATGGATTTCGCCACCTTGACGCCACCGCCCTTGCCGCGGCCGCCGGCGTGAATCTGGGCTTTCACCACCCAGAGTTTTCCGCCCAGCTTTTCCGCCGCCTGCACGGCCTCGTCTGCAGAAAAGCACGGGAGACCCTGAGGGGTCACGACGCCGTACTTGCGCAGTATTTCTTTGCCTTGGTATTCGTGGATATTCATGCCGGTCCTTGTGCGCGGATCAAGCGCCCACCTCGCCGGCCCGGGCCTCGGCCCAGTTGAAATATCGGGAAGCGACCGGGCCCGAACACTCCTCGGTCTGGCGGCAATCCGCCTTCTTGGCCTCGATGGCATTGATCAGGAAGTCGGCGTCGTACGCCGCCAGCAAGTGGGTCTGACGGGTGCGCAGGTAGATCCTGACACGCTCTCTGGCATCGGAGATGGACTGCAGCTCGTTGTAGGTATCGGTATCCCAGTACCACCGCAGACCCAAGGCGTGGAACGCCGCGTTGTACGCGTTGCGTTCGATCTCTTCCGCATCGGATCCGAAACCCTGCGAGGACGTTACTTTCGACATGCCAACTCTCCTTTGTCTGTTGAGGTAACGGTGGGTACCGGACTCCGGTGTCACCGCCCTGCTTGAGAACAATATAGGTCGGCGGTTCGATAATTCATAGTTAAACAATTTTATAAAGATCATGTCCTACAGGTTATGGATAGGTCGTTCACCGCGCGCAACGAAAAGGGGTGAGCGACGGTAATCGCTCACCCCGTACCAAACGGCTCGGCTCGCTTAGAGCAGGCCGGCCCCTCGCGCCCATTGGTACTTGGCACCCAGGACAGCTACCGGTATTTCCGTCGAATACGCATATGCCGGAATACCGTGCTCATACAAATACTGCGCCGCCTCTTCGACCTGGACGTCGCCGGCCAGTGAAGCCACGATGGGCTTTTCGATGCCCTTGGCGCGCATCTCGTCGCGTGCTTCGACGATGATCTTCGCGAAGGTCATCGGCGGCGTGATGATCGTGTGCCAGTAGCCCAGAATCAGCGAGTGGATGCGGTCGTCCTCCAGACCCAGCAAGACGGTGTTCTTATAGGTCTGGGGCGGCTCGCCGCCGGTGATGTCGACCGGATTGCCGGCCGCGCCGAAGGGCGGGATGAACTTGCGGAAGGCCTTGTCGAGATCGTCCGGCATCGGCATCAGCGACAGCTTGTTGTCGACGCAGGCATCCGACAGCAGCACGCCCGAGCCACCGGCGCCGGTGATGATGACCACGTTCTCGCCCTTGGGCGTCGGCAGCACCGGCACGCCACGCGCGAACTCGAGCAAATCCCGCAGGCTGCGGGCGCGGATCACGCCGACCTGCTTGAACACGTCCTCGTAGATCTTGTCGTTGCCGGCCAGCGCACCCGTGTGCGAACTGGCGGCCTTCGCACCCGCCGAGGTGCGGCCCGCCTTGAGCACGATTACCGGCTTCTTCTTCGAAACCCGGCGCGCGACTTCCGCGAAAGCGCGGCCGTCCTTCAGGTCTTCGCAATGCTGGGCGATCACCTTGGTGTTCGGGTCCTGCTCGAAGAAGATCAGCAGGTCGTCCTCGTCGATGTCCGACTTGTTGCCCAAGCCGACGATCGCCGAGACACCCATCTTGGCCGAGCGGCTGAAGCCGATGATCGCCATGCCGATGCCGCCCGATTGCGAGGACAGCGCCGCGCTGCCCTTCACGTCATAGGACGTGCAGAAGGTGGCGCACAGGTTGGCCGGCGTGTAGTAGAAGCCGTAGATGTTCGGCCCCATCAGGCGGATGTTGTACTTGCGGCCGATCTTGACGAGCTCTTCCTGCATCTCGTGCTCGCCGGTCTCGGCGAAGCCGGAGGGGATGAGTACCGCGCCGGCGATCTTCTTCTCGCCGCATTCCGTGAGCGCACCGGCGACGAACTTCGCGGGGATCGCGAACACCGCGGTGTCGATCTCGCCCGGAACGTCCTTGACGCTCTTGAAAGCCTTGTAGCCCAGGATCTCGGTGGCCTTCGGGTGGATCGGATAGATGTTGCCCTTGTAGCCACCGTTGATGAGGTTCTTCATCACCGAGTTTCCGATCTTGCCGTCCTCGGCCGAGGCGCCGATCACGGCCACCGACTTGGGCTGCATGATCCGGCTCATCGAGCTCAGCACATCGGCTTCGGCCGGGCGATGGCGCGGCTGCTTCGGCGCGAAGTCGACCACGATACGCACGTCGGCGGCGATCGCGCTGTCCTTCGAGGCGAACACCGGGTTCAGGTCCAGCTCGGAGATTTCCGGGAAGTCGGTGACCAGCTCGCTCACGCCGACGATCAGCTTGGCGAGCGCCTCGCGATCGACCGGGTCGCTGCCGCGCACGCCCTTGAGCATTTCGGCGGCCTGGATGCCGTCGAGCATCGAGAACGCGTCTTCCTTGGTGGCGGGGGCCAGGCGGAAGGTGATGTCCTTGAGCACCTCGACCAGCACGCCGCCCAGACCGAAGGCCACCAGCTTGCCGAAGCTGTCGTCGGTGACCGCGCCGATGATGACTTCCTGGCCGCCCTTGAGCATCTGCTGAACCTGAACGCCCAGGATCTGCGCGTCGGCCTTGTACTTCTTGGCGTTGGCAATGATCGTGTCATAGCCCTTGGCCGCCTCGTCGGCGCTCTTCACGCCGACGATCACGCCGCCGGCTTCCGTCTTGTGCAGGATGTCGGGCGAGACGATCTTCATCACCACCGGAAAGCCCATAGCGGCCGCCAGCTTCTGCGCCTCGGCGGCGTTCGCCGCAACGCCTTCCTGGGGCACCGCGATGCCGTAGGCGTCGCACACCAGCTTGCCCTCGGGCGCGGTGAGCGAATCTCGGCCCGCCGCCTTGACGGCGTCGAGAATTTTTCTGACTTTGGCCTTGTCTTTGCTCATGGTGCTTTCCTCGGTAAGGAGTGGTTGTTGCCGCGGATGGCAGGGAACTGCTCCGCCACTGCGCGCGATAACGCGCAGGGCAAGGCGCCTTGCGGCAGGGGGGTTAGATCACGCGCTCGGAGCGCAATGCGGCGATGTCGTCGGCGCTGTAGCCGAGCTGGGTCAGCACCTCTTCGGTGTGCTCGCCGAGCAGCGGCGAACGGGTGACATCGGTGGCGCTGTCGGACATCTTGATCGGGTTGCCGACCGTGAGGTACTTGCCGCGCTTGGGATGGTCGATCTCGACGATCGTGCCGGTCTCGCGCAGCGACGGGTCCTCAGCGATCTCCTTCATTGACAGGATCGGGCCGCAAGGAATGTCGAACTCGTTGAGGATGTCCATCGCCTCGAACTTGGTCTTGGTCATCGTCCACTGCTCGATGCGCGCGAAGATCGGCTTCAAGTGCAGCAGGCGCGCCTGCGGCGTCGCGTAGGCGGGCTCGGTGATCCAGTCTTCCTGGCCGATCACCTTGCAGATGGCCTTCCACACGGCCGCCTGCGTGATGAAGTAGATGTAGGCATTGGGGTCGGTCTCCCAGCCCTTGCACTTGAGAATCCAGCCCGGCTGGCCGCCGCCCGAGGCATTGCCGGCGCGCGGCACCGCTTCGCCGAACTCGCCGTCCGGGTACTGCGGGTACTCGTGCATGGTGCCGGTGCGCTCCAGGCGCTGCTGGTCGCGCAGCTTCACGCGGCACAGGTTGAGCACGGCGTCCTGCATCGGCGCCAGCACCTTCTGACCACGACCCGTGGTGTTGCGCTGGTACAGCGCGGCGACGATACCCAGGGCCAGGTGCAGCCCGGTGCCGCTGTCGCCGATCTGCGCGCCGGTGACCATCGGCGGGCCGTCGTCGAAGCCTGTCGTGGAGGCCGAGCCGCCAGCGCATTGCGCCACGTTCTCGTAGACCTTGCAGTCCTCGTACTTGCCAGGGCCGAAGCCCTTGACCGAGGCCACGATCATGCGCGGGTTGAGCTTCTGGATGTGCTCCCAGGTCACGCCCATGCGGTCGAGCGCGCCCGGCGCGAAATTCTCGACCAGCACGTCGCACTGCTTGATCAGCGTGTCGAGAACCTGTTTGCCCTTGGGGTTCTTGGTGTCGAGCGTGATCGAGCGCTTGTTGTGGTTGAGCATCGTGAAATACAGGCTGTCCACGTCGGGGATGTCGCGCAGTTGCCCCCGCGTGGCGTCGCCCTCGCCGGCTCGCTCCACCTTGATGACGTCGGCGCCGAACCAGGCCAGCAACTGTGTGCAGGTAGGGCCCGACTGAACGTGCGTGAAGTCGAGAATGCGAACGCCGTCTAGTGCTTTGCTCATGGGAATCTTTCGTTGACTGTGGTGGGTGCTTCCAGGGCCCGCACCTTACTTCTTGTTCGCCTTGCTTTGCGGGTTCAGGCTGGTGATGCGGCCGCTCTCCGTGCCGGCTGTTTCGTCGATCACGGCGTTGATGAGCGTCGGCTTGCCGGAGGCGACGGCCTCGAGCATCGCCTTGCGCAGCTCGTCGGCCGTCGTGGCGTGCGCGCCGACGCCGCCGAAGGCCTGCATCATCATGTCGTAGCGCGCGTTCTTCACGAACACCGTGGGCGCCACGTCGCCGCCGCGCGGGTTGACGTCGGTGCCCTTGTAGATTCCGTTGTTGTTGAAGACGACGACGCACACCGGCAGGTTGTAGCGGCAGATCGTCTCGACCTCCATGCCGGAGAAGCCGAACGCGCTATCACCCTCGATGGCGATGACCGGCTTGCCGGTGATCACTGCAGCACCGACGGCGAAGCCCATGCCGATGCCCATGATTCCCCACGTGCCGGAATCCAGGCGCTTGCGCGGCTGGTACATGTCGACGATGCTGCGCGCGAAGTCGAGCGTGTTGGCGCCCTCGTTGACGACGATCGCCTCCGGGTTGGCCTTGACGATGTCGCGTACCACGGCGAGCGCGCTGTGGAAGTTCATCGGCGAAGGCGTCTTGGCGAGCGTTTCCGCCATCTTCGTCAGGTTCTTGTCCTTGCGCTCGGCGATCGCGCCGGTCCACTGCGTATCCGGCTTGGCCCAACTGCTGCCCACGCCGGCCAGCAGCGCCGACACGCACGAGCCGATGTCGCCGATGAGCGGTGCCGCGATGGGCACGTTGCTGTCGATCTCGGTCGGCGCGATGTCGATCTGGATGAACTTCTTGGCACCCTTGTCCTGGCCCCAGGTCTTGCCCTTGCCGTGCGAGAGCAGCCAGTTCAGGCGTGCACCGACCAGCACCACGACGTCGGCTTCGGCCAGCACGTACGAGCGCGCGGCCGACGCCGACTGCGCATGCGTGTCGGGCAGCAGGCCCTTGGCCATCGACATGGGCAGATACGGGATGCCGGTCTTCTCGATCAACGCGCGGATCTCGGTGTCGGCCTGCGCGTACGACGCACCCTTGCCGAGCAGGATCAGCGGCCGCTTGGCGCCCTTGAGCACGTCGAGCGCTCGCTTGACCGCCTCGGGCGCCGGAATCTGGCGCGGCGCGGCATCGATCACCTTGACCAGCGAGTTGCGGCCGGCTGCGGCTTCCATCGTCTGCGAGAACAGCTTGGCGGGCAGGTCGAGGTAGACACCACCCGGACGGCCCGACAGTGCCGAGCGGATCGCACGCGCCACGCCGATGCCGATGTCTTGCGCATGCAGCACGCGAAAGGCCGCCTTGCAAAACGGCTTGGCGGCGTTGAGCTGGTCCATCTCTTCGTAGTCGCCTTGCGCCAGATCGACGATCTCGCGCTCGCTCGATCCGCTGATGAGAATCATCGGGAAGCAGTTGACGGTGGCGTTGGCCAGCGCGGTCAGCCCGTTCAGGAAGCCCGGCGCCGACACGGTGAGGCAGATGCCCGGCTTTTGCGTCAAATAACCGGCGGCCGCGGCCGCATTGCCGGCATGTTGCTCGTGGCGAAAAGAGATGACCCGCATGCCTTCGACTTGCGCCATGCGCGTCAGGTCGGTGATGGGGATGCCGGGCAGACCGAAGATGGTGTCGATGTCGTTGAGCTTGAGGGCATCGATCAACAGATGGAACCCGTCGGTCGTCACGGACTCGTCCGTTGTGGTCACGGCTTTTTCTGCTACAGCTGACATGGGTTCTCTCCTGAAAGAAATCGGGCCTGAGTCGCGGCCCGGATAGGGCTGCAACGGGGGTGCGTCAGTGCTCGTTTGCACTGCAGAGGTATCATAAGAATCGCCCGTGGCTTCACCCTTGACCACGGTCAATTTTCGACCTATCCGGTCTGTCTCACGAGTCGGTTCCCGCGGCGCCCAACCGCCGGACGCGTCCATGTCCGCCGTAAAAAACCATCCCGAAAAAAACATCATCCGCGTTCAGCTCACGCAGAACGTCGTGCTCCATGGGATGAGCGAATCGCAAAGCAGCGAACTGGAGCCACATCTCGTGGTGGTCGATTGCCAGAAGGGCGACTTCCTGCTGCACCAGGGCGTGCGAGAGATGGCGCAGTACTTCATCCTCGACGGGATACTCAAGCGCGTGGTGGCCAATGCGCAGGGAAAGGAAATGATCCTTCGCTTCGCCGACGAGCGCGACATGGAAACGAGCTATGCCGCATGGCGGCTGGGCAAGCCCACTCCCTATGGCATCCAGTGCGTGACGAAGGCGCGGGTCGCCACCCTGCCGCTGAAGGAGTGGAGCGAATTCCTGGAGCGCCACCCGGCGATCAAGGAGAAATTCGAATATTGCGTCATGAAGGGCATGAGCGAAATCATGGCGCACACCATCACGCTGCACCTGCTCGACGCTCCCGGCCGCGTACACCGCTTCATGCGCAAGCACCCGGAACTGGTCGACCGCATTCCGCAGAAGGAACTGGCCTCCTACCTCAACCTCACCGCTGAAACGCTGAGCCGGATGAGGCAGCGCGGCAAGATCTGAGGCACGCCGGCCGGCGAGTCTCGCCGGTCGCTGTTACCTGCCCGACGTGAAAAGCTTCGAGCGGGCCATCACCTTCAGCTGGTTGTCGACACCTGCCACGCCCGACACGGCGGCAACGACACTGTTAGCCTGCGTTCGCTCCTCGGCATTCACGACGATCCCGTGCAGAACGACCCGGCCATTGCCGGCTTCCACCGTGATGTCGATGTCGCGCGTGGGCGCGTGCTCTTTCAGCGCGGCCCGCACCCGCGCCTGCAGGGTCATGTTGTCGAGCAGGGCGTGCGATTCCGCGGTTTCGGCGAACTCCGGCCGGCTCGCCAAGCGGCTGATCTGCTCCACGCAGCTCTCCACCGAAACGCGATCGGTGTTGAGCACGAGGTCGTAGAGAACCGGATCGCCCCAGCGCACGCCGAAACGCTCGTGCATGCGTGAGGCGTGGGCTTCGTCGCTGCGGCGAACTTCCGATTCGGCGAACTCCGCGTCGTCGGTCTGCAGCTCGCCCATCAGCCATTCGACCCGCTTGCGCAGCGAGCGCGTCACCCGCACGCACACCACGTGCGGCACCGGGCGAAGCAGGCAGGTGGCACCCCAGCCGCGCAGGACCACGTTGCCACGGTCGGCCAAGGCGAACATTTCTTCCGCCGTGTACACCGCGACGCTGCGCTCGTCCGAGGTAAAGCGCTCCACCAGCCCGGCCTTGCCTTCGCGCAGCCGGCTGATCAGGCTCTTGGGCACGTTCATCTTGCCGGCCACATGCTCGATGACCTCGTGCCGCATGACTGCAAGATTCAGGGAGGCGGCGAGTTCGAGCGCCACGTCCTTGGCTAGGGAACCCATTTCCTGGGTCATGGCAATGACAGGCATGGTGTCTCCTCGATCAATCGACGGGCTGCTCGACCGGAAGGTCGTCATGCTTGCCGGGCTTCTTCCTGACCAGCGCAATGACCTTCGCGATGATCGGCCAGAACAAAAGCGCCAGTGCCAGCGTGGTGATGCCACCGACCAGCGGGTTGGACCACATGATGAACACGTCACCCTGCGAGACCAGCATCGCCTGGCGGAACGAGTCTTCCGCCTTGTCGCCCAGCACCAGCGCCAGAACGAGCGGCGCCAACGGGTAGTCGAGCTTCTTGAAGATATAGCCGATCACGCCGAAGCCGAGCATGTACCAGATGTCGAGCATCGCGTTGTTCACCGTGTAGGCGCCGATGGCGCACACGACGATGATCACGGGAGCGATGATGGAAAACGGAATGCGCAGGATCGATGCGAACAACGGCACCGTGGTCAGCACGACGATGAGGCCGACGATGTTGCCCAGGTACATGCTGGCGATCAGGCCCCACACGAAGTCCTTCTGCTCCGTGAACATCAGCGGACCCGGCTGCAGGCCCCAGATCAGCAGGCCGCCCAGCAACACCGCGGCCGTCGGCGATCCGGGGATGCCGAGTGCCAGCATGGGCAGGAGCGCGGCGGTGCCGGCGGCGTGGGCGGCCGTTTCCGGCGCGATGATTCCCTCGATCTCGCCGGTGCCGAACTTGTCGCCCCGCTTCGACATCTTCTTGGCCAGGCCGTAGCTCATGAACGAAGCCGGTGTGGCGCCTCCGGGGGTGACGCCCATCCACATGCCGACCACGCTGCTGCGCAGGGAAAGCATCCAGTACTGCGGCAGTTTCTTCCAGGTTGCCAGCACCACCTTCGGGTCGATCTTGGCGTTCTTGCCCGAGAACTTCAGTCCTTCTTCCATCGACAGCAGGATCTCGCCGATGCCGAAGAGTCCGATCACCGCAATGAGGAAATCGAAGCCGCGCATCAGCTCGGGCTGCCCGAAGGTCAGGCGCAACTGACCGGTCATCGTGTCCATGCCGACGCTGGCCAGCGCGAAGCCCAAACCCATCGACACCAGCACCTTGGCTGGCGAGCCCTTGCCCATGCCGACGAAACTGCAGAAGGTCAATAAATAGACTGCAAAGAATTCCGGCGAGCCGAACTGCAAGGCGAAGTCGGCCACCAGAGGCGCCAGGAAGGTGATCATGATCACCGCGATAAAGGCTCCCACGAAGGATGAGGTGAACGCGGTGGTGAGCGCCTCTCCCGCATTGCCCTTGTTCGCCATCGGATAGCCGTCGAAGGTGGTCGCCACCGACCACGGCTCACCCGGTATGTTGAACAGGATGGAGGTGATGGCGCCGCCGAACAAGGCGCCCCAGTAGATGCAGGACAACATGATGATGGCCGACGTGGGCGACATCGAGAACGTCAGCGGCAGCAGGATCGCCACGCCATTGGCGCCACCCAGGCCGGGCAGCACGCCGATAAGCACACCAAGGATGATTCCCACGAACATCAGACCGATGTTCATCGGGGTCAGGATGACCCCGAATCCCTGCATCAAAGAGCCGAATGCGTCCATATGCGTTTAATTTGATGAATTCGAATCTTCGAGCTCAATAGCCGAGGAAATCCAGGGGCCCGAGCGCGCCCTTGAACAGAGGAACCTTGAACCACACTTCGAACATCAGGAAGAACCAGGTGTTGATCGCCACTGCGGCGATAACGCTTTTCACCCAGGAGTACTTGCCCATCACGATCATGAAGAGCGCGATGTAAATGGCCGAGGCCACGTACAGCCCGAGGAACTGCACGACCAGCACATACACCATGGCCGGGACCAGCACCGACAGCACGAGCTTGAGCTGCTTGGTATCGACGAAGATCTCGGTGTTCCTGTTTTTTCCGAACACGGCCTGGTAGAGCACGAACGCGGCGGAAATGGCCACGATCAGGCCGACGTAGAACGGGAAATACCCGGACCCGGGTCCGTCGGTCGTCCAGCCGGCGCCCAGCGCGCGGCTCTGAATGACGACCACGAGGCCGACCACCAGCACGATCGCCGCAACCACTGCTTCGACCACGTTGGTCGCAACGCCGCGGCGAATCTCGCCGCTGGCTTCTTCATCGTGCGCCATCACCGAACTCCGTAGATGTGTGTCACTTGCAAGGCTGCCGCTGACCGAACCGTCGTGAGACGAGCCCGGCAGCCTCGACATAAAAAGGGGGGGGACGAGCAGCGCTTACTGAGCGCGGTATCGCCGAGCATCGTCGGCGATACCGCGAGGGCCCGCGGTGCGGGCCTTCGCTTCTTACTTCTTACTTCTTGGCCAGGAAGCCGGCCTCGGTCATCAGCTCGCGGTGGTTGGTTTCCGCGGCTTCGAGCCACTTCTTGAACTCGGCGCCCACCATGAAGGTGGGGTTGAAAGCGCCGCGCTCCATGTAGTCCTTCCACTCCTGCGTGGCGCGAACCTTGGTCAGCAGATCAACGTAGTACTTGGTCTGCTCGGCCGTGACGCCTCCGGCCATGAAGATGCCGCGCAGCATGACGTAGTCGATCGGCAGACCGGCTTCCTTGCAGGTCGGAATGTCGTTCCACGACTGGGTCTCGGTGACCTTGGTCTTGAAAGGAATGCGCTCCGTGTCGAACACGCACTGCGCGCGCAGCTTGCCCGCGCGCCACTGCGACACCGCTTCGGCCGGGTTGTTGACCGTCGACTGCACGTGCCCACCCACCAGCTGCACGGCGACGTCGCCGCCGCCCTTGAACGGCACGTAGATGAACTTGGTGCCGGTGGCTTTCTCGAGGGCGACCGTGATGATCTGGTCTTCCTGCTTGGAGCCCGTGCCGGCCATCTTGAACTTGCTGGGTCCTGCAGCCTTGACGGCGGCGATGTATTCCTTGGGGTCCTTGTAGGGCTCATCCACGTTCGTCCACAGGACGAACTGGTCGAGCGCGAGCATGGCGACCGGCGTGAGGTCTTTCCAGTTGAACGGCACACCGGTCGCCATGGGCGTGGTGAACAGGTTCGACAGCGTGATGATGATCTTGTGCGGGTCGCCCTCCGCGCCCTTGACGTCCAGGAAGCCTTCGGCACCGGCGCCGCCCGACTTGTTGATCACGATGAGCGGCTCTTCCATCAGCTTGTGCTTCTGGACGATGCCTTGAATCAGTCTGGCCATCTGGTCCGCGCCGCCGCCCGTGCCGGCGGGAATCACGAACTCCACCGGCTTGGTCGGCTCCCATGCGAACGCCAGCGGTGCCGCTGTGATCGTCATCAATGCAGCTACGCTCGCCCGTGCCAGGCGGCTCGTGGATGCCGAAAAGAGGTCTCTGATCATGCTGTCTCCTGTGTGCTTCATGCCCTGAGGCTTCAACTGAGCTCCCGGTAGACGAATGCTGAGTCCAGTGGCCGCAGAAGCAACTTGACTGCGGTCAACTTTTCACAAGTGTCGTCTCGGGGTTGTCCCGGATCACCGGCTTTCGGTGGTATCGAATGCCAGCGCTCCGCGCGCATATCCTGCCACCACCCGAAGGCCTTGGGGTGTCGCAATCGTTAAGGAAAACGATGCCGTTGACGACAAGCGTAGGTCGGGTGTTGCGGGCGATCGAAAAAGGCCGCGGCGACGGAGTCGCGGCGGCCTTGGTCTGGCAGCGCGCCTGGGCGCTCGAACGTCGCAACGCGCGAGGCTGCCCTGGCGGCTTCACCGGCGCGTGCGCCGATGCTCGAGCAATGCGCTCAGCTGACGTGCATGCGGTGACGGCGGCGGCGGCTGCCCATCATGGCGCCGGCGGCGAAGCCCAGCACGGCTGCGGCAAGAATGATCTGCCAGGGATTCTCGTGCACGTATTCATCGGTGCTCACGGCGGCCCGACGGGCGCGTCTGGCAGCGCTTTCCTCGAGCTGGCGCATCTGTGTCCAGGCGGCGCCGACGCGGCGCTCGAGCGCTTCGGTCTGTGCGCTGACGCTGTCGCCGGCCTGATGGGCGGCATGGCCGAGGTCGTTGAGCATCGCGTCCGTGCGGCTCTTCAGCGAAGGTGATGTGGTCATCATGGTTGGCTCCTGCAATCGGTAGAAAAAGGCGACGCACCGCTTGCTCTCAGCGGGCGCCCCGAACCCTCAGGGTGCGCCACTCGCCTTGCCGCGTCTGTGCGCTGACAAGCGCAGCTGCCGTGCCCGCAGTTCCTGCGTCCTTCCTCACCGGCGCAGCGCTCGCGCCTGCGTTCCGCGGCCCTCGATGCGCACGAGCTCACCCACTTGCAACTCCGGCTCTGCCTCCTGGGTGACCGCAATTCCCACGCCGTTGTCCAGCCGTACGACGATGCGCTGGCCTTCTCGCGCTTGCCTGTAGCGCTCCCTTTCATCCGGAGCGGGGCCACCCCCGAGGGCGGCCAGCACCATCACCAGGTCGCGGCGCGTACCGCTGCCGGACTGGATGCCGACCACGCTGCCCGCTGACGTACCCACCTCGGCGCCGAGACCGAGCTGGTACTCGCCTTCGACCTCGATCGACCTCACGTCTGCCACCGTGCCGTTGCGCACAGATTGCGGGGTGCGATCGGCGGACGACGGCGCCGCACACGCCGCCAGACCGAGCGAGAGAGCGACAAGGCAGCCGGAAGCTGCGGTTGCGAACAGGTGATTCATCGAAGATTCCCTCGCCGGACAGGCGCATGTCGATCAGGTCGCCGAAAGCGGCGGCGTGCAGGAGCGGACAGGTCCATCCTGCGCGGTCAAGCGTTTCGAGTCTGTGCGAAAGCGCGCGTCGCGAAATAACCCACCGTTGCAGCAGAAGCGGTGAGCAAGGTACCCCAGGTCATGTCGATCACGCTCAGGCCGACTGGCCAGCCGCGTAAGGTGGCCAGGTTGGTGAGGTCGTACGCGGCGTAGGCCAGCAGGCCGAGCAAGGCGCCGAGCCGCGCGGTCCGCAACCAGCCGCCCGACTCCAGGCCAGGCAGCACGGCGAACACGACGATGCCGACAACGTAGGCCGCATAGAAGAGCCCCGCCGGCAGCCAGTTCGGCTGCTCCAGCAGCAGGCTGCCGAGCTCGGCGTGGTAGGTCGGCGCCATCAACACGCCGAGCCAGAGAAGATCGGCGACGAGAAAAAACGCAGCGGTGGAGAAATAGGCGATCAACGTTCGGCGGCTCATTGCAGCGAGCGTAACCGGCCGGAACACTGCGGCTCGAAATGGCCCGGGCTCCTCGGCCTTGCACGGCCGCGAAGCGGACCGTGCCCGTCATTTCGGCCGAGGGCGCGACAGCAGCAGATCGGGCGCGGTCTGCCGCCCGGCGCGAATCTCGCCCATCACGTGACCCAGTGCGCGCGCGACGTTGCGCACCTCTTCCTGCACCGGCTCGTCGCGGTCGAGCTCGTCGTGGCTGGTCGCATACGGCTGGTAGTAGCCGATGAAGCGGTCCAGCCGCGCCTGCGCACCGGCGTCGATCAGGCCCATCCAGTCCAGCCAGTCCGACAGGCTGCGTCGAACGCCCTCGATGCCGGCCACGTCGCCATGCACGACCAGCCCGTAGGCGCGGCCGGCCAGGTGCTTGGGATAGGGCCAGCCGGCGAGTTCGATCTCCTTGGCCTTGTCGGCTTTCTTGCCGCCGGTGGAACTCGGGTCGGGGTTGCCGCCGTCGGCGCAGACCAGCCGGTCGATCATCAGCTTGAGCACGCTCGGTGTCTGGTACCAATGCACGGGCGTGACGATGACCACGCCGTGGGCGGCGGTCCATCGCTCGTAGATTTCGGCCATCCAGTCGTCCACCTGGTCGAGCTCGTAATTCGGATAGCACGAGCACGGCCAGTGGCACAGCGGCATGGCCGTCGAGACGCAGCCCTTGCATGGATGAATGCGCCGGCCGTAATCCGAAGTGAGCAGGCTCAGGTCGAGCAGGTCGCATTCGACGCCGCTGCCCTGCAGCACCTCCGACGTCAGCTTGCTGAGCCGGAAGGTCTTGGACATTTCGCCCGGGCAACTGCCGTCGTTGCGCGGGGAGCCGCAGATGACCAGGGCGCGCGTCGGCGTGGCGGGGTTCTTCTGGCGCGCTTCGGCCTGCTCCAGGCGTTCGCGTGCGGCGCGCCATTCGTCGGAGAGCTGATAGCCGGGGTCGGCATAGCCGGGGCCCGCGGGTTTGGTGCGGGGCGATTTGCGAGCCTCGCTATACCCCTCCCAGGCGATCTTCTCGACCCGCTCGATGGCGTCCGCGGCCACGTCGAATGCCGGGTCGTAGAAAGATTGCCGAAAGCGCGCTCCGAATTCCTCGCGCGAAAGCCCTTCAGGCGCCTGCCCGGTTCTGACATTGCTCATGAGGGTCCCTCGGAAGAAGCCTTACGGCACGCTCGTCTCGTGCTGCGGAAAACGAAGCGCTCAGGCCGGCTTGCCGGTCTTGGCCATGGCGGGCGCGTCCTCGTCCATTTCCATTTCCGCCTGCAACGCCTGCTTGCGTTCCTCGATCGCCACGCCCAGCGCAGCGAGGTCGAGCCCGTCTTCCTTCTCGGCCTTGCGTGCCTTCTTGAACATGTCGCCCTCTTCCTCGCCGACGTGGTGCTTGATGTACTCGCTCAGCACCGTGACTTTGGCGGCATACAGCGGATCGCCCGGCTCCATCTCCTCGAGCTGCGCGATCAGGTCCTTGGCGCCGGCGTGCTCGACCTCCGCCTCGTCCATCAGGTCGTCGTCGTCGATCGCGGCCTGCACCGCGGGATAGAAGACTTCCTCCTCGACGGTGGCGTGAACCGTCAGTTCGCTGCAAATCTGCTGCACGAGCGCTGCGCAGGTCTCGTCGTCTTCACTTTCCTTGGCTTCTTCGAACTGCTTGAACAAGGCCGTCACGGCCTTGTGATCGGCCGTGAGCAGCGTGATGGCGTCTTGTTTCTTCGCGGTTTGCGAGGCGGTCTTGGAAGGCGTCTTGGAGGGCATGTCAGCTCCTTTGTTTACGAGGGAGTGCGGAATGCACGGGGAAGGCGCACCTGCTATTGCAAACAAGCATGCGCGCCCGGGAACGGGTCTTCGGTGCGTTGGCTTACCGGACAGTGGCCCCTACGCCTGCAAGCAGCGCTCGAGCGAGCCGGCGCCAGCGAGTCAACGGCCGGGCTTGCCGTGCGAATGCATTTCCTTCATGTTGACCTGCCCGTCCGGGCCTTTCTTCATGCGGTCGTACATCTCTTCGTGATGACGCACGAATTCATCTCGGCTGAGCTTGCCGTCCTTGTTGGCGTCCATGCCTTCGTGGCCTTTGTGTGCAGGCCCCGGCGCCTTGTCTTGCGCGGGACGCGCCGTCGCAGAGTCCGGCGGCGGCTTGAGATTCACGACGGGCGGTTTGCCGGGCCCGGTCTCGTGCTGCGTATAGGCGGTGAACGGCAGGGCTGCAGCGAGGGCCGCAACGAAAAAAAGGCGCGCTGTCTTCATGAGAACTCCTAGGGATCGGGCAGAGCGGGTAGACCGTTCGGGTGGCAAACGGCGGGCCCGAGCTGCAACGTCTGGTGGGGCGAGACAGACTGCGGCTTCTGCACGCATTGAAATCCCTTCCAGGCCCCTCATTTGCTGCAGTGCAGCATGCTCCATGCATCCGGTAGGTGTCGGCCTGTGGCTGCACTGCCGTCGCTCACACCCTCTTTACCGAATCGAAGGTCGCCTTGAACAAATCCCTGAGTCAGATGCTGCGCGACGCAACGCGGCTCACCCGCGCCGGACACCTGGGCGAAGCCACCGCGGCAATACAACGCGCGCTGCGCTGGGGCGGCCCGAGCGCCACCGCCGCGCCGCCGCCCGCGGATGCGGCCGTGGATGTGGTCGACATCGAAGCGCGCGTCGTCGATGCGCCCCGCCCGCCTGAAGCGCCCTCCCATCCGACACAGCCGCCCGCCGCGGCACCGCAAACCGAACCCCATGCCCGAAACGCGGAACCGATTTGCCGCGGCGCATCTCCGGCGCGCGAAGCCACAACGCCGGGGGCCGCGACCGGCCCGACAGGGCAGGCGCCGTCCACAACGGAAGGCCCGGCCCCCGGCACGGCCCGCCCGCGCGAGGAGGCCCCTGCTCCGCCCGGCCACTTCCTCAGTGGCTCGTTCACCGCCGCCGCCGGCACCCGACCCTACAAGCTGTTCGTGCCCGGCGCCGCCAGGGCGCAGCCTCGCCCGTTGCTGGTGCTGTTGCACGGCTGCAAACAGAACCCCGACGATTTCGCCGCCGGCACGCAGATGAACGAACTGGCGCAGGCGCAGGGCTGGGTCGTGCTCTATCCGGCGCAACTGCAATCGGCCAATGGCTCCGGCTGCTGGAATTGGTTCCAGGCAGCCGACCAGCAGCGCGAGCGCGGCGAACCGGCGATCCTGGCCGAAATGACGCGCCACATCATCTCCGCGGAGAACATCGACCCGGCGCGCGTGTACGTGGCGGGGCTATCGGCTGGGGGCGCGATGGCGGCCATCCTGGCCAGCACCCATCCGGAACTGTTCGCCGCGGTCGGTATTCATTCCGGCCTGCCGCTGGGCGCCGCGCACGACCTGATGTCCGCGCTGACGGCGATGCGCAAGGGCCCGTCCGGCAGAGCCAGCGTGGCGGCATTGCCGGCCATCGTCTTTCACGGCGATCGCGACCACACCGTGCACCCGAGCAACGGCGAGGCCTTGATTACCGAGCCCGGCTCCACCGCGTCGCCCTCGAGCGGCAGTACGCCGCCTCGTGTCGAGACCGGCAAGGCGGGCGGCGGACGCCGCTACACGCGCAGCATCCACCTCGATGCGGCCGGCCGCACGCAAGCCGAACACTGGCTGGTGCATGGCGCCGGCCACGCCTGGTCGGGCGGCAGCGCCGCCGGGTCTTACACCGACCCGAAAGGCCCCGACGCCTCGGCCGAGATGCTGCGCTTCTTCGGCGCGTACCGCGTCGTGGCCGGCTCGGCCGCGGACGCCGCGTAGCCCGGCGTGTGGCCCGGCTCGTCCGGGCCGAGTGCTGCCAGCATGTCCGCCCGGTCGGCCTGGTAGCAGCCGCAGGAGATGGCCTCCAGGCCCCCGCGGTCCAGGATGGTTACCGCGCCCCGGTGATAGCGGATGAGTTGCCGTTCCTGCAAGGCCGTAGCCGCCTTGGTAATTCCCGCGCGGCGCACGCCGAGCATGTAGGCCAAGAACTCATGCGTCACATGCAACTGCGCCGAGTGCGCGCAATCCTGGCTGGTCAAGAGCCAGCGCGCCAGCCGCTCCTCCACCAGATGAAAGCGCGTGCAAGCGGCCATGCGCGCGGTGCGCGTGAGCAAGGCGGCGATGCTGCGCTCCAGCAGACCACGCAGCGTGGCGCTTCGCTGCATCTCCAGCCGCAAGGCCGGCGCGGCGATGCGCAGTGCACTGCCGGCACCTTGCACCAGCAGGCGCAGCGGCGAGCGGGCCTGGCCCAGCACGAGCGACAGGCCGGCCGCACTTTCGTTGCCGACCATGGCCACCTCCAGGCCGTGATGGCCGGGCACCGGCGTGATCAGCGACAGGAAACCGGTGGTTGGGAAGTACAGATGGTCGAGGGGTTGGCCCGCATCGCACAGCACCTGCGCGAAGCGCAAGTCCACGCTTTCACAGGCGGCCAGCAGGCGCGTACGCTCGCTGCGCGGCAAGGCGTCGATCAGGCGGTTGACGGCCGGGGCGGGCAGCGGCTCGGCTTTCAAAGGGGGGCACTTTCGTCGTGGAGCCCGCCGCGTGCGACGCCGCGAAACGCGGGCTTTTATCGAGCGTCGATGCTGTGGCCGTGGTCCCCTTCGGTCTGTGCGCACGGGCACATGCCGCCGTCAAAGCGCTCCCCCTATCCGACGGTCACGCCGCGGCTTGCGCCGGCTCGCCCCATGCTGCGTGCCACTCCCGCAGCAGAGCCAGATCGACCCGTGCCGGCCGCGCGCCGGCCAGACTCGGCGCCGGCACGGCCGGGTCTTCGAGCCCGTCGCACACCGCCATCGCGCCCGGGTAGGCGTGGCTGGCGAAGAACACGCTGCGCGTGACCAGCGTGGCGATGCCGGCCGCGTTTGCCGCCGCGAGACCGTTGGGCGAATCTTCGATGGCAACGACCTCATCGGAATCGAGGTCGAGCGCTTCGAGACAGCGCAAGTAGCACTGCGGGTCGGGCTTGCGCTGCGGCGCGTCTTCGCCGCAGATGACGGCGGCGAAGTGCTGCTGCCAGTCGCGCCCGAGTTGCGCGCCGAGCAGGGCGTCGGCATTCACGCGCGAGGTGGTGCTGGCGATGGCCAACCGCACCCCGGCGGCCTGCGCCTCGCGCAGCAGACGCGTCACGCCGGGACGCAGCAATATGCCGCCGCGCTCGACGATGCGCCCGTAGCGGCGGTTCTTCTCGGCGTGCAGCGCGCGCGCCATCGACTCGCGCCCGGAACTGTCGGTGGGGGTCTCCTTGCGCCGGGCCATGTCGTAGAGCAGCCGCTCGCGCCCGCCCGTGATTTGCAGCAGCTCGCTGTAGTGTTCGACGCTCCAGTGCCACGGCAGGCCGTGCGCGTCGAAGGCGTCGTTGAAGGCGACCAGGTGACCGTCGCGTTCGGTCTCGGCCATGGTCCCGTCGATGTCGAAGATAAGTGCGGCCAGCATGTTCTCTCTCCTGCCCTCGTTGTCGTTGATTCGGGTTGCGGTGCGCCGCGCATCATCGCATCGAGCGATGCCTGCCTCGCTTCGGACCGCGGCACGTTCGACTTCAGGCGCTTCTCCGCTTGCCGGTTTCAGTGCAACTGCGCACGCCGGATCTCCATCAGCCGCAGGATCATCGGCGTGAGGATGAGCTGCATGGCCAGGTCCATGCGCCCGCCCGGCACCACGATGGTGTTGGCGCGCGACATGAACGAATCCGGGATCATCGACAGCAGGTAGGGAAAGTCGATGCCGCGCGGATCCTTGAAGCGGATCACCGTCATGCTTTCGCCGGCGGTCGGGATATCGCGCGCGATGAAGGGGTTGGAGGTGTCGACCACCGGCACGCGCTGGAAGTTGATGTCGGTCTCGCCGAACTGCGGGCAAATGAAGTGCACGTAGTCGGGCATGCGGCGCAGGATGGTGTCAGCCACCGCCTCCTTGGAATAGCCGCGCTCGCGGGTGTCTCGGTGGATCTTCTGCGTCCACTCGAGGTTGATGATGGGCACCACGCCGATCTTCAGGTCGACATGGCGGGCAATGTCGATGTCGGCCGTCTTCACGCAGCCGTGCAGGCCCTCGTAGAACAGCAGGTCGGTGTCGGCCGGCGTGTCGGTCCAGGGCGTGAAGCTGCCTGCAGGCAGGGCTTCGCGCTCGGCCTCGGCCGTGCTGTGCAGGTAGCGTCGCGTCTTGCAGCGGCCCGCTTCGCCGTAGCTGCGGAACTGGCGCTCGAGCAGCTCCCACTCGTTGCATTCCGGGCCGAAGTGGCTGAGCGAGCGGCCCTCGCTGTCGGCCGTGGCGATGCGTGCGTCCATCTCGTCGCGCGCATAGCGGTGGAAGGCGTCGCCTTCGATGAGCGCGGCACGCACGCCTTCGCGCCGAAAGATGTTGTCGAAGATGCTCTTGACGGTGCTCGTGCCGGCGCCGCTGGAGCCGGTGACGGCGATGACCGGATGCTTTCTGCTCATGGCCGCTCTACAGGCGCGACGGCACGAAGAGCGAACGCGTCTTGAACAGCTGCCAGGACACGTTCTCGCTCGGGTCGGCGTGGTAGGCGGCGATGCGCTCGACTTCGTCGCGCGAGCCCAGGATCACCGGCACCTTCTGGTGGAGCGCATCGGGCACCAGGTCGAGCAGCGCGCTCGTGCCGTTGGTGGCGCCGGCCCCCGCCTGCTCCATCAGCCAGGCCATCGGTGCAGCCTCGATCATCAGGCGCAAGGGGCCGGGCCGATATGGCGGCTTGCAGTCGCGCGGCGCGAGGAAGACGCCGCCGCGGCTGAAGATGCGGTGCACCTCAGCGGCCAGGCTGGTCGACCAGCCCATGGCGAAGTCGCGTCCACGGGGCCCGGTGCTGCCGGCCAGGCACTCACCCACGTAGCGCTGCACGGGCTTTTCCCAGAAGCGCTGCATCGCGAAGTCGATTGCGAAGTCGGTGCTCGCCGCCGGCACCTGGACCGCCGTGCGGGTCAGCCGCCATTGGCCGGCCTCGCTGCGATCCTCGGCATCGAGGGTGAACACGTGCACTCCCTTCCCGATGGACAGCACCAGCACGGTCTGTGGCCCGTAGAGCGCATAGCCGGCGGCCAGCAGGCGCCGGCCGGGTTGCATGAAGGCGGCGTCGCTTGCCGGCGTGCCGCGAAACAGGTGCGGCAACACCGAGAAGACGCTGCCGAGCGGGCCGTTGCCGGCAAGCTCGGCGGCGCCGTCGAGCGGCTCGAACATCACCAGGTAGGCGCCGCCGCTGCCGTGCTCGGGCGAGACAGTCGCGCGGCACTGCGGGCCGCTGGCCCAGCCGGCGACATGCGGGCAGCCGGACAGCGCGGCGCACATCGACGCATCGGCCTCGCTCGCCAGGCCCTCGGGGGCGCCGCGCGCCGCGGTCCGTGCGATCCGGGCGCAGGCGCCTGCCAGCTGCCGCAACAGCTCGGCGAGCGGCCGCGGTGCAGCTTCTCCCAGCCATTGCTCCAGGTCTATGGTGTCCATGCGCTCTCCTCGTCGTGTCGGTCCCGCATCGCGATCCTAGGCCGACCGGCGGTCGGCTTCTCGCACAAGTCTTCCGAGTCCGGGCCGGCTGGCCACGGCCCCGCAAGCCCGCTCGGCGGCCAGAACGCGTTCGCGCTCGAAGAAGACTAGTTCAGATTTCCGTTTCGAGTTCGATTCGGCCGTTGCCCACAAGGCATGGTCCCCGCGGCTCCGTACACGCCACGAAGCAACGCCACGCCGGCAGGCGCCATTGCCAAGGCGCCTGTGGCTTGGCACCATGCGTCAATCCAACGCCGGAGACCCCCGTGATTCGAACAACAAGGATATCGATGGCGCTGGCTGCGCTGCTCGCCTGGGCCGCCGGCCCGGCACTGGCCCAGGACGCCGAAGCCATCAGGATGGCCAGTCTGGCCGCGACCTGCGCCGCCTGCCACGGCACGCAGGGCAAGGCCGCCCCGGGCGGCGCCATGCCACGCCTCGCCGGCCTGGACGCCGCCTACTCCGCCGAGCAGATGCGCGCCTTTCGCGACGGCAAGCGCCCCGCGACGGTGATGCACCAGATCGCCAAGGGCTACAGCGACGCGCAGATCACCGCGCTCGCCGCCTACTTCGCCGCGCAGAAATAAGGGCCCGCCATGCAAAGACGTCAATTGATCCAGGCCCTGGCCGCGACCGGCGCGCTCGGCACGCTGGCCGGCTGCGCCACACGCACGAGCGCGCCGACGAGCGCGAAGGTCGTGGTGGTGGGCGGCGGCTACGGCGGCGCCACGGCTGCCAAGTACATCCGGCTGCTCTCGGGCAACAGCATCGACGTGACGCTGATCGAGCCGAACGAGGCGTTCGTGTCCTGCCCGATCTCCAACCTCGTGGTGGGCGGCGTCAAGCAGCTCGCCGACATCACGACTTCCTATGCCGGCCTGACCGGCAGGCACGGCGTGAAACGAGTGCAGGATCGTGTTACTGCCATCGACCCGGCCAAGAAGACCGTCACGCTGGCCGGCGGCTCGACGCTGCGCTACGACAAGCTGGTGCTCTCGCCCGGCATCGAGCTGATGTTCGATCGGGTGCAGGGCTTGCAGGAGGCACAGGCCAGCGGCCGCGTCCTGCAGGCATGGAAGGCGGGGCCGGAGACGGTGGCGCTGTGGAAGCAGCTCCAGGCCATGCCCGACGGCGGCACCTACGCCATCACCGTGCCGGAACAGCCCTACCGCTGCCCGCCCGGGCCCTACGAGCGGGCCAGCGTGGTGGCCGCTTATTTCAAGCGCGCCAAGCCGAAGTCCAAAGTGCTCATCCTCGACGCCAACCCCGACGTCACCTCCAAGGGCGCCCTCTTCAAGAAGGCCTGGAGCGAGCTCTACCCCGGCATGGTCGAGTTCCGCGGCCAGCACAAGACCGTGGCGGTCGATGCGAAGACCAACACGGTGAAGTTCGAGATACACGACGACGTGAAAGCCGACGTGCTCAACGTGCTGCCGCCCATGCGTGCCGGCGCCATCGCGGTGCAGACCGGGTTGGCCAACTCCAACGCGCGCTGGTGCAACGTCGACTACCTCAGTTTCGAGTCGACCGCCGCGAAAGACATCCACGTGCTGGGCGACTCGATCCAGATCGCACCGGCCATGCCCAAATCGGGCCATATGGCCAACGCGCACGGCAAGGTGGCGGCCGCGGCGGTCGTCGCGCAACTCCTCGGGCTCGAAGTGAACCCGCAGCCCATGCTCACCAACACCTGCTACAGCTTCGTGGGCGACGACAGCGTGATCCACGTCGCCAGCGTCCACGAGTACGTCGGAGCCGACAAGACCTTCAAGGCCGTCCCCAACTCCGGCGGCGTGTCGGCCGCACGCTCGGAGCTGGAGGCGCGCTACGCGCTGTCCTGGGCGAACAACATCTGGGCGGATACGCTGGCTTGAGCTGCGCATGGCAGTCGGCTCACCGGCGGTGACCGCGGCCGGCACAGCGGCTACCACGCGGCGCGGCCGGCCGCCCTTCCGCCATGTTTGAACAGCTGCCGCTTTGGATCAACGCCGCGGTATTCGCCGGCGCCGCCGTCGTGGTCTGGATCGCCGGCACGCGCATCGCCGGCTACGCCGACGCCATCGCACGCAAGACCGGGATCGGCCATGCGACCGTCGGCCTGCTGTTGCTGGCCGGCATCACGTCTTTGCCGGAGGTTGCCGTGACGGTGACGGCGTCGGCCACCGGCAACGCGCAACTTGCCGTCAACAACCTGCTCGGCAGCGTCGCGATGCAGGTGGCGATCCTGGCCGTCGCCGACGCCGTGATCGGCCGCGACGCGCTGACCTCGGTGATACCCGATCCGGTCGTCCTGCTGCAGATCGCGTTGAACACGCTGGTGCTTGCCGTCGTCGCCGCCGCCGTGATCTCGGGCGACCACGGAGTGTTCGGAGTGGGCGTCTGGTCGATCGTGTTGTTCGCGGTCTATGTGGCGTCGATCTGGTTGATCACGAAGTCCTCGAAATTGCAAGGCCGTCACTCATGGGTCGCCGAGCCGGAAATCGCACCGGTGCGCCAGGGCAAAGACGCAGCGCGCGAGGACGGCAAGCGGTCGCTGCGTGCCCTGGCCCTTCGCACCGCGGCCGGCGCCGCCGTCATTCTGGTCGCCGGCTTCTTGCTGTCGAAGACCGGCGAGGCGATCGCAGCGCAGACCGGTCTCGGTCAGAATTTGGGCGGTTTTTTGTTGCTGGCGATCTCGACCTCGCTGCCCGAGGTGAGCACGGTCATTGCGTCGGTGCGGCGGGGCCGCTACGTGATGGCGGTGTCCGACATCTTCGGCACCAACCTGTTCAACGGCGGCCTGGTGCTCGTCGTGGATGCCTTCTACCGGGGCGGCCCGGTGCTGAACGAAGTCGGCAACTTTGCCGCGTTGGCGGCGCTGCTCGGCATCGTCGTCTCGGTGCTGTTCCTGGTCGGCCTGATCGAGCGCCGCGACCGGACCTTTCTGCGCATGGGCTACGACTCGGTCGCCGTGCTCGTGGCCTACGTCGGTGGGGTCGCCCTGCTGTTCACGCTGGATTGATTGAACCGCCCTGTCCCATCGACGGACCCGGCCACACGAGAACCGAGCAGGTGAAGCGATTTCGTCTCTCGAGCTCGTCAGGAGCGCCAAGGTGGTCCGCGACGGCTTCATCCTAGCCAAGCAAGGCGAAGCCGCGATGCCGACAATGCAGCCATGCTCACCTGGCTCGCCAGCCCCCTTCAGCCGCTGCCGGACACCGGCGGCGCCTTGCCGGCCTCGAGCGACGCGCCTGGCCTGCTGGCCGCAGGCGGCGATCTCGGCCCGGCGCGGCTGGCCGAAGCCTACGCGCGCGGCATCTTCCCCTGGTACAGCGAGGGCCAGCCGGTGCTGTGGTGGAGCCCCGACCCGCGCATGGTGCTGCCGGTGGCAGCGTTCAAGCTCTCGCACTCGCTGCGAAAGACGCTGCGGCGCTTCATCGACTCACCCGGCTGCGAGCTGCGCATCGACGGCGCCTTCGAGCGCGTCATCGAGGCCTGCGCCTGCACCCCGCGCCCCGGCCAGCACGGCACCTGGATCCAGCCCGAGCTGCAGGCCGCCTACAGCGCCTGGCACCGGCTCGGCGCCGTGCATTCCTTCGAAACCTGGCGCGATGGCGAGCTGCTCGGCGGCCTGTACGGGGTGAATCTGGGCCGCATGTTCTTCGGCGAGTCGATGTTCTCCCACGCCACCGACGCCTCGAAGATCGCGCTGGCCGCCCTGGTCGCCTTTTGCCGGGCGCACGGCATCGATCTGATCGACTGCCAGCAGCGCACCGAGCACCTCGCCTCGTTCGGTGCCCGCGAGATTGCGCGCGACGCATTCGAGCGGCACCTCGCGCAAGCCACTGTCCAGAAACCGCCGCAGGATTGGTCCTATGATCGATCGCACTGGACGCATCTCGGCTTGCCAGCAGGCCCGCATGCCGGCATGAACACCGGCCCCGATCCTGCAAAGCCGAGTCCGGCCCCGAGTTGAACCGCAAGTCACTGCTGCGCCTTCACCGACCGTGACCTACCCGAAAGAACTCCCGCTCGCGTCGCTGCAGTTCTACGCCACGGCGCCCTACCCCTGCAGCTACCTCACGGGCCGGCTGGCGCGCTCGCAGGTCGCCACGCCCAGTCACCTGATCCACGCCGACGCCTATTCCGGCCTGGTGGCAGGAGGCTTTCGGCGCAGCGGCATGTTCACCTACCGGCCCTACTGCGATGGCTGCCGCGCCTGCGTGCCGCTGCGCGTGCCGGTGGCCGGCTTCACGCCCACGCGCAGCCAGCGCCGTGCATGGAAAGCGCATCAGGGCCTGCAGTCGCGCGTACTCAGGCTCGGTTTCGTGCCCGAGCACTACCAGCTTTACCTGCGCTACCAGGCCGGCCGCCATGCGGGCGGCGGGATGGATCACGACTCGATCGACCAGTACACGCAGTTCCTGCTGCAAAGCCGAGTCAATTCACGGCTGGTCGAGTTCCGTGCGCCGGGCCTGAATGGCGGCCTGGGCGCGCTCAAGATGGTGTCGATCCTCGACATCCTGAGCGACGGCCTGTCGGCGGTCTACACTTTCTACGAGCCCGAGCCCGACACCAGTTACGGCACCTACAACGTGCTGTGGCAGATCGAGCAGACGCGTGCACTGAAGCTGCCGCACGTCTACCTCGGCTACTGGATCAGGGAGAGCCCGAAGATGGCCTACAAGTCGCAGTTCCGGCCGCACGAGTTGCTGGTCGATGGCGCCTGGGTCGCCGGCGAAGCACCGGGCTGAAGTACGCGCCAGGCGCAAAAAAGGACGGCTCGCGGGGCCGCCCTTTTTTTGCCGACGCGCCGGACAGCGCGCGCCATCCGTCGTCAATGCAGCGGCACGCCCGTCTTCGACTGCACCTCGTCGCGCGTCACGCCGGCGGCCAGCTCGACCAGCTTGAGCCCTTCCGCCGTCACGTCCATCACCGCGAGGTCCGTGATGATGCGGTTGACAACGCCAACGCCCGTGAGCGGCAAGGTGCACTGCGGCAGGATCTTGAGGTCGGTCGTGCCGTCCTTCTTGCGCGCCACGTGCTCCATGACGACGATCACGCGCGGCACGCCCGCCACCAGATCCATCGCGCCGCCCATGCCCTTGATCATCTTGCCGGGGATCATCCAGTTGGCGAGGTCGCCCTTCTCGCTGACCTGCATGGCGCCCAGGATCGACAGATTGATCTTGCCGCCGCGGATCATCGCGAAGCTGTCATGCGAGCCGAAGATGCTCGAGCCGGGGATGGTGGTCACGGTTTGCTTGCCCGCGTTGATGAGGTCGGCATCGACCTCGCCCTCGGTCGGGAAGGCACCGATGCCCAACATGCCGTTCTCGCTCTGCAGCCACACCTCGATGTCCTTCGGCACGAAGTTGGCCACCAGCGTGGGAATGCCGATGCCGAGGTTGACGTAGTAGCCGTCCTTGAGTTCGGCCGCGGCCTTGGCGGCCATCTGGTCTTGTGTCCACGCCATGGTCAGGCTCCCTTCTTCTCTGTCGTAGCCGGGGTGATCGTGCGCTTCTCGATGCGCTTCTCGGGGTTCGCGTTCACGACGATGCGGTGCACATAGATGCCCGGCAGATGCACGTCGTCCGGATCGATCTCGCCCACCTCGACCAGTTGTTCCACTTCCACCACCGTGAGCTTGCCGGCCATCGCGGCGGCCGGGTTGAAGTTGCGCGCGGTGCGGCGGAACACCAGGTTGCCGCTCTTGTCGGCCTTGAAGGCCTTGACCAGCGACACCTCCGGGTTGAGCGAGCGCTCCATCACGTAGGTGTGGCCGTCGAACTCTTTCGTTTCCTTGCCTTCAGCCACGACGGTGCCCACGCCCGTACGGGTGAAGAAGGCCGGAATGCCGGCGCCGCCGGCGCGCAGCTTCTCCGCCAGGGTGCCCTGCGGCGTGAACTCCAGTTCGAGCTCGCCGGCCAGGTACTGGCGCTCGAACTCCTTGTTCTCGCCCACGTAGCTGGAGATCATCTTGCTGATCTGGCGCGTTTCGAGCAGCTTGCCCAAGCCGAAGCCGTCGACACCGGCGTTGTTCGAGATCACGGTGAGATCCCTGGCACCGCTGTCGCGCAGGGCTTCGATCAAAGCTTCCGGAATGCCGCACAGGCCGAAGCCGCCGACCGCGAGCAATTGCCCGTCGCGCACGATGCCGTCGAGCGCGGCAGCCGCGCCCGGGTAAACCTTGTTCATGAAACGCTCCTTGTTTTCAGCCGCGAAGCGTACTACGAGGCCGGCAGCCGAAGCGTTGCGCCGGCCCGGCGAGGCCGGGCATCAGGCGGGCCGATCAGGCCCCGGTTCGGGCAAGGGTTCGTCGTCGTCGCTGCGGCGTCGCCGAGTGCCGGCGTCCGACGGTTGTGCGGCGGCCGGATTGGCTGCCTCACCGCCTTGCGCGGGCGCGTCATGCATCAAATCGCTGAATTGCTCCAACGCGCTGCCCGGATCTTCTTCGCCCGCGACCGACTCGGCGGCATCGGGGCGCCTCGCCTTCCGGTCGTTCCCTGCGGCGTCAGGCGAGGCCGCGGGCGGCTTGCCAGGCACGCGCTTCACGACGTTTGCCTCGAATGCACGCCGCCCACAGCCGACGGATCGTCTCCCAGCCCCGCAGCCCCCTCGGGGCTTGCCGGCACCGTGACCACGCTGCCGATGGCGCGGCCGAAGGATTCCACGGCGCTTTCGGGCTTCTTCTGCTTTGCGGCAGGACCGCCTGGCGGGTTGCGCGCGGGGTTCGAGCCGGTGCGGTGGCTCTGCCAGCTCCGGTAGTCATCGTCGAGCTGGCGTTCGTAGTCCCGACGCAGTTGCTCGTAGTGTTTGTCGTCGTTCATCGGCTGCTCCTTGTGCGCGACTTGGAACTCTGCTTTATGACAAGCAGCAAGCCGCATTCCCTGCCCGGGGCAAGAACTGCAGACGCCGGAGCCGAGCACTCGCCCGTCCCTGCTCGACCGGGCATGCAGGCTGCTCACCGCAGCAGCATGCAAGGCACTCCTTTCTTCGACGACGTGATGCGCCAGGCCTGGGCCGGTGGCCTGCGCGTGCCGCTGTTTTTCCCGGCGCTTTCCTCGATCACCGCGGTCTTCACCGCAGCGAGCGCCGAAGCACGCCGGCTGCTGCCCGACACGCGCATGCGGCCGGTGGAAGTGGCGCCGGGCCGCTGCCTGCTAACGGTGGCCGCGATCGAGTACCGCGAGAGCGACCTCGGCGCGTACAACGAAGTCGCGATCGCTCTGCCGATCGCCTTCGGCGGCATGGCTCCGCCGGCGTTCGACGCGTTGTTTCGCGGCGCCGGCAAGGCGCTCAGCGCCTACGTGTGGCAACTGCCGGTCACGACCCGCGCCGCCTACGACGCCGGTGTCGATCTGGCCGGCTTTCCGAAGAGCCTGGCCGAGATCGCCTTTCACCGCGAAGGCCGCCAACTGCGCTGCACCCTTGGCCCGCCCGATGCGCCGGTACTCAGTCTCGTTTGCGACTCGCGCGAACCCGACGACCGTGCGCGCGTTCGCGATCGCCAGCTCAAGCTGCGCAACTACACGCTCAAGGAAGGCCACGTGCTGGTTTCAAACTTCGTGCTCCGGCAAAAGCACTTCGACGACCATTTCCGGCGCGACGCCGCGCGGCTGGAACTCGGCCAGGGCGCCATCGCCCAAAGCCTGCGCGCCCTGCAGTTGAGCGAGCGCCCGATCGCCAGCCAGAGTTGTCAGGACGCCGAGGCGATGCTGTTCGCGCCGCGCAACGTGATCGACGATTGAATGCGTCGATTCGCCTGCGTAAAGCGCACGCCTCCCGTCAAGAGAGCTTTCGCCCGGCCTGGTGAATCTTGAGCGCCGCGGCCACGATCGGCTTCGCCCACTCGGGCGTGAGCGAGAGATCGGGCGGACCGATGATGCGTGCGCGTTCCATGTGCAGCAGTTCCAGCGGTGATGGCGTCATTCCGGCGGCGGGGTCTGCGGCTGCGCTGTTGTCGTACATGCGCAGCGCCGTGAGTGCCGGCAACAGCTGAATCAGGTTCAGCCGGCTGTGTTCGAAGCGGCGCCGAATGTCGGCCTCGGCAATGTCGTGTCCGCCCCCGCGCACCCGACTGCGGACGCGCTCGATGTGCAATTCCGGGCTGGCCAGGCCGGCGTACCAGACGCGGACCTCGATGCCTTCCGAAGCCGCCTGCGCGAGCAGGCGCGGGATGGTGTTGGCGCCCAGGGTGGTCTCGAGCGCGAAGTCCAGGCGGCCCGCGATCGCCCGCTCCAGCAGCCGCTTGCCCTGCTGCCACGCGACACCGTTGGCTTGCTCCTGACTCAGCCGGTGACTGGCCGAAAGGAGCGCGCGCGCGGCTTCGTCGGGGTTGTAGTACTCGCCGCCGAAGGAGCGGAAGGCAGCCCCGGCGATGCTGCTCTTGCCAGCGCCGTTGACGCCCGACAGAACGTACAAGCGCGCGGTCGGCGCCTTCCTGGCCAAGATGCGTGCGCCGTGGACCGCTCAGCGCCGTTGCTTGGCCGCCTTCACCGCTGCACGACCCAGCTGCACCGGCGAAGCATCGAAGGCAGCTGCCATGCCCGCCTTCGACTTCGGCGTCTGCATCTGCTCGAGCAGCCCGTCGAACTGCAGCGTCAGGTCATCGAGCGCGGGGGAGCGCGACTGAACCAGCGATTCGAATTCGGCATACGACATCAGCACGGCCTTCGGTGCGTCGTGCTTGGTGATCGCCACTGCGCCGCCGAGCGCAGCTTGCTCGAAGATGGCGCCGAACTCGTTCTTGAAGCGGCTGGCGGCCACGGTCGGCAGATCGACCAGTTCGCCTTGACGATTGCGGAAAGTGACAGTGGACATGAATGGCCTTTCAAGAACGTACAGGCCATTGTAGTCATTTCGGCCCTTTTGGCCCTTTTGGCCTTATCGGCTCATTCCTGGCGTCGAGGGGCCCCGACCGGAGCGCCTTGCAGCCTCCGCCCTCACGGCAGCTCGACGCCCAACTCCGCTGCCAGCCGGTGCAGCTGAGAGCGAAGCAGAGCGACTTCGTTGCGCAGATAGAGCTGGTTGGCCTTGAGCGAGGCGATCTCGGCAGCCGCGGTCGCATCGACAGACAAGGCCGCTGCTGCGTCCGACGAACCAACCGCCGGCAACGGACCGCCCAGCAGATGCGCCCAGCGCGCTTCACGTGCACCTGCGCCGCGCGCGAGCTTCGCCACCAGCGGGCCGCCGCGCTCCGCCAGCCGCGCCGCCAGTTCGTCGAGGAAGCCCTCGACCGAGGACACGTCGGCAAAGCGGTGCAGCCGGTCGGTGGCGGCACGCAGCTCGGCAGCGGTCTGCGGTCCGCGCAGCGCCAGCACTGCCAGGATGGCCAGCGACTGCGACGGCACGCGCAACACACGCGCCAGGTTGTGCTCGTAGCGCATCACGCGGTTGCCGCTGGACTCGATCACCAGGTCCAGCGACTTCAGATCGTCGAGCGCGGCGAGCACGTCGGCCTCGCCCGCGTTCATCACCGGATCGCGGGCGGTCTTCTGGTTGCAGCCGAGCACCAGCGTATTGAGCGACAGCGGATAGCTGTCGGCCACGGTGTGCTGCTTCTCGACGAGCACGCCGAGGATGCGCAGTTCGAGCGGAGACACGGGGCGCATTAAATCAAGACGGTGATCTGCCGGCCACCAAGAGACAGGCCGTGACTGCGGGTGCCTTGCTTCGCCACGGCCGCCGCGACGGCTCTTCGCCGGGAAATCACACCCCGAAGCCGTCGTCCGCGGCCAGCACCGCGCCGTTGATGAAATGGCTCTCGTTGGCGCACAGCATCAGCAGCGCCGTGTCCAGGTCCTGCGGCCGGCCGATGCGCTTGCGCGGGAGCATGTCGATCAGCTTGCGGCCGGCGTCGGTGCTCCAGTGGTGGTGGTTGATCTCGGTGTCGATGTAGCCCGGGCAGATGGCGTTCACATTGATGCCGTAGCGGCCCCACTCGAGCGCCATCGCGCGCGTCATGTGCACCACCGCCGCCTTGCTCATGCAGTACACGCCGATCTGCCCCAGCACCTTGAGCCCCGCCATCGAGGCGATGTTGACGATGCGCCCGCCCGTGAAGGTGCCCGGGGCGGAGCCCTGGGCGCGGGCGATCATGCGCTTGCCCACCTCCTGCGCCACGAAGAACGCGCCGCGTGTGTTGGTGTCCATCACGTAGTCGTAGTCCTCGGGCGACACGTCGAGGAGTTTTTGCGTCGTGCTCACGCCGGAGTTGTTGACCAGGATGTCGATCGCGCCGACCTCGGTTTCGGCATGGGCGACCGCCGAACACACGCTCTCGTGCTCGGTCACGTCCAGGCCCACCACGTGCGCGTCACCGCCTTGTCCCTCGATTTCCGCGCGCAAGGTCTTGAGCCGCTCGATCCGTCTACCGGCCAGCACCACCGCCGCCCCGGCGTGCGCGAGCGTGCGGGCGAACTGCGCGCCCAGGCCGCTGGAAGCGCCGGTGACAAGGGCGACGCGGCCGGACAGGTCGATGCTGTAGCTCATGAGTTTTCCTGGGCGCTCGGATGACGGGGGTTCCAAGATAGCACGCGCTCATGAGCAAACCTCCGCGCTGCGCTCTGCGGTATTCGCCTTGAAAGCGGCCCGGCGGCCCATGACGCGGGAACACGGCGCGAACGAGCGCTGGCACACCGACGCGGCGCTGCTGCATCCAAACCGCGATGCGCGCCGTATTGCCCTTCGATGCCCGAGCGCGAGTTCGGCGGACATCGAACCCGAGCCTCAACAAGGAGACATTCATGCAAGACACGATTCTTCCGAGCCGCTTCGCCAGGGCCGGCCTCGCTGCCGCCCTGCTGGCCGCCGGCCTCACTGGCAACGCACTGGCTTCGAGCCACCGCGAGGCGCCGTCGATCACCGGCACGCCCAAGGTCGACGCGACCGATTTCTACATGTTCCGCAGCTACGAGGCCGACCGCAGTGGCTACGTGACGCTGATCGCCAACTACCTGCCGCTGCAGGATCCGTACGGCGGGCCCAACTACTTCAAGATGGACCCGAACGCGATGTACGAGATCCACATCGACAACGACGGCGACGCCGAGGAAGAGCTCACCTTCCAGTTCCGCTTCACCAACACGCTCAAGGACATCAAGGTGCCGGCGCTCGGCACCGAGGTCTCGATCCCGCTGACCCAGGCCGGCCCCATCAGCAAGGTCAACGACCCCAACTCGAACGTGCGCGAGACCTTCACGCTCGACGTGGTGCGCGGCGACCGCCGCACCGGCAGCAAGAGCTCGGTCATGAACGGCGGCTCGGCCACGTTCGACAAGCCGGTGGACAACATCGGCACCAAGACCTTCGCCAATTACGCGGCCTACGCGGCCCAGCACGTCTACACCGTCAACCTGCCCGGCTGCTCGATGCCCGCCAAGGTCTTCGTCGGCCAGCGCAAGGATCCGTTCGCCGTCAACCTGGGCACGATCTTCGACTTGGTCAACGCGCCGGTCGGCCTGATCACCGATCCGGCGCAGATCAACGCCGCCGGCCCCGGCGACCTGGACGACAAGAACGTCACCACGCTGTCGCTCGAAGTGCACCGCGACTGCCTGACCACCACGGCCGGCGCCGCCGCAGACAATCCCGCTGCCGTCATTGGCGGCTGGACCTCGGCCAGCCTGCGCCAGGGCCGCCTGCTGTCGGGCTCGCCGAAAAACACCGCGCTGGAGAACGCATCGCTCAACGCCGGCCCGTGGACCCAGGTCTCGCGCCTGGGCATGCCGCTGGTCAACGAAGTGGTCATCGGCCTGAAGGACAAGGACCGCTTCAACGCGTCCGAGCCCAGCGGCGACGGTCAGTTCGCCGGCTACGTCACCAACCCGACGCTGCCGGTGCTGCTCGATGCGGTGCTGAATCTGGGCGGTGCCGCGCCGACCAATGCCGGTCGCGTCGACTTGCAGACGGTGTTCCTGACCGGCATCGTTGGTGTAAACCAGATGACCGCGGTGACGGCCTCGGAGATGCTGCGCCTGAACACCGCCATCGATCCCGTGGCCTTCGCGAGCCAGAACCGGCTGGGCATCGTGGGCAACATCCTGGCGGGTGGGACCGACAACGCAGGCTTTCCGAACGGCCGCCGCCCGAAGGACGACATCGTCGACATCTCGCTCATCGCGGTGATGGGCGGACTGTGCGTGGCCAACGGCGACGCCAACGTGCTGGGCTTCGGCGCCGAGTGCAAGCCCTCGGCCGTGCCGCTGGGCGCCACTGCCTTCAAGCTGCACGACGCCGTGGACCAGGCCGCCGCGGCCGCATCGTTGTCGACGAGCTTCCCGTACCTCGCCACGCCGATCGGCGGGGCGAACTGATCCCAAGGAGCCTCCCATGACGATTTCACGCATCCATGGCGCCCTCCTCGCCGCAGTCGCCAGCCTCGCGC
>NZ_JACDCW010000010.1 GCF_013817345.1 Methylibium sp.
GGGCGATGCGGTAGATCAACTGCAGGTTGCCGGCCGCGGCGCTGAGGCCGCGCTCGTAGCCCACGTACACCCGCTCGGACAGCTGCTTGCCGAGGGTCACGATGGTGTCGGCGGTCGCGCCGTCGCTCTGACGCACCGACAACTCGTCCAGGCGCAGCAGCTTGGCCGGGTCGAACTTGCTGCCGCCGCTGCCGTCGCCCTGCAGCAGTGCGAGGGCGGCGCGTTGGAGCAGCAGCGTCTCGGAGCCGGCCAGTTCGTCGTAGCTGCGCCCGGTGACAAGCAGGGCGAGCTTTTCGGTGGCGGGCATTTCAGGGTCGGAGAACAGCTGGATGCGCGGTGTCAGCACGCTGCCGGTGACGCGAACACCGACGCGAACGTCGGTTTCGGCACGCACCGCCTCGATGTTCAGGCGCGGGTTCTCGAGATTGCCGACGAAGGTGATGATGCCCCGCTCGATCTGGAGGTCCTGGCCATAGGCCTGATAGGTGCCGTCTTGCGTGCGGATCTCGCCACGTGCTTCGAGCCGACCGTCCGGGGTGGTGATCTGCAACTCGCCTGTGAGCCGGGTGTCGATGCCGAGGCCGCGCAGTTGCAGCCGCTTGCCGAGGTCGATGGCCAACTGCATCTCCACGGCGCGGGGCGCGCTCGGCGCGGCTTCGTCGTCGGCGGCTTCGTCGGCCGCCGCCGCGTCGCCCGGGCGGCGCACGGTCACGTCTTCGGCGAGGCTGGGGGCGCCGCCGCGGCTGATGTCGATCAAACCGCGGTCGATGCCCAGTTTGCCGGTGATGGCGACCTTCTCGGGATCGAGCCGCACATCGATCCGGCCGCTCGCGACGATGCGCCGATCGACGCGGCCGAGCACCTCGGCTTCTTCGGCGACAAGCGCCAGTTGCGCCTGCGGCTGCGCGCCCAGCCGCGCCGTGCCGCTGACGCGCAACTCTCCTTCGCCGGCCTGGAAGCGCAGCATCTCGAGGCGGGCACTGTTGCCATCGAAGCGCGCCTCGAGCCGCCCTTCGCGCAGGGACACGCCCTCCAGTGTGTTGCGCAGCGCCAGTTCGCGGCCCTGCACCTCGCCGATCAGTTCGGGCGCACCGACGCGGCCGGCCAGGCGCAGCGACGCGTCGAGCGTGCCGCCCAGGCGCCAGCCGGCAGGGATCCAGGCACCCCAGGCGGCCAGGTTTTCGACCTGCACGTCGAGTCGCCCGTCGAGCGGTGCTTCGGGGCCGGGAAACAGCGCGGTGGGCTCGGCCCGCACCGTCTGCCGGCCCTCGATGCGGCCGAGGTTGGCGCCGGCGATCAGTTCGGTCAGGCGCCACACGCCGGCCTGCGCGTCGAGTGCGACCCGCAGGTCGGTCAGGCCGAGCGATTGAACGACGCCGAACTCGCTGATCTGCAGGTCGCCGCCGGTGCGTGCGATCTCCACCTGCGCGCGCACGACCGGATCGCTGCTCAAGTCGATGCGCGCACCGAGGCGCAGGTCGCCGGCCCAGCCGAAACCGGGCTGCAACCGCTGCAGCAACTCCGCCACGACGAAAGGTTCCACCTCCGCCTGCACCGCCAGCCGCGCCGGCGCCGCGCCGCTGCGCTGCCACTGCAGCCGGCTCCAGCGCAGGGCCGCACCGAGCACCTCGGCGCGGCCGGGCTCGAGCCGCACGGCGAGGGATTGCTCCGCCTGTTCGAGCACGAACTGAAGGTCGCGCGCGACGAACAGCGGCAGCGGCGGGGCGCTCGACGGCCTTGCCATGCCGGTGCCGGTGCCGGTGCCAGTGCCAGTGCCAGTGCCAGTGCCAGTGCCAGTGCCAGTGCCGGCATCGGCGTTGCTGCTGCTTTGAGAGCCGCTGCGGGCGTTGTCGCTCGCACTGCCGCTCGCCGGGACCGCTGTCGGCCGCAGCGACAGCTCGCTCAACGTCGCGCGCCACGTTGATGGCGCCTTGCCGGTCCCGGCTCGCCAGGCCCCGCTCAGATCGGCAGCCAGTGCGAGCGGCTCCGCGGCGGCGGCCGGCGCTGCTGCGCTCGCCTCGCTGCCGGGCGGGGGCGTGGGCTGGCGAAGGCTGGCTCTCAGGCTGGCGCGGTGCTCGGCCAGCGTGCCGTCGGCGTCCAGAGCAATGCTCGGCAGCACCAGGCCCGGGACGCGGACCTGGGCCGCCCGCAGCTTGCCCTGCAGCACCGCACGCGCGAGCGCTTCCGTGGCTGCCGCGCCAGCCGCGCCGGCGGGCAGGGTGGCGTTCCAGTCGGCATCGGCCGAATCGAGCTGCAGCGTGCCGGCCTGCAGCGCCTTCAATTCGAGCGAACCTTGCGTGGTCAGCGCGCCGCCCCCGCCACCGAGCAGGGCGGCACCGAGGCCGCCTTCGACACGGGCTTCGAGCTGCGCCTGGCCGCTCAGCGGGCCCAGTCCGAACAGTTCGGCGAGCGGAGCCAGACGGGCCAGCGCCGGGGCATCGAGCCGGATATCGAACTGCTCGCCGCCGCGCGCAGCGCTGCCGCTTGCGGGAGCCTGGAGTTGCAAGGTGAATTGGGCGGTGTTGCCGGCGGCGCCCGTCTGACCTTCTGCTTTGAGCCGGCCGCGGCCATCGGCTTCGGCCTGCAACGTCAGTGCCACCGGCTGGCCAGCCAGCGCGCTGTCGGTGAGCTCCGCGCGCAGCGTGCCGTTCAGCCGGGTGAGCAGCGCGGCGGCATCGGCCGCGTCGGCGGGGACGCGGGCCTTCAGATCGACCTGGCCGTTGAGAACGTTCTTGGCGCGGCGCCAGGCGGCGTCCGGCTCGCCGGGTAGCCACAGGCGGGGGTCGAAGGCGGCCAGTTTCAGCGCGGCTCGGCTGTCCCAGGCGTTGCCGGCGCGGCGCGCGCTGCCTTGGCCGTCGAGGCGCGCCGCGCCGGCGCGGGCGCTGAGCGACTTCAGCACGATCTCGTTCGGGGTTGCGCTGCCGTTCAGCGCGAGCTGCACGGCGTCGCGCAAGGGGCCGCTCGCTTGTTTGCGCGCGACACCGACCAGCGCGCCGGTGATCCGGGTGTCGAACTCGAGCAGGCCGAAGGAGGGTTGGGGTGCGGTTGCAGGAGGGGTCGGCGGGATGGTCGCAGACGCAGGAGCAGACGCAGGAGCAGGAGCAGGAGCAGGAGCAGGAGCAGGAGCAGGAGCAGCCGGAGCCGGAGCCGTCGGAGCAACTGGGCCCGCCGCATCCGGCGTGTGCTTCAGGCGGATCGGGCCGCTCAGGCGCAGCGGCGGCGCACGGCGGTCGAGCTGCTGCAGCAGCACGCCGTCGAGCGAAAGCTCGACCGCACCCACGCCACCGTCGATCCGGCCGCTGCCCTCGAGTTGCCCGGCCGGCGTGCCGGCGTCACCGGCGAGTTGCACGCTGGCACTGTCGATTTGCCAGTCGGCCCCTTGGCCACTGGCGCGCAAGTCGAGCTCGCGCACCGGCAGGCGCTGCTGGTCCCAGCGCCCGGGCATGGCGTTCGCGATCTGCGCGCGCACCGACAGCGGCGCATCGGCGGCGAGCTGCAGGATCGCGCTGCCGGTCAGCGCGGTGGTCGGCGCCTGAGGCGTGAAGGGGGCAAGCAGGGGGGCGAGGTCGAGTTGCGTGAAACGCGCATCGAGCTGCGAAAGCGGCAGTGCCGCGAAGGGCGTGACCTGCGCCTTGGCGTTCAGCCGTTGGTCCTGAAGCTCCAGCGAAGCCGTCACGTCGAAGCGCTCGAGCGGACCGCCGGCGGTGACCTGCAGCACGAGCCCGCGCGCCCATTCCGGCAGCGCCGTGGTGCTGGGCACTGCAGGTGCAGTTTCCTTGTCTGCGGCATCCGCGCGCACCGCCAGGCTGGAGCGCAAACTCATCGGCGCGTCGGCGTCGATGTGGGCGCTGCCCTCGGCGAGCAGGCCGTTCCAGCGCAGCGCGAGGGCGTCGATCCGATGCGTGGCGCCGGCCTCCAGGTGCGCGGTCAGCCCCTCGATGGGCGCCGGCAGGCCGGGCAGCTCGAGGCGCTCGATGCGCAGGACGTCGACCCGGGCCGTCGCCGGCAGTCGAAGGCTCTGGGGCGGCTCGGGCGCAGGGCTCGGCTCGGTGCTCGGCGTGGTCTCGACGTCCAGCTGCCGCAGTGCGATGGTGCGCGCCTCGATGTGCACATACGGCGCGCGCAGTTGCCACCGGCCGAGCTGCAGGCCGTCGATGCGCAGTCCGTCGACCCGCACTGTGCTGCCGCTGGTCTGCATAGAGGCACGGTCCAGCACGAACTCCGACTCGGCGCCGAGCAGCGCGCCGCGCGAGTCCCCGACGGTCAGCCCCGGCACCCGCTCGGCCACTGTCTGCAACCACCAGCGGGTGCCGCCTTCGGTGTGCAGCGACTGCCACGCCGCACTCAGCGCGGCCACGAGCAACAGCGGCAGCAGCACGAGCAGCGCAAGGACCAGCCAAGGCCAGCGCCGACGCCGCCGGGCCCGGGGCGTCGTCGCGTGCGGCTCGCTTTGTGCAGGTCCCGTGCGGGGCGACGGCATGCCGGAGTCGGCCTCTCGCACCATCAGAAGGTCGCTCCCACGCTGATGTGCAGACGCACCGAGCCGACCTCCTGCCCATAGGCCAGATCGACGCGCAGCGGCCCGATGGGGCTGCGCCAGCGCACGCCGACGCCGTAGCCGAAGACCGGTTCGTAATCGCCCCAGTCGTTCGCGGCATTGCCGGCATCGATGAAACCGGCGCCGTACCAGTCGCGCCAGTCACCGGAAAAGCGGCGCAGCACCTCCACGGTGCCGGTGGCCAGCACCGGACCGCCGACCACCGCGCCGTCGCGCACCGGGCCGAGCTCGCGGTAGCCGTAGCCGCGCACGGAGTTGTCACCGCCGGCGCGAAAGAGCAGCGCGTCGGGCACGCCCAGCGAATCGCGCTTGATGACCTGGGCGATCTCGCCGCGGACTTGCAGGAGCCACGGCCGCGGCAGCGGCTGGAACCAGGTGCCCTGCAGGTACAGGCGAGCGAAGGGGCCGCGCTCGTCGTCGTCGTCCAGCGCGTAGCCCGCGCCGGCCTGCGCGTTCAGGATCAGGCCGCGGGTCGGGAAGACGAGGTTGTTGACGTCGCGCCGCACCCATTCGTAGTTGCCATAGAGCGCCTTGTCGGTGGTCCGCCGCGTGTCGGTTTCGAGCGTGGTGCGAATGAATTCGAGGTAGTAGAGGCGGTCGATCCGCTCGGTGGTGCGCGTGCGGCCCAGGCGCGCGCGTTGCGTGTCGGTGCGGGCGCCGCCGGCGTCGAGCGTGTCGGCCTGCAGCGAGAGCAGGTTGCTGTAGCCGCTTTCCTGCGGATAGCCGAGCAGGTCGAAGCCGGCCAGGCGCTCCTCGCCGCCGACCTGCAGGCGCACGGAGGCCACCACGTCCTGCCCGAACGGCCGGCGGTGCGTGTAGCCGAGTCCGAAGCGCGGGCCGGTGTTGGTGGAGTAGCCGATGCTCGTGGTGGCCGACTGCAGCGTGTTCTCGCGCAGGCGGGCCACAACCACCGCTTCGCCGGCGCGCGCGGGATCGAGGTCGAGCTCCACCGCCACGCCTTCGTAGAGGTTCGAGCGCTGCAGCGCTTCCTGGTAATCGAGCAGGATTTTTTCGGAGTACGGATCGCCGATGTCGAACGGCACGAGGTTGCGTGCCACGTCTTCCGGCGTGCGCTCCAGTCCTTCGATGCGCACTTCGCCGATGCGAAAGAGTGGCCCGCTGTCGATGACGAGCGAGAGCCGCACGGTGTTGTCTTTCGCGTCGACCTGCGCGCCGGTGCCCGCATAGTCGGCGCTCGCGTAGCCGCGCGAGCGCAGGCTGGCTAGCAGCGCGTTCTTCGCTCCGGCCCATGCCGACTGGCTGAAGGCCGCGCCGCTCTTCAGCGGCCAGCGCGCCTGCAGGCCACGCCAGCGTCGCTCGAGGGCCGGGTCCCCGGCCTGAAGCGCCTCGGCGAAGGCGCCCTGCATGTCGAACTGGACGCGGCCGACGCGCGCCTGCGGGCCGGGATCGACCTGCACCCGCACCGTGGGCGTACCGCCGGCCGGGTCTTCCACGCGCTGTGCATCGACCTGAGCATTGAAATAGCCCTCGGTCTCGAGCAAGCTCCTGGCCTGGGCCGGCGCGGCGGCAATCAGCCGGCCGATCTCCACTTCGGAGATGTCGGCTTGTTCACGAAAGCGCGCGAGATCGAGATGACGCACGAGCAGTTTGCGCAGTGCGTCGGGCCCGCGCACTTCGAGGCCGTAGGCGTGCTTGTCGTCGGCGCGCAAGGTTGTGACGCCGGAGTCTTTGCCGGAGCGCTGGGGCTCGGCCGATTCCGTGTCGCTGTCTTCGGTGCCTTGCTCTGTGGATTGCGGCCCGGTCTGCGCGCTGACACCGGGTGCCGACAGCGCCGCGGCCAGCAACACCAGCAGCCCGATCAGCAGCGCGGGAACCGCCCCTCGGAGCCGCGTTGCCTGATGCATCGCCGGCGCTGCGCTCACTTGCTCAGGAGGCGCATCGCACCTTCGAGCCCCGACAGCGACAGCGGGAACATGCGCTGCTGCATCAGCTGCTGGATCACGGCGATGCTTTGCCGGTAGCCCCACACGCCGGGCGGCTCGGGATTGATCCAGGCGTACTTAGGGAACGCGTGGGTCAGGCGCTGTAGCCATTCGGCGCCGGGCTCTTCGTTGTCGTATTCGACGCTGCCGCCGGGCTGCAGGATCTCGTAGGGGCTCATGGTCGCGTCGCCCACAAAGACGAGCTTGTAGTCACGGTTGTACTTGCGGATCAGGTCCACGGTGGCGAGCTTCTCGGCGTGGCGGCGGCGGTTGTTCTTCCACACGAAGTCGTAGACACAGTTGTGGAAGTAATAGAACTCGAGGTGCTTGAACTCCGACTTGGCCGCACTGAACAGTTCTTCGACCCGGTGCACGTGCTCGTCCATCGTGCCGCCCACGTCCATCAGCAGCAGCACTTTCGCCTTGTTGTGGCGCTCGGGAACCATTCTGATGTCGAGAAGGCCGGCGTTGGCCGCCGTGCGGTGGATGGTGTCGTCAAGATCCAGCTCGAGGTCGCTGCCTTCGCGCGCGAAGCGGCGCAACCGGCGCAGCGCGAGCTTGATGTTGCGCGTGCCGAGCTCGAGGTTGTCGTCGTAGTCGCGGTAGGCGCGCTGTTCCCAGACCTTGACCGCGCTCTTGTTGCCGCCGGCCCCGCCGATGCGGATGCCCTGCGGGTTGTAGCCGGAGTTGCCGAACGGCGAGGTGCCGCCCGTGCCGATCCATTTGCTGCCGCCTTCGTGGCGCTCCTTCTGTTCCTCGAAGCGCTTCTTGAGGGTTTCCATCAGCTCGTCCCAGCCCATCTTTTCGATGGCGGCTTTCTGCTCGGGCGTCAGCTCGCGTTCGAGCGTGCGGCGCAGCCAGTCGAGCGGAACTTCGCGACCGAAGTCGGCGACGAACTCCACGCCCTTGAAGTAAGCAGCGAACGCGCGATCGAAGCGGTCGAACAGGATTTCGTCCTTGACCAGCGCGGTGCGCGCGAGGTAGTAGAACTTGTCGACCGTGGGGCCGTCATCGTCATCGATCACGCCGGCTTGCAGGGCTTCGAGCAGCAGCAGGTATTCCTTGATCGAAACCGGAAGCCGGGCCGAGCGCAGCGTGTAGAAGAAGTCGATCAGCATGGGGCCCAGCGGCGGCAAGAAACTTGTCGGGAGATTGTGGCGGCGCCTCACCGCCGAGCGCGGCGTAGGGCTTGCCTGCCCTGAAGAGCAATCAGTGCGCCCGCGGCTTGCCGAGCTGAAAGCGCAGGTGCGTGCGCACCGTCGGCCATTCGGCGGCGGTGATGCTGTAGACGCAGGTGTCGCGCAGGCTGCCGTCGGCCATGCGCTGGTGGCTGCGCAGCACGCCGTCGAACTTGGCGCCCAGGCGCTCGATGCCGCGCCGACTCTGCTGATTGAAGAAGTGCGTGCGGAACTCGACCGCAATGCAGCCCAGCGTCTCGAAAGCGTGCGTGAGCAGCATCAGCTTGCACTCGGTGTTGAGCGCGCTGCGTTGCGCGCTCGCCGCGTACCAGGTGGAGCCGATCTCGACGCGGCGGTGCTGCGCGTCCACGTTCATGTAGGTCGTCATGCCGACCACGCGGCCGGTGGCATCTAGCACCGTGAAGGGCAGCATCGAGCCGCTGGTCTGCAAGGCCAGCCTCCGCTCGATCTCCGCGCCCATCGCTTGCGGCGACGGGATGCTCGTGTACCAGAGCTCCCACAAGGCACCGTCGCGCACCGCCTCCGCCAAGGCTTGCTCGTGCTCGTGCGCCAGAGATACGAGCCGTGCGTGTCGGCCGTTCAGGTCGATCGGTTGCAGCCAGTGGTCATTCGCGCTCACTGGGCACCCTACGCGCTGCGCGCGTACCTTGCAGGCCGCGCCGGGCCAGTGGACCGGCTCCTTGCCAGGCACAAACAGTCCACTGGACTGTTTGTGCCCGGGCTCGGCCCGCCGAGCGGGAGCATGAGCATTCGGCGCGGCGCGGCGCGTTCATGGGATCAGCGGTTGCGGCTTTGCATGAACACGAGCTTCTCGAACAGACTCACGTCCTGCTCGTTCTTGAGCAGCGCACCCAGCAGCGGCGGGATCGCGACCTTGTCGTCCTGGCTCTGCAGCGCGGCCAGCGGAATGTCTTCCGCGACCAGCAGCTTGAGCCAGTCGAGCAACTCGCTCGTCGAGGGCTTCTTCTTCAGACCGGGCAGGCCGCGCACGTCGTAGAAGCTCTTCAGCGCCGCGGCCAGCAGTTCGCGCTTGAGGTTCGGAAAATGCACCTCGACGATCTTCTTCATCGTCTCGGCTTCGGGGAACCGGATGTAGTGGAAGAAGCAGCGGCGCAGGAAGGCGTCGGGCAGCTCCTTCTCGTTGTTCGACGTGATGAACACGAGCGGCCGGTGGCGCGCCCTGACAAGCTCGCGCGTCTCGTACACATGGAACTCCATGCGATCGAGCTCGCGCAGCAGGTCGTTCGGGAACTCGATGTCGGCCTTGTCGATCTCGTCGATCAAAAGCGCGGTCGGCTGCTCGGCCGTGAAGGCCTGCCAGAGCACGCCCTTGAGGATGTAGTTGTTGATGTCCCTGACGCGCTGCGAACTCTCGGCATCGGCGAGCTGGCTGTCGCGCAGGCGGCTGACGGCGTCGTACTCGTACAGGCCCTGCTGCGCCTTGGTGGTGGACTTGATGTGCCATTGCAGCAGCGGCAGCTTCAGGGCGGTGGCCACCTCTTCGGCCAGCATCGTCTTGCCGGTGCCCGGCTCGCCCTTGATGAGCAGCGGGCGTTGCAATGTGATGGCTGCATTGACGGCGAGCATCAGATCGGGCGTGGCGACGTACTGATCGGAGCCGTGGAATTTCATGTTCGCGGAAGCCAATTTGCATGTGTTCGGATGAGCTCATTCGAGTATAGGGGCCCCCTATAATCCGCGGCTGATTCAACCTATCGCAGGACCATGAAGCTTCTCTTTTCCACGTTGATCGCCGTGCTGGCAATGACTTTGCATCCTGCAGCGCAGGCTCAAGGCATCACCGGCGACGCCGCCGCCGGCGAGAAGAAGAACGCCATGTGCATCGGCTGCCACGGCATCAAGGGCTACCAGGCCAGCTTCCCCGAGGTGCACAAGGTTCCCATGATCGCGGGCCAGAACGCGGCCTACATCGCCGCTGCGCTCACCGCCTACAAAAAGGGCGACCGCAAGCACCCGACCATGCGCGGCATTGCCGAGACGTTGAGCGAACAGGACATCGCCGACCTGGCCGCGTACTACTCGGTTGAGGGTGGGCCCGTCGCGGAGACGCCGGCCAAGCCGGCACGAACCCCGGGCCCGCTGATTGCGGAGCTGCTGAAGAAGGGCAACTGCGCGGCCTGTCACGGCGAGAACTTCAACCAGCCGATCGACGCCAGCTACCCGAAACTGGCCGGCCAGCACGCCGACTACCTCTACGTCGCCCTCAAGGCTTACAAGAACAACGCGAACGCGGTGATCGGGCGCAACAACGCGATCATGAGCGCGCAGGTCAAGCCCTACAGCTTGGACGAGCTCGATGCGCTGGCCGACTACATCGGCTCGCTGCCCAGCGAGATGAAGACGGTGCCGCAGCCGAAGTTCAGGTAAGACAACCAACTCCGCGCCGAGCCGCCCGACCGCAAGGTCCGGCGGCTTTTTCATGACCGCGGCATGTCGCGCCGCCGAAGGCGAACGCGGGGGCTGGCACTATCCTGGGGCCTTGCCGGAGCATGAACCATGAATCTACTGAGCCGCCATGGCCTGCAGCGAATCGCCGCTGCCCTGGCCCTGTTGTGCAGCGCTGCCGTCGCGGTGCCGCTGCAGGCCCAGACGCTGCGCTGGGCCAGCCAGGGCGACGTGCAGACCCTGGACCCGCACTCGCAGAACGAGTCGCTCACCAACGCCGTCAACGGGCAGGTCTACGAGTCGCTCGTCAACCGCGACCGGCAGCTCGCGCTCGAGGGGGTGCTGGCCACCGAGTGGCAGCGGGTGAGCCCACTGCTGTGGCGCTTCAAGCTGCGCCCGGACGTGAAGTTCCACGACGGCAGCCCCTTCAGCGCCGACGATGTGCTGTTCTCGGTGAAGCGCGCGCGGGCCGGCAGCTCCGACATCGCGGTCTACGCGCTGGCACTCGGCGAGCCGAAGAAGATCGATGCGCTGACGGTCGAGTTCGAGCTCGAGCAGTTCAATCCGGTGTTCCTCGAGCACGTTTCAACCGTGCAGATCATGAGCAAGGCCTGGAGCGAGAAGCACGGCGCCGCGGAGCCGCTCGACTTCAAGAAGCGCGAGGAGGGCTACGCCTCGCTCCATGCCAACGGCACCGGGCCTTATCGGCTGGTGTCTCGGCAGCCCGACGTGAAGACCGTCTTCAAGCGCAACCCGGCGTGGTGGGGAAAGTTCGAGGGCAACCTGCAGCAGGTGGTCTACACGCCGATCAAGAGCGACGCCACGCGGTCGGCCGCGCTCATTTCCGGGCAGATCGATTTCGTGCTCGACCCCGCCCCGCAGGACGTGCCGCGGCTGCGCCGCACCGAGGGCGTCAAGGTCATCGACGGCCCCGAGGACCGGGTGCTCTTCATCGGCATGGACCAGGCGCGCGACAAGCTGCTGTACGGCCGCGTGCCCGGTGATCGCAACCCGTTCAAGGATCTGCGCGTGCGCCGCGCTCTATATCACGCCATCGATATCGAGACGCTGAAGACCAAGCTGATGCGCGGCCAGTCGCTGCCCACCGGCGGCATCACGCCCTCGCCGCTGGGCGCCTTCAACGATCCCGATCTCGAGCGGCGCCTGCCCTACGACCTGAAGGCGGCCCGGCAGTTGATGAGCGCCGCCGGCTATGCCGAGGGCTTCGCGGTCACGCTCGACTGCCCGAACAACCGCTACATCAACGACGAGGAAATCTGCCTGGCGCTGGCGGCGATGTGGGCGCAGATCAAGGTCGAGCTCGCGGTCAACGCAATGCCCCGCAGCACCTACTTCCCCAAGCTGCAGCGCGGCGATACCTCGATGTATCTGCTGGGTTGGGGCGGCTCGATCACCGATGCGCAAACCACGCTCACGCCGATCCTGCACAGCCGCGGGGAAGCCGGCGCCGGCACCTGGAACTTCGGCGGCGTGAAGAACGAGAAACTCGATGCGCTCATCGAAGCCTCCAGCCGCGAGCCCGACGCCGCCAAGCGCGAGGCGCTGGTCAAGGCCGCGTTGCAGGAGCACAAGGAGCAGGTGCACCACATTCCGCTGCACCGGCAGATCATCCCGTGGGCCGCGCGCAGCAACGTGACGGTCGTGCACCGTGCCGACAACTGGCTCGAGTGGCAGTGGATCAGCGTGAAGTGATCCGAGTGCCGCGGCACGCTGCCCACGCGGGAGCAGGGCTCAGCGCGTCGCGCGGCGCCTCACGCAGTCGATGTAGGCCTCGCCATCGGGCGGCAGGCCGCTGCGCTGCGATGCCCAGAGCATCTCGCCCAGGCACTCCATCAGCTCGTGCTGCGCTTCGTGCGCCGAGCCGCGCTTCGCCGCGAGCAGCGCGAACGCCTGCTTGATGCCGACCGGCTGATCGACGCTCAACTGCTCGGTGATCGACAGGTGCATCGACAGATGCAGGAAGGGGTTGCTGCGGCCTTCCTCCACCGTGTAGCTCGCAGCGAGGGCCGCGTCGGCGTCGGTCAGGTCGGCGTGGTACTCCTGATGGTCCGCGATCCAGTCGGCGGCGATCGCCTCCATCGGCGTGAGCGGCTCGCCCTCGCGCTGCTTGCGGTAGGCGTTGCAGAAGAAAAGACGGACGTCGTTCTGGGAGGGAGAGAACATTTGCGGATTGTCGCGGCGCCCTTCGAAGTCGCCCGACTGGAGGCTTATCCGGGCCGATGCCGTTGTAATTATGAATTTTGTCGGCTAGCCTTCAGAGGCGCTCCCCGCCTGCCCACGAATCCGCAATGGCCGACCTCAGCGATCTCCCCGCCCTGACCGACGCAATCCGCCCCGTCTCCCTGCACGAGGAAGTGGCTTCAAGACTTCGGGCGATGATTTTCGAGCGCCAGTTGGCGCCCGGGCAGTGGGTCGATGAGCAGGCGCTGGCGCGCGACTGGGCGATCAGCCGAACGCCGGTGCGCGAGGCGCTGAAGGTGCTGGTTTCCGAAGGGCTGGTCACGCTCGAGCCGCGCCGCGGCTGCAGGGTCACCGAAGTGTCGGAAGACGATGCCGAGCGACTCTTCCCCGTCATGGCGCTGCTCGAAGGCCGCTGCGCCTTCGAGGCGGCGCAGCGCGCGAGCGATGCCGAACTCACCGAGCTGTCCCGGCTGCACGACGAGCTGGAGCGCCACGCCGCTGCCGGCGACGGCGACGGCTACTACCGCGCCAACCACGTGTTTCACAGCCGCGTGCAGGCCGTCGCCGCCAATCCCTGGCTGAGCCGCAGCACGGATCAATTGCGCGTGTTCATGCGCCTGCTCCGCGGGCGCCAGTTGCGGCGGCCCGGGCGCATGGCGGCGTCCGTCGTCGAGCACCGCGAGCTGATCGACGCACTGACGGCCCGCGATGCGCCGCGCGCCGCACGCGTGATGCACGATCACCTGATGGCCCAATTGGCGGCGCTGCAGGCCTTGCGTGCCAAGGAGCGCGATGCCGCGCTGGGCGATGCAGGCGAGGCCGTCGCGGGTTCGCGCCCGCAGCGCCCGGTGCGCCGTCGGGCCGGCCAGGGAGTCTGAGCATGTGGACACTGCCCACCCTGAACCTCGGCACGTTCCGCGCCGCCGGGCCGCTGTCGCGGCGCAAGCCGGCGCCGCCGGCCGATCCCAAGCGGCTCGACCGCATCCTGAACGGCAGCCGCCGGCTGCTGTCCGAGCGCGGCGAAGCCAACAGCTTCGCGATCGCCGCCGAATTGCTGGTCGATTTGCAGGCGCTCACGCCGGCGCAGCACCCGGCGTTCTTCGAGTTGTTGTCCGCCGAGTTCGGCCCTGATCCGCAAGCGGTGCTCGACGCCGCGCAGCGCTACGCCCGCGAGCCCGGCGCAGCGCAACTCATCGACCTGGCCGCCAAGGTGGAGCCGCCGCGCCAGGAACTGCTGCGCCGCCTGAGCCGCGCGCCCGGCGGCACCGCGGCGATCGTCGCGCTGCGCCGCTCGTTGATCACGGCGCTGAAGGCCAAGCCGGAGCTGGCCGCCGTGGAGTCCGACTTCCAGCACCTGCTGTCGTCCTGGTTCAACGCCGGCTTCCTGCAGATGCAGCGGGTGGATTGGGGCTCGAGCGCGGCGCTGCTCGAACGCATCATCGAGCACGAGGCGGTGCATGCGATCGACGGCTGGCGCGACCTGCGCCGCCGCCTGCAGCCGGACCGCCGCTGCTTCGCGTTCTTTCACCCGGCGCTGCCGGGCGAGCCGCTCATCTTCGTGGAGGTGGCGCTCGTGCCGGAGATGCCGGAAGCGATCGCGCCGCTGATCGACCCGGCTTCGGAGCCGGGGCCGCTGAGCGAGTTCAAGGTGGCGACCTTCTATTCGATCAGCAACTGCGAGCCCGGCCTGAAGGGCGTGTCGCTCGGCAACTTTCTCATCAAGCGCGTGGCCGAGCAGTTGAAGCAGGAGCTGCCGCAGCTCAAGAGCTTTTGCACGCTGTCGCCCATGCCCGGCTTCGCCGACTGGCTGAAGAAAAGCGACCGCTGGGCAGATCGCGGCGATTTGCCCGCCCGCCAACTACAACGGCTGACCGATGCCGATGCCGTGCTGCGCGCGGCCTTCGGGGCGGCGCTCGAGGGCTTGAGCGCCTTGGATCCGCGCACGGCCGCCGAGCCGCTTCGCGACGCGATCGAACGGCTCGCCATGCACTACCTGGTGCACGAGTCGGTCACGCCGCGCGCCAACGCGGTGGCGAAGTTCCACCTGAACAACGGCGCGCGGCTGGAGCGGCTCAACTGGGCCGGCGACCTGGGCGCGAAGGGCCTGAAGCAGTCGCTCGGCCTGATGGTCAATTACCTCTACAACCTCGACGAGGTCGAGGCGCAGCACGAGCGCTTCGTCCACGGCGAGGTCGTCAGTTCGCGCCGCCTGGCGCGCAAGCTCTAGCCGCCCGGTTGGAGACTCCCCGCAAGAAGACCGACAGGAGACAACGCATGAAGACCATTTCCCCGAACGGACGCCGCCGGGCGCTCCACGCAGCACTGGCCCTCGCAGCCGGCCTGGCCGCTCCCTGGGCCGCGGCGCAGTCGTGGCCGACCAAGCCGGTGACGATCGTCGTGCCGTTCCCGGCCGGCGGCGGTACCGATGCGTTCGCGCGCCCGCTCACGGCGGTGCTGACCCAGCAGGTCGGCCGCCAGTTCATCATCGACAACAAGGGCGGCGCGGGAGGAACGCTCGGCGCGAGCGTCGCCTCGAAAGCCACGCCCGACGGCTACACCTTCTTCATGGGCGCGGTGCACCACACCATCGCCCCGTCGATGTACCCGCATCTCGACTACGACCTGCAGGCCGATTTCATTCCCATCGCGCTGGTTTCGAGCGTGCCGCAGGTGATCGTGGTCCACCCGGGCAAGGTCAAGGCCAACACGCTCGGCGAGTTCATTGCCTATGCCAAGGCGAACCCCGGCAAACTGAATTACGGCTCGGCCGGCAACGGCACCTCGCACCATCTGGCGGGCGAGCTGTTCAAGCTGCAAACCAAGACCTTCATTACCCACATTCCCTACCGCGGCGCCGGGCCGGCACTGCAGGACTTGATCGCCGGGCAGGTCGATGTCATGTTCGACGGGCTCGGTTCGTCGTCCGGGCACATCAAGGGCGGGCGCATCAAGCCGCTCGCCGTGGCAGCCGCGAAGCCGGCGCCGGGATTCCCCGACGTGCCCACCAGCGTGAGCGGCGGTCTGCCGACCTACGAGGTCTCGAGCTGGTACGCGCTCTGGGCCCCCAAGGGAACGCCGCCCGAGGTGGTCGAGCGCATGACTGCCGAGGTGACGAAGGCGCTGAACACGCCCGAGCTCAAGAAGATGTGGAACAACCTCGGCTCCGAGACGCCCACCCTCACCGGCAAGGCCTTCGGCAAGTTCGTCGATGTCGAGGTCGATCGCTGGGCCGAGGTCGTCAAGGCGTCGGGCGCCAAGCTGCAATGAAGCGCAGGCCTCGGCAACGGGGCGCAGCGGCGGCATGAGCGGCAGCATTCGCTTCGAGCGCGACGCGGGCGATGCGCGCATCGGACGCATCGTGATCGCGCATCCGGTCAAGCTCGGTGCTATCAGTGTCGCGATGTGGCGCAGTCTGCGCGACATCGCGGCTTCGCTCGATGCGATGGTGCCGACCTTGCACTCGGTCATCGTGTGCGGCGAAGGCGGTAACTTCGCTGCCGGCGCCGACATCGCCGAGTTCCCCGACTTTCGCTTCGACCCCGACACGCTGCGTGACTATCACGAAGGTGTGATCGCCCCGGCGCTGCATGCGCTGCGGGCGACGGACGTGCCCCTCATCGCGCAGATCGAAGGCGCCTGCGTCGGTGGCGGGCTGGAAATAGCGGCCTGCTGCGATCTGCGCATCGGACAGCCGGATGCCCGCCTCGGCGCACCGGTCGCCACGCTGGGCTTTCCGATGGCGCCCGATGAGTTGGCCGCCGTGCTGGCCGCATTCGGCCGTGCCGGCGCCGCCGAGTTGTTGCTTGAAGCCGGACTGCTCGACGCCGCCAGTGCCCTTCAGCGCAGGCTTCTGCACCGCGTGGCGGACGATGCCGCGTCCGAAGCATGGGCCACGGCGCAGCGCATCGCCCGCAATCCCGCATCGGTGGCGCGCGCCAACAAGCGCACGCTGCGCCAGCTTCTCGCCGGCGGGCCGACCGAGCCCGAGCGCGCGGCGCACTTCGGCTATGCGGCGAGCGTCACGCACCGCGAAGGCGTGGCCGCATTTCTCGAGCATCGCGCGCCCGACTTTCACGACGATCAGCGATGACTTCGAACGACAACCTTTTCGCCGCACTGCGGGACGGCTTCCCGCAGGACCTGGACCGCATCGCAATCGAAACCGACAACGGGTTGTCCTACGCGTGGGGCGACCTGGAGCGCGGCAGCGCGATGATCGCCAACCTGCTCATGTCGCTCGAGCTGCCCGCCGGCACACGTGTCGCGGCACACACCGACAAGTCGGTCGAGGCGCTGCTCCTCTACCTGGCGACCTTGCGCGCGGGCTTCGTCTATCTGCCGCTGAACAACGCCTACCGCAAGGAGGAGCTGCGCTATTTCATCGCCAACGCCGAACCGGGCGTGGTGGTGTGCGCGGGTCGCGATTTCGGGTGGATCAGCAAGCTGGCGTTTTCGCTCGGAGTGCAGCAGGTCTTCACGCTGAACGACGACCGCAGCGGCACCCTGCTTGAACGCGCTACGCAGCACAGCGACCGGCACGACGCGGCGGTCAAGCGCAGCGACGAGCTGGCGGCGATCCTCTACACCTCGGGCACCACCGGGCGCAGCAAGGGCGCGATGCTGAGCCACGGCAACCTGCTGAGCAATGCGCGCACGCTGCAAAGCTACTGGGACTGGCAGCCGGGCGACGTGCTGATCCATGCGCTGCCGATCTTCCATGTGCATGGCCTCTTCGTTGCTTCGCACGGCGCCTTGCTGGGCGGCAGCACGATGCTGTGGTGCGCGAAGTTCGAGCCGCGTGCGGTGCTGGAACGGCTGCCGCGCGCCACGGTCTTCATGGGCGTGCCGACGCTCTACGTTCGGCTGCTGCACGAGGCCGGCCTCACGCGCGAGGCCTGTGCGCACATGCGGCTGTTCGTGTCCGGCTCCGCGCCGCTGCTGATCGAGACCTTCCGCGATTGGCAGACGCGCACCGGCCACACGATCCTGGAGCGCTACGGCATGAGCGAGACGGTGATGCTGACCTCCAACCCCGGCCGCGCGCAGGACGGCGAGCGCATCGGCGGCACCGTGGGCAAGCCGCTGCCGGACGTGCAGGTGCGCGTCGTCGGTGACGCAGGCGACGCCTTGCTGGCCGGCGAGATCGGCCGGGTCGAGGTGCGCGGGCCGAACGTCTTTCTCGGCTACTGGCGCATGCCCGAGAAAACGGCTGAAGAGTTCACCGCCGACGGCTGGTTCAAGACCGGCGACGTCGGCCGGTTTTCAGGCGACGGTTATCTGAGCATCGTGGGCCGCAGCAAGGACCTCATCATCAGCGGCGGCTACAACGTCTACCCGGCCGAGGTCGAAGGCTATCTGAACGAGTTGCCCGGCGTGGCCGAGTCGGCGGTGATCGGCGTGCCGCATCCCGATTTCGGCGAGGCGGTGGTGGCCATGGTGGTCGCCAAACCGAACGTGGCCCTCGACGGCCACGATCTGCTGGCCGGCCTCAAGGCCCGCATCGCCGGCTTCAAGGTGCCCAAGCGGCTTTTTGTCGTCGCCGAGCTGCCCCGCAATGCGATGGGCAAGGTGCAGAAGAACCTGCTGCGCGACGAGCACGCCGCGTTGTTCGCAGAGCCGGCCTGAACCGGCGGCCTGTCACTGGCTGATCTGCCGGCCCGCTTCGACCTGCGACTCGAAATAGCGCTGCCCGCTGAAGGCGATGGTGGCGATCAACACAGTCGAGCCGACCGTCAAGGCCGCGAGGACGCCCAGCACCGCGAGCCAGCCGCTGCTTGTTGCGGCCGCACCGGCGTTGAAGCGCGCGTTCCACTTCTCGTCGGGCATGAGGCCATACACGATGGCCGCCAGCATGCTGGCCGAGAGTGCCAGCCCGAGCAGCGGAATCAAGGCCCAGGCAAGACGGTCGTCGTGGCCGAGTTCGAGCATGCGCCACACGCCGTAGGCGCCGAGCAGCGCCGGTGGCAGGTGCAGCCAGCCCCAGATGTCCTTCGGGCCGTGCAGGTAGAAGCGGTGCAGACCCAGGCTGCCGGCGACGAAGGCGAGCCAAGTGGCGAGCGTCTTCGATTTAGCCGCGTTCATGCAGCGGTGGCCGGCTGCGGGCCGTCGCCGACGGGCGCGCTGTCACCCAGCCCCAGCGCGCGCTGCAGGATCACCACGTCGAGCCAGCGGCCGAACTTCCATCCGGCCGAGCGCATCGTGCCCACGTCGGTGAAGCCGAGCGAGCGGTGCACACCCACCGAAGCGGCGTTGGCGCTGTCGCCGATCACCGCGAACATCTGCCGTGCACCGAGCGCTTCGCAGCGCGCGACCAGCTCGGCCAACAGCAGCCGGCCGACGCCGCGGCCTTGCGCTTCAGGCGAGAGGTAGATCGAATCCTCGAGCGCGAAACGGTAGGCCGTACGGGGCCGGAAGTGGTTGGCATAGGCGAAGCCGAGCACCGTGCCGGCCTGCTCGGCCACCAGCCACGGCAGCCCTTTGGCCAGCACTTCGTTGCGGCGGCGGGCCATTTCATCCAGGCCGGGTGCAGCGAGCTCGAAGGTGCCGCTGCTGTGTTCCGTGTGCCAGCCGTAGATCGTGCCGATGGCCGGCAGGTCGGCGGCACGGCTGGGCCGCAACAGCAGGGTTTGAAGCGGGACGGGTTCGCTCATCGGCAGCAAGTTTATAATGCGCGGTTTCGGTGACTGGTGCTATTGACGTGGCGCCTGTTCGAAGAACCGACGTAACCCACGTGTCAGCGCAAGCTGGCGTCCCCCGATTCGCAAGCCCCGAGCCGTGATGTCCACAGGCGGGCGCAGTGGATTTCGCAAACTTGAAGGAAACATCATGGTCGTGATCCGACTTGCACGCGGCGGCTCCAAGAAGCGCCCCTTCTACAACATCGTTGCCGCCCCGGCGCGCAACCGCCGCGACGGCCGCTTCCTCGAGCGTGTGGGTTTCTACAACCCGGTCGCCTCCGGGGGTGAAGAGCCGCTGCGCGTGGTGTTCGACCGCGTCGATTACTGGGTCAGCCACGGCGCGCAGATGTCGCCCACCGTGGCCCGCCTGGTGCAGGACGCCAAGGCCAAGGTCGCTCCCGCAGCGGTCTGATTCCACAGCGACAACGGGTCGACGTGGCTACTGCCTCGCAGGACGACGCCGTCGTCTGGCCCGAGGACGCCATCGAGGTCGGCCGCATCGTCGATGCCTGGGGTCTGCAGGGCGGCATCAAGGTGGTGCCGTTCTCCAGCGATCCACAGGCGTTGTTCTCGTCGCGCCGCTGGTTCTTGCAGCCGCCGGAGAACAAGCTCCCGACTCGGGACGCGGCCCGTGTACCGAGCCTGCTGCACATCACGCAGGCGCGTTTTCAAGGCGACGTCATCGTCGCCAACGTGCGTGACCTGGCGGACCGCACGGCGGCCGAGGCCTTGCGCGGCTGTCGAGTGTTCGTCCCGCGCGCGAGCTTCCCGAGCACGCAGGCTGACGAGTACTACTGGCACGACCTGATCGGCCTGGCGGTCGTCAACCGGGAAGGCGAGTCCCTGGGCACGGTGGCTGGCCTGCTCGACACCGGCGCGCACAGCGTTTTGCGCGTTGCGCCGGCCACAAGCGACGCGGCCAGCGACGCCAGCGAGCGATTGATTCCCTTCGTTGCAGCCTACGTCGATGGGGTCGATCTGACGGAGCGCCGGATCACGGTCGATTGGGGCCTCGATTACTGAGGCGCGGTACATGCGCTTCGACGTCCTGACGCTGTTTCCCGAATGGTTCGCCCCGCTGCGCACCGTGGGCATCACACGGCGCGCCTTCGATGGCGGCGGCGTGGATCTGCACCTGTGGCCGTTGCGCGACTTTGCCGACGACGCCTATCGGCGGGTCGACGACCGCTGCTTCGGCGGCGGCCCGGGCATGGTGATGCTGGTCGAACCGCTGGAGCGTGCGCTGGCCGCGGCACGCAGCGCTCAAGTCGAGGCAGGTGCGCCGCGCACGCCGGTGCTGTTGTTCAGCCCGGCTGGAACGAAGCTGTCGCAGGCGCGTGTTGAAGCGTTGGCTGCCGGCCCTGGCGCGGTGCTGGTGTGCGGGCGCTACGAAGGCATCGACCAGCGCTTCATCGAGCGCCATGTCGATGAGGAACTGAGCCTGGGCGATTTTGTGCTTTCCGGCGGCGAAATGGCCGCGCTTGCGCTGCTCGACGCGACGGCCCGGTTGCAGCCCGGCGTGCTGCGCGATCCAGAGTCGCATCGTCAGGACAGCTTCTCGGACGGTCTGCTCGACTGCCCGCATTACAGCCGGCCTGAGCGGCTGGGCAGCGCTGCACTGGATACCGTGCCCTCGGTGCTGCTGTCGGGTCATCACGCCGAGATTGCACGCTGGCGGCGCGAGCGCCAACTCGAACTCACCGCGCGGCGCCGACCCGACCTGATCGAAGCGGCCCGCGTGGCGGGACGCCTCACGCCCGCCGACGAGCGCTACCTGGGCGGGCTGCCTCTATAATCTGCGATTTTTCGATCCTCTGCCCGGCCCTGGCCACTTCGGCCCAGCGATGCGCGTGCATGATCATCAGGAGCCAAACCCATGGACTTGATCCAAACCCTCGAGCAGGAAGAGATCGCTCGCCTGAACAAGACGATTCCGCCTTTCGCCCCCGGCGACACGGTGATCGTTAGCGTCAAGGTGGTCGAAGGCACGCGCAAGCGGCTGCAGGCCTACGAAGGCGTCGTGATTGCCAAGCGCAATCGCGGCCTCAACAGCGCGTTCATCGTGCGCAAGATCTCCAGCGGCGAAGGCGTCGAGCGCACGTTCCAGCTCTACAGCCCGCTGATCGCAGCGATCGAGGTCAAACGCCGCGGCGACGTGCGCCGCGCCAAGCTCTATTACCTGCGCGAGCGTAGCGGCAAGTCGGCGCGCATCAAGGAAAAGCTCGGCTGATGAAGTCGAAGTCGCCCGCGGGCGCGAGCTCCGGGCCGCGCTTCAGCGCGAAGCAATTTTGGCGCGGCCCCGCGCAGCCGGCCATATCGAACGCCGGCCTGCCTTCAGCCTGATTCGACCGCCACATCAACCGCTGCGCCATCCCGGCCTGGCGGTTTTTTCATGTCCAGACTGCCCGTTTTCGATCCGGAAGAGCTTCCCGTGATTGCAGCGGTGGGCGATCTGCCGCCGGTACCCGCCGAGCGGCTGACGCCTGCTGCCTTGCGCGAGCGCTTCCGTGCGCCGCCGGTCTGGCAGCCCGAGCTTTTGGCCGATCGCCCGGGACTGCAGCGCACGCCGGCGCGGGCCTCGGTGCTCGTCGCACTCGTGCTGCGCGATGAGCTCACCGTGCTGCTGACGCGCCGCACCGATCACCTACGACACCACGCGGGGCAGATCAGCTTTCCCGGCGGGCGCGCCGAGCCGGGCGATGCGGATTGCCTTGCCACTGCCTTGCGCGAGGCGCAGGAAGAAGTTGGGCTGGCGCCGAGCGAGGCCGAGGTGATCGGCCTGCTGCCGCAGTACACAACCGTTACGCAGTTCGTCGTCACGCCGGTGGTCGCGTTGGTCACGCCCGCCTTCACGCTGCGGCCCGACCCGGGCGAGGTCGACGAGGTGTTCGAGGTGCCGCTCGCCTTCCTGATGAACCCGGCGCACCACGAGCGCCGCGGCATCGAGATCGAGGGGGCGACCCGCGAGTTCTTCAGCATGCCGTGGTCGGGCGCGGACGCACTCGGCGCGTCGCGCCGCTACTTCATCTGGGGTGCGACCGCAGCCATGCTGCGCAACTTCTACCGCTTCCTCAGCGCCTGAGCGGCACGGCCGCAACGAGTGCGCGACAAGTCGCTGGCTATCATCGAAGCATGAGTTTTTTCGCGGTCTTGCTGGCCCTGGTGATCGAGCAGTTGCGGCCGCTGCCGCGCCAGAACGGGGTTCACGAAGCGCTCGTTGCCTGGACGCGCTGGATCGGCCGCAATTTCGACGCCGGCCGCGACCACCATGCGTGGGTCGTCTGGCTGATCAGCGCACTGCTGCCGACGCTGGCTGTCGCTGCGATCTTCATCGCGCTGGTGCGTGTGAACCCGCTGCTCGGCTTCGGCTGGAACGTCGTGGTGCTCTACCTCACGCTCGGCTTTCGTCAGTTCAGCCACTACTACACCGACATCCGCGACGCGCTCGAGCGCCGCGACGAGGTGCAGGCGCGTTCGCTGCTCGCTCAATGGCGCCACCTCGACGCAAGCGACCTGCCGCGCACGGAACTGCTGCGCCACGTGATCGAGCATTCGCTGCTGGCGGCGCACCGCCATGTGTTCGGCGTGTTCTTCTGGTTCGTGCTGCTGGGCTCGTTCGGGCTCGGCCCGGCCGGCGCGGTGCTTTATCGGTTGGCCGAGTTCGCCAGCCGCTTCTGGGCCTTTCGTAGCCACACCGTCGGCATGCCCACCAACGAGCGGCTGATGCAGCGCTCGCAGCAGATCTTCTCGCTGATGGACCACATGCCGGCTCGGCTCACCGCCTTCGGCTTCGCGGTCGTCGGCAACTTCGAAGAGGCGATCTCCTGCTGGCGTCGCGACGCCTCGTTGTGGCAGCACTCGAGCGACGGCGTGATCCTGGCTTCAGCCGCCGGCGCGGTCGGCGTGCGCCTGGGCGGCAGCGCTGCACCGCCGCTGGCGGCCGACCTGTCCAAAGGCCTCACCGCCGGTGGCGGCGCAGACGATATCCATTCGCTCGGGTCCACGCCCGGCGCCGCGCCTGAGTTTGGCCACTTGCGAAGCGTGGTCGGCCTGGTGTGGCGCTCGGTGGTGCTGTGGATGCTGCTGCTGGCGTTGATGACGCTGGCCAATCTGATCGGCTGAGCCGCGGGCTCCGAGCCGGCCGGGCCGCGCTTCAACACGGCAACGCGCAGCGCGGCGAAGCCGCCGTGGTGCCTCACGAACCGGCGTCGTTCTTGATGAAAGCCTCGACATCGTCCAGCACCGGCGCAAGCCAGCGCAAGGGTCGTGCGAAGGCTCCCACCAGGCTGACGTGATCGACGCGCTCGTACCAGCGCAAGGTGACATCGGTGCCTGCACGCTGCAGCCGCTCGGCGAGTTGTGCCGTGTTGCGCTGCGGATTGACCACGGCATCTTCGCGTGCCGCGCCGAGGAAGCTGCGCACCGCGTGCTGGTCCGCATGGCGGATCGGCTGCGAATCCGGCGGCACATTCGGATGGTGGAACACCGGGCGCACGTCGGGGTTGACGATGGGCACGAAGTCGTAGGGCCCGGCCAAGCCGATCCAGCCGGCCAGCCGTTCGGGGGCGAGCCCTTGCGTGGCCAGCCAGCGCCCGTCGAGCGCCAGCATGGCCGCGTTGTAGGCGCCGGCGCTGTGGCCCATCACGAACACGCGCTCGGCGTTGCCGCCGAAGCGCGGCGCCTCGCGCAGCGCAAAGGCGAGGGCGCCGGCGCAATCGACCAGAAAGTCGGGGTAGCGCACCCGCGGGTAGAGCCGGTAGTCGGCCACCAGGGTGAGCACGCCGCGCGAAGCGAGCGCCTCGCCGATGAAGCGGTAGTCGTTGCGCTCGCCGCTGTTCCAGGAACCGCCGTAGAAAAAAAGCACCACCGGGTGGCCACCGGGTGGCGCCGGGGTGGTCGGCTGGTAGATGTCGAGGCGCTGGCGCGGGTCGTTGCCGTAGGCGAGGTCAGGCGTGAGCGTGTGCGTGCCGTCCGGCAGCAGCGCGTTGAGCGCAAGCGTAGGGGAGCATGCGGTCAGGGCCAGCGCGCTGGCCGCAAGCCCGCTGGAAAACATCATCAGGCGGCGCGTCTTCATCGCAGCGCATACGCGCGCTGCGCGCCGTCGGATGCGAACACGGCTTCAGACGGGGCCGAGCCGTGCCCGATGCCGCGCGATCTGCACCCGCACCTGCGCCGGTGCCGTACCGCCGAGCACCTGCCGTGCATCGAGCGAGCCGCGCAGCGTGAGCAGGGCATACACCTCTTCGCCGATCGACGGGTGAAAAGTCTGCAGCGTGGCCAGCGGCAGCTCCGACAGATCGACGCGCTGAGCGATGGCGACCTTGACCGCATGCGCAACCACCTCATGCGCATCGCGAAACGGCAGCCCCTTCTTCACCAAGTAGTCGGCCAGATCGGTCGCGGTGGCGTAGCCCTTGAGCGCGGCGCGCTCCATTGCCTCGGGCTTGACGCTGATGCCTCCGACCAGTTCCGCAAAGATGCGCAGGGTGTCGCTCAGCGTATCGACCGTGTCGAACAGCGGCTCCTTGTCTTCCTGGTTGTCCTTGTTGTAGGCCAGTGGCTGGCCCTTCATCAAGGTGAGCAGGCCCATCAGGTGGCCAACCACGCGGCCGGTCTTGCCGCGCGCGAGTTCGGGGACGTCGGGGTTCTTCTTCTGCGGCATGATCGACGAGCCGGTGCAGAAGCGATCGGCCAGGTCGATGAAGCCGAAGCTCTGGCTCATCCACAGGATCAGCTCCTCGCTCAGGCGCGACACGTGCACCATGCACAGCGCTGCGGCGGCAGAGAACTCGATGGCGAAGTCGCGGTCGCTCACGGCGTCGAGAGAGTTCTGGCACACGCCCTCGAAGCCGAGCGTGCGCGCGACACGCTCGCGGTCGAGCGGGTAGCTCGTCCCGGCCAGCGCCGCGGCGCCGAGCGGCAGGCGATTGACGCGTTTGCGCACGTCGATCAGGCGTTCGGCGTCCCGCGAGAACATCTCCACATACGCCAGCAGATGGTGGCCGAAGCTCACCGGCTGTGCCACCTGCAGGTGCGTGAAGCCGGGCAGGATCACCTCGGCGTTGGGTTCGGCCACATCGACCAGTGCGCGTTGCAGCGCCGTGAGCAGCGCGCACAGGGTGTCGATTTCGCCGCGCAGCCACAGGCGCACATCCGTGGCGACCTGGTCGTTGCGCGAGCGGCCGGTGTGCAGGCGCTTGCCGGCGTCGCCGACGAGTTGGGTCAGGCGCGCCTCGATGTTGAGGTGCACGTCCTCAAGCTCTAGCTTCCATTCGAAGGTGCCCGTTTCGATGTCGGCCGCAATCTGCGCCATGCCGCGCACGATGGCGGCGTGGTCGTCGGCACCGAGGATGCGCTGCGCGGCAAGCATCTCCGCATGGGCGAGCGACGCGTCGATGTCGGCGCGCCACAGGCGCTTGTCGAAATCGACGCTGGCCGTGTAGCGCTGCACCAGCTCGCTCATCGGTTCCGAGAACAGCGCCGACCAGGCTCGTGACTTCTTGTCGAATTGGTTGTCGTTGCTCATCGAGGGGCGGGTGCTGCGGCTTGCCGTGGACCGCATGGGTTGTGGACAATCGATTGTAGAAGGCGCCTTTTCGCTCTCGCGCCGCTCCTGCACCGCTCCTGCACCGCTCCTGACCGAAACCCGAACGCGACGAACGCCGGTGACTGCCGCGAAATCCTCTGCTCCGCCGGTCGGCCGCACGCCGGCGTCCGGCCTGGGCACGAGCACGGCACCCGTGCTGCTCAGCACCGGCTTCGGCGGTCTGGACGGCGACACGCCGGACAGGCGCCTGGCTGACAACCGAAGCTCGGCCTTCGACGTCTGCCACGTCGGCGTCGTGCTGCGGGCGGTCTTGTTCGTGCATGGCGTGCTTGCGCTCGGCGTGGCCTTTTCGGTGGCCGATGCCGGTGCGTGGTGGCGCCAGTTCGCGGCCACTTCGGCGGTGGCGCTCCCAGCCTTGCTGGTCTGGTTGATCACCGCCTGCCTCGCCGAGCGCCGCCTGGCCCGGCTGCCGGCCGGCGCGCAATGGGCCGCCGCGATCTCGTGGGGAGGGGCCTGCGCCCTGGCGGCGCGCAGTTTGTGGGACTGGGTGCAGTGGCCCGCGGCGACGCCCGAAGCCAGCGTGCTGCAGGCCTTCGCCGTGGCAGCGACGGGTGCCGCCATGGCTGCCGCCTTCTTCCACTGGCTACGCCAGCGCGCCCGGCTGCAGCTGCCGGCGGCCACCACGGCGAGGCTGGCGGAACTGCAGTCGCGCATTCGTCCGCATTTCTTGTTCAACACCTTGAACACTGCGATTGCGCTGGTGCGCATCGACCCGTCCCGGGCCGAGACGGTGCTGGAAGACCTGGCAGAACTGTTCCGCGTGGCGCTGTCAGACGGCGGGCCGCAGGCCGCAACCACCCTGGGCGACGAGATCGAGCTGGCGCGCCGCTATCTTCAGATCGAGGAGCTGCGTTTCGGCGCGCGCCTTCAAGTGCGTTGGGAACTCGACCCCCAGGCCGATGGCGCCAGGCTGCCGCCCCTGCTGCTGCAGCCGCTGGTCGAGAACGCTGTCAAGCACGGCATCGAACCGGCCGCGCAAGGCGGCATGCTGCGGGTGCGCACGAGGGTGCGGCGCAATCAGGTCGAAATCCTCGTCGCCAACAGCCTGCCGGGGAGCTCCGCAGCGCCGGCCGTGCCCGGGCACGGCATCGCGCTGCGCAATGTGCACGAGCGACTGCGGCTCATGCACGACGTCGCAGCCGACTTCAGCGCACGCCGCCATGGCGATGTCTACCGGGTGCAGATCGTGGTGCCGCTGTGAACGAGATGACCACCGTAGACAAGTCCTTGCGCGTGCTGATCGTCGACGATGAGCCGCTGGCGCGCCTGCGACTCGCGCAACTGGTGCGCGAGGTCGGCGCGGCGAGCGAGTCGGGCGTGGAGGTGGTGGGTGAGCTGGGTGACGCACAGGCGGTGTTGCACTGGTTGGAGCAGGCTTCCGCCGACGTGCTGCTGCTCGACATCCAGATGCCCGGCCTGGACGGCATCGCACTGGCCGCACGCCTGCAGGCGCTGCCCCGGCCCCCGGCAGTGGTTTTCATCACGGCGCACGCCGAGCATGCCTTGCGTGCCTTCGAATTGGAGGCGACTGACTACCTCGCGAAACCGGTTCGGCGAGAACGTCTGCAGGCTGCCCTGGCCCGCGTGGCGCGCCGCCTGTTCGCAGCCGGCGGAACGTCTGTCGCTGCAGAGCCCGTCATCGTGGTCAGCGAACGCGGCCGGCTGGTGCGTGTGCCGCTGGCCGAAGTGCTGTATCTCAAGGCCGAACTCAAATACGTGACCCTGCGCACCGCGCGACACAGCTACGTGCTCGACGAAGCGCTGGCCGATCTGGAACAGCGGTTGGGTGAGCCCTTTCTGCGCGTGCATCGCAATGCCGTGGTCGCCAAGTCCGCCGTCCGCGCACTCGAGCACCGTGCCAGCGAGGAGGAGGGCGCCGAAGGCTGGGCGGTACAGGTCAGCCCGACCGAGGAATGGCTCGCAGTCTCCCGACGGCAGATCGGCGCGGTGCGCCAAGCGCTGGCGGACGGTGGGCTGTGAGTCCGTGCGGACGGTCATGACGGCGCGATACGGCAGGGCTTGAGGGTGCTGGCCGACTGAGCAACCCGACTTTCGCATTGGATGAAAGAGCAGCGCTCGGTCCACCGGGCGCCCGCCGCACGGTGAGCGCGAGAAGGCGCCGCCGATAATCGGCGCGATGCATCCCACCGCTTTGCTCGACCTTGCCGGCGAGTTGCTAGGCGCCGTGCTCAGATTCGAGCAGCCGGCCGACGCGGTCGTTTCCTCCTTCTTCCGCCAGCACCGCAATCTCGGCCAGCGCGAGCGCCATGCTCTGGCCGAAACGGTTTACACCGTTTTGCGTCGGCGACCGCTACTACAGCATTTCGCGCAGTCGGGCTCGGGGCCTTTGGAGCGCCGGCTGGCGCTGCTCGGCTGGCAAGGCAGTGAAGGCTTTTTCGGTGGCACGCTCGCACCACCTGAAACCGAATGGCTCGAGCGCGTTCGTGGCGTCGCGACGGAAAGCCTGCCCGAGCCGCTGCGCCACAACCTGCCCGACTGGCTCGCCGGCGCACTGAAGTCGGCGCTCGGCGACGAAGAGTTTTGGTCGCTGGTGGCCAGCCTCGATACCCCCGCGCCACTCGACCTGCGTGTCAACGCGCTTCGCGCCAAGCGCGAGGAGGTCAGGACTGGTCTTGCAGATGCCGGCATCGAGACGCAGCCGACGCCGCATTCGCCTTGGGGCCTGCGCGCCACCGGCAAGCCGGCGATCAGCAAGCTCGACGTGTTTACGCGGGGCGATGTCGAGGTGCAGGACGAGGGCAGCCAGTTGCTGGCCCTGCTGACCGAGGCGCGGCGCGGCGAGATGGTGGTCGATTTCTGTGCCGGCGCCGGCGGCAAGACGCTGGCGCTCGGCGCGATGATGCGCAATACCGGCCGGCTCTACGCCTTCGACGTGTCTGGTCACCGGCTCGATGCGCTCAAGCCGCGGTTGGCGCGCAGCGGTCTGTCCAATGTCTATGCGGTACAGATCGCGCATGAGCGGGACGATCGTATCGAGCGCCTGGCTGGAAAGATGGACCGCGTGCTGGTCGACGCCCCCTGCTCGGGGCTGGGGACCTTGCGTCGCAATCCCGATCTGAAGTGGCGACAGTCGCCACAGACGATCGATGCCTTGCGAGAGGGACAGACGGCGATTCTGAACAGCGCGGCGCGCCTTCTCAAGTCGGGCGGCCGGCTCGTTTATGCGACTTGCAGTCTGCTCGAGGCGGAGAACGAGAAGATCGCGCAGCGCTTCGGCACCGAGCACCGCGAGTTCGTGCCGCTGCCCGTTGTCGCCGCGCTCCGGCGGGCCGGGCTGGGGCAAGCGCTGGATCTCGTCGCAGACGACTATCTGCGTTTGTGGCCTCATCGGCACGCAACCGACGGCTTCTTCGCGGCCACGTGGCAACGCAAATGAGAAGAGTGGCTGCCGTGAACGTTGCGCTCGCCGTGTACTCCAAGCGAAGGCGACTGCAATAGACGGCTTTTTTCTGGGGTTTCTCCGGGGCTCGCCAACTACAATCTGCTGTTGCTCAAAAGGATACGAATGGAATCGATATCGACCTTGTGGTTTGCGCTGATCGATGGCCTCGCTGATGGATGGCTGCAGGCTTCCTGGTGGCAGGTCCTGATCGCCGCTTTGGTATTCACGCACATCACCATCGCCGCCGTCACGATCTTCCTGCACCGCTCGCAGGCGCACCGCTCGCTCGATCTGCATCCGGCTGTGATGCATTTCTTCCGTTTCTGGCTGTGGCTGACCACCGGCATGGTGACCAAGGAGTGGGTCGCGATCCATCGCAAGCACCACGCCAAGTGCGAGACGCACGACGACCCGCACAGCCCTCAGACCCGCGGCATCAAGGCCGTGTTGCTGACCGGTAGCGAGATGTACCGCGCCGAAGCCAAGAACGAGGAAACGCTGGCCAAGTTCGGCCACGGCACCCCTGACGACTGGATCGAGCGCAACCTCTATACCCGCTACAGCTGGCAGGGCGTGGGCCTCATGCTGCTCGTCAACCTGTTCCTGTTCGGCGCCATCGGCGCGTCGGTATGGGCGCTGCAAATGGCCTGGATCCCGATCACCGCGGCCGGCATCATCAACGGCCTGGCGCACTGGTGGGGCTACCGGAGCTTCGAGGCCCCCGATGCTTCGACCAACATCTCGCCCTGGGGCATCATCATCGGCGGCGAGGAGTTGCACAACAACCACCACACCTACCCGACCTCGGCCAAGCTGTCGGTCAAGCCCTACGAGTTCGACATCGGCTGGGCCTACATCCGTGGGCTGGAAATGCTGGGCCTCGCCACCGTGCGCAAGACGCCGCCGAAGATGGCACTGGGCGCCCTGAAGCCGGTGGCAGACAGCCAGACGCTGGAAGCCATCATCAACCACCGCTACGAATTGATGGCCAGCTACGGCCGCGATCTCAAGGCCGCTTGTGCGACCGAGATGGCGCGCCTCAAAGCCAGCGGCCAGCCGGACCCGGCCAAGCAGGCCCAATTGAGGCTGGCCCAGCGCTGGCTGCACCGTGACGACGACCGCATTCCGCACGCGGTGCGGTCGCAGGTGGCCTCCGCACGCGCGGAGCATCCGGTGCTCGACATGCTGGTGACGATGCGCGAAGAACTGCGCCAGTTGTGGACCCGCACCAACGTGTCGGCCGAGCAACTGGTGGCGGACCTGCAGGCATGGTGCAAGAAGGCCGAGGAAAGCGGTATTGCAACCTTGCAGGAGTTTGCGTTGCGGCTGCGCGCGGCGCACGCCTGAAGACGGCGATCCGCTCACCGACGAAAGCGCCCTGCGGGGCGCTTTTTTCATGGAGCGCGCGCGGGGGCTTGCGGTTGCGCTTGGCCACTCGCGGAGCAACAAAAAACCCGCCGGGCCAAAGCCGGGCGGGTTCTTGCTGAGAAAGGGGCCGAATTACTTCAGCTTCACTTCCTTGTAGGCGACATGTTTACGAGCCTTGGGATCGAACTTCATGATCTCCATCTTCTCGGGCATCGTCTTCTTGTTCTTGTCGGTCGTGTAGAAGTGACCGGTGCCGGCAGTCGATTCCAGCTTGATCTTTTCGCGTCCACCTTTGGCCATGATGTGCTCCTTGCTTTCGGGTCAGGCGATCAGAGTTCGCCGCGGGTGCGCAGGTCGGCGACGACCTTCTCGATCCCCACCTTGTCGATCAGGCGCAGCGCGGCGTTGCTGATGCGCAGGCGGACCCAGCGGTTCTCGGTTTCGAGCCAGAAACGGCGGTACTGCAGGTTAGGCAGGAAGCGGCGCTTCGTTTTGTTGTTCGCGTGGGAAACATTGTTCCCAACCATCGGGCGCTTGCCCGTGACTTGACAGACGCGTGCCATGACGCTTCTCCGTTCGTAATTCGCTAGGTTTGAATCGGCATACAGAGCAGGCGTTCCTGCCTGGTGCGTGCCCTTCCGGCGCCTTCGCGTGCCGCATACGGCAGGCTGCAGGTGCCGGGTCTGATATCCGGCAAAGAGCGCGATTATAGACGCACGGCAGCGGCTGGGGGCACCGCGCGCTCAGAGCGTGCCGTCCTGCTCCAGGAAGCGCTGCGCATCGAGCGCAGCCATGCAGCCGGTGCCGGCGCTGGTGATCGCCTGGCGGTACACATGGTCCTGCACGTCTCCGGCGGCGAACACACCGGGCACGCTGGTCATGGTGGCAAAGCCGGACAGGCCGCTTTTGGTGATGATGTAGCCGTCCTTCATCTCGACCTTGCTTTGGAAGACTTCGGTATTGGGTTGGTGGCCGATGGCAATGAAGCAGCCTTGCAGCTTCAACTCGTGGGTGCTGCCGTCTTGCGTGCTTTTCAGGCGGATGCCGGTGACGCCGCTGGTATCGCCGAGCACTTCGTCGAGCACATGGAAGAGCTTGAGCTCGATCTTTCCGGCGGCGGCCTTCTCCATCAGCTTGTCCACCAGGATCGGTTCGGCCTTGAACTTGTCGCGGCGATGGACCAGCGTCACCTTGCTGGCAATGTTCGACAGGTACAGCGCTTCCTCGACCGCGGTGTTGCCCCCGCCGATCACGCACACCTCCTGGTCCCGATAGAAGAAGCCGTCGCACGTAGCGCAGCCGCTGACGCCGCGGCCCATGAAGGCCTGCTCCGAGGGCAGGCCCAGGTACTTGGCCGAGGCGCCTGTGGCGACGATCAGCGCGTCGCAGGTGTAGCCGCCGGCATCGCCGGTCAGCACGAAGGGGCGTTTGGAAAAATCGACCGTGTTGATGTGGTCGAACACGATCCGCGTCTTGAAGCGCTCCGCGTGCTCGAGAAAACGCTGCATGAGATCGGGCCCCTGCACGCCATGCACGTCGGCCGGCCAGTTGTCGACATCGGTGGTCGTCATGAGCTGCCCGCCTTGAGCGAGGCCGGTCACGAGCATCGGCTCGAGGTTGGCGCGGGCAGCGTAGAGCGCCGCGGTGTAGCCGGCGGGACCGGAGCCGAGGATCAGAACCTTCGCGTGCGGGGTTTGTGGCGTGCTCATGGGTAGGGGTGCGGGTGTGGTTCACCGGCCATTTAAGGGTGCGTCCGGGGTTGTGAGCGCTGACCTTCGGTTAGAGTGGCCGGCGGCAACAAATCACGCTTCTCTGCCGTTCCTGCGGCGCAGCGTGGATTGTAGGTAAGGTCATCGAGAGGCGTTGCAAGCCGGTCGGCGGCCGCGATCGATGCACAACAAACCAGGAGGATGTCTGATGGCGATGTTGTCCAATCTCGACCTGATCCGGCGTGTGCCGCTGTTCTCGCTGCTTACCGGCGAGCAGGCCCAGTCGATTGCCGATGGCGTGGTGAAGCGGCGCTACCGGCGCGGCGAAACCATCGTCGAACAGGGCACGAAATCCAACTCGCTGTTCATCCTGCTCACCGGGCGCGCCCGCGTCGTCACGGCGGATGCGCGTGGCCGGGAGGTCATCCTGGCGGTGCTGCAGCCGGGCGACTACCTCGGCGAGATGAGCCTCATCGACAACGAGCCGCATTCCGCAACGGTCCGCGCCGAGGTGCAGAGCGATGCGCTGGTGCTCGGCCGTTCCGAGTTCACGCGTTGCCTGCCGGAGAACTCGAGCCTGTCGTACGCGATCATGCGCGGCCTGGTTTCGCGGCTGCGCTCGGCCGACCGGCAGATCGAATCGTTGGCGCTGCTCGACGTGTACGGCCGGGTCGCTCGCGCGTTGCTCGACATGTCCGAAGACGGCGCCGATTACAAGCTCATCCGCAACAAGGTCTCGCGGCAGGACCTCGCCAAAGTGGTCGGCGCCTCCCGCGAGATGGTCAGCCGCGTGATGAAAGACCTGGAAGAGCGCGGCTTCATCAAGACGCAGGACACCGGTGCGGTCCACATCATGGAGCGGCTGGCGCAGCGCTGAGAGGAAGACGTCCCGGCTCGTGCGGTCCCGGCTCGCTCCGGGCATCGCACCAACCCGGTGGCAGCGACGCCGCTGCGCTGTGCAACGGTTGTCGCGGTGGCGAAGAACGCCAGAGTGCGACTGTGTGAACCACTGCACCGCCTGAGCATCGCGCAACAGATCGACACCGCCACGGCGGCAAGCGGCACGCCGCTCGGGCGACAATCGCCGCCATGAGTTTTCCCCTCGGTTCTCTCGGCGCCGACGGCGCCGCACTCTCCGCCCGAAGCGCCGCGCCCCAGACCGCTGCAACGCGTTGGCGTCTCCAGTTCGCAGTGGTGTTCGGCGGCGTCGTCTGGTTGCTGGCGCTGCTGGCGCTGCTCACCCACAGCGCGGGCGATCCCGCGTGGTCGACCTCCGGCCTGCGCCCCGACATCCACAACGGCGCCGGTGCGGTCGGCGCCTGGTTTGCGGACCTCGCTTTCTTCCTGTTGGGCCATTCGGCCTGGTGGCTGCTGCCGCTCGGGGCGCGTGCCTGGCTCGGCGCGCTGGCGCTGTGGCTGCGGGGTGACCGGGCGGCAACCCGGGCCGATCCGGTGGCAGCGCGGCCGGACTGGCTGCTGTGGTTCGGTGTCGTGCTGCTGCTGGCCGCGAGCTGTTCGCTCGAGCACACGCGCTTGTATCAATGGGAGGCCGGCTTGCCGGGCGGCCACGCCGGCGGCGCGCTCGGCTATGCGCTGGGCGCTGCCAGCGTGAAGGCGATCGGCTTCACCGGCTCGGGCGTGTTCTGGATTGCGGCGCTGGTGGCGAGCTTGCCGCTGGCGTTGCGCTTTTCGTGGCCGGTGGTCGCGGAGCAGCTCGGTGCCGCGCTGGAAGGTCTGCGCGAGAAGCGGATTGAGCGCATCGAGCGCGCCGAGGACATCCGCCTCGGAGAGCAGGCGCTGCGCGAACGCGAAACCGTGGTCGAGTCCGAGCGCGTGCAGCTCGGCGACCACGCACCCCTGGTCATCGAAGCGCCGATCGTCGAGCTTCCGAAAAGCGAACGAGTCGCCAAGGAAAAACAGAAACCGCTGTTCACCGAACTGGCCGACACCAAGCTGCCGCAGGTCGATCTGCTCGACGCCGCGCCCGGCCGCATGGAGACGGTGACGCCCGAGTCGCTCGAGATGACTTCGCGGCTGATCGAGAAGAAGCTCAAGGATTTCGGCGTCGAGGTGCGCGTGGTGGCGGCCTCGCCCGGCCCGGTGATCACGCGCTACGAGATCGAGCCGGCCACCGGCGTGAAAGGCTCGCAGATCGTCGGTCTGGCCAAGGACCTCGCGCGTTCGCTGAGCCTCGTGAGCATCCGCGTGGTCGAGACGATTCCCGGCAAGAACTACATGGCGCTGGAGCTGCCCAATGCCAAGCGGCAGATGATCCGTCTGGCCGAGATCCTCGGCTCGCAGGCCTACAACGACGCCGCCTCCATGCTCACCATCGGCCTGGGCAAGGACATCGTCGGCGGCCCGGTCGTCGCCGATCTCGCGAAGATGCCGCACTGCCTCGTCGCGGGCACCACCGGCGCGGGCAAATCGGTCGGCATCAACGCCATGATCCTCAGCCTGCTCTACAAGGCCGAGGCGCGCGACGTGCGGCTGATCCTCATCGACCCCAAGATGCTGGAGATGAGCATCTACGAGGGCATTCCGCACCTGCTGTGCCCGGTGGTCACCGACATGAAGCAGGCCGCCAACGCGCTCAACTGGGGCGTGGGCGAGATGGAGCGGCGCTACAAGCTGATGAGCAAGCTGGGCGTGCGCAACCTGGCCGGCTACAACAAGAAGATCGACGAGGCCGCGGCCAAGGGCGACAAGCTGCCCAACCCTTTCAGCCTCACGCCCGAGCAGCCCGAGCCGCTGGAGCGCCTGCCGCACGTGGTGATCGTCATCGACGAGCTCGCCGACCTGATGATGGTGGTCGGCAAGAAGATCGAGGAGCTGATCGCTCGCCTGGCGCAGAAAGCACGTGCGGCCGGCATCCACCTGATCCTCGCCACGCAGCGGCCCAGCGTCGACGTGATCACCGGCCTCATCAAGGCGAACATTCCGACGCGCATTGCGTTTCAGGTCAGCAGCAAGATCGACTCGCGCACCATCCTCGACCAGATGGGCGCCGAAGCGCTGCTCGGCATGGGTGACATGCTCTACATGCCTTCAGGCACCGGCCTGCCGGTGCGCGTGCACGGCGCCTTCGTCAGCGACGAGGAAGTCCACCGCGTCGCCGACTACCTGCGCAGCCAGGGCGAACCCAACTACATCGAAGGCATTCTCGAGGGCGGCACGCTCGACGAGGAGGGCGGTGTGGCCGGCGAGGGCGGCGGCGCGGCGGACGCCGAGGCGGACCCCATGTACGACCAGGCCGTGGCCACCGTGTTGCAGCACAAGCGAGCTTCCATATCGCTGGTGCAGCGCCACCTGCGCATCGGCTACAACCGCGCGGCGCGGCTGCTGGAACAAATGGAGAAATCCGGGCTCGTATCGGGCATGGCGACGAACGGCAACCGCGACCTGCTGGTGCCCCGGCGCGATGCTGAATAAAGGATCGAGCGATGAAGGATGAAGGACTCCGGCGCTCGCGCGGATCGTTCGGCGAGGGTGGGCAGAGCAGCAAGCGTCCGTCTTTTGTCGCTCGCATGTGCGTGGCCGGCCTGTTGACGCTGGCCGCAACCACCGCCCGCGCCGACGCGCTCGACACGCTGAAGGCCTTCATCAGCGAAGTGAAGACCGGCCGCGCCGCCTTCACGCAAACAGTGACCTCGCCCGACGGCGTCAAGAAGCGCAGCTCCAGCGGCAGCTTCGAGTTCGCCCGTCCGAACCGCTTCCGCTTCGCCTACGTGAAGCCCTACGAGCAGTTGATCGTCGCCGACGGCCAGAAGGTCTGGCTCTACGACACCGACCTCGAGCAGGTCACCGTGCGTGCTTTCGATCAGGCGCTGGGCGCGACGCCGGCCGCCTTGCTGGCGGGCGGCTCGCTGGAGCGCGACTTCGAGCTGAAGGCGCTGCCCGACGAGGGCGGGCTGCAGTGGGTGCAGGCACTGCCGCGCGTGAAGGACGGGTCTTTCCAGTCGCTGAAGATCGGTTTTCGCGACGGCACGTTGGCCGCAGTGGAGATCGTCGATGCCTTCGGGCAGCGTTCGCGGCTGGCGTTCTCGCAGGTCGAGGCCAACCCGGCGTTGCCACCCGGGCGCTTCATGTTCACCCCGCCGGCCGACGTTGACGTGATTGCGCAGTAGCCACCGAGGGAAAGAGACCGCCGCGACCGCGGCTTCTCGCGTACCGCGCGCCGGCGCTCGAGCGGACAAGCGCCGCGAAAGCTGTGCTTTGCCGCTGCCACAATCGACGACATGCCCTCGATGAGCCTGCCGCTGGAGCCCGCTGCCGCGTCTCCCGCGGACGATGCCGCGCCGCTGGCCGAGCGGCTGCGCCCGCGCTCGCCGGCCGAGGTCATCGGCCAATCCCAACTGCTCGGTGAAGGCAAGCCGCTGTCCGCAGCTTTTGCCTCGGGGCGGCCGCATTCGATGATCCTGTGGGGCCCGCCCGGCACCGGCAAGACGACCCTGGCGCGGCTGATGGCCGATGCCTTCGATGCGCAGTTCATCGCCATCTCGGCGGTGCTCGGCGGCGTGAAGGACATCCGCGAGGCGGTCGAGCAGGCGCAGGTCGCGCGGGGCATGGGCCGGCGCACCATCCTCTTCGTCGATGAGGTTCACCGCTTCAACAAGTCGCAGCAGGACGCCTTCCTGCCGCACGTGGAGTCGGGCCTGTTCACCTTCATCGGTGCAACCACCGAGAACCCGTCGTTCGAGGTCAACTCGGCGCTGCTGTCGCGGGCGCAGGTGTACGTGCTCAAGTCGCTGGGCGATGATGACCTGCGCCTGTTGTTCGAGCGCGCGCACGACAAGGCGCTGGCCCACCTTCAGTTCGATGCCGTCGCGATCGACACGCTCATCGGCTACGCCGACGGCGACGCGCGGCGCTTCCTCAATCTGCTGGAACAGGCCGACACGGCGGCGCGCTCGGCGGGGGTTCAAACCATCGACGCGAAGTTCGTCGAGAACGCGCTCAGCCTCAACGTGCGCCGCTTCGACAAGGGCGGCGACAACTTCTACGACCAGATTTCGGCGCTGCACAAGTCGGTGCGCGGCTCGCACCCCGACGCCGCGCTGTACTGGCTGTGCCGCATGCTCGACGGGGGTGCGGACGCCAAGTACCTCTCGCGCCGCATCGTGCGCATGGCGTGGGAAGACATCGGCCTGGCCGACCCGCGGGCGCTGCAGATCACCAACGATGCCGCCGCCACCTACGAGCGGCTTGGTTCACCCGAAGGCGAGCTGGCGCTGGCCCAAGCCGTCATCTATCTCGCCCTGGCCCCCAAGAGCAACGCCGGCTATCAGGCCTACAACCAGGCCCGCGCCTTCGTGAAGCAGGACCGCTCGCGCGAGGTGCCGGTGCACCTGCGCAATGCGCCGACCAAGCTCATGAAGGAGCTCGGCCACGGGCGCGAGTACCGCTACGCGCACGACGAGCCGCACGGCTATGCGGCGGGCGAAACCTACCTGCCTGAAGGCATGAGCGAGCCTGGCTGGTACCGCCCGGTGCCGCGCGGCCTGGAAGCGAAGATCGCCGAGAAGATGGCTTTCCTGCGCGGCCTCGACGACGAGGCGACGGAAAGCTAGCTCAACCGCGCCGTGCCGTGCCGTGCCGTGCCGCAGCAGTGCCGTGCCGCAGTGCCGTGGCGCGGTGCTGTCTCTCAGCGCCGTCACTCAGTGCCATCACTCAGTGCCATCACTCAGTGCCGGGCGGCAGGCGGGTCCCGCGCATCGACCGCCTGGCCCTTCAGGCTGCTCAGCCAGCGGAACACCTCGGCCACCGCCTCCACGTGCTCGTCGCCGATGTACTCGCCGAGCGCCACGCTTCGAAACAGCGAGCGCGCGAGCGGTGGGCTTTCCAGCACGGGAATGGCGCGCTGCCCCGCCTCGCGGCGCATGCGCAGGGCCTCGTCGTCCTGCCCCTTCGCCACCACGACCGGCAGCTCGACCACGCCCGGTTCGTAGTACAGCGCTACTGCAAAGTGGGTCGGATTGGTCACGACGACATTGGCCCCGGCAAGGCCTGGCTTGACGGGCGAGTCCCGCAGTTCGCGCTGCAGCCGGCGCTGCTCGCCCTTGATATGCGGGTCGCCGTCCGTGTCCTTGTGCTCGCGCTTGCGCTCGGTCTTGGACATGCGGTTCATCTTGATGTATTCGAAGCGTTGATGCACGAAGTCGATCGTTCCCAGCACGGCGAGCACCAGGGCACAAGCGCCGAACATCACCTGCAGCGCGGTCAGCCCCGCCAGGCCGGTGTTGGCCGTCTCGCCGTAGATCTCCATGATGAGCGGCCGCATGAAGGTCCAGAGAGTCCAGGCGATCACTCCCCCCAGCAGGCACACCTTGAGCACCATCTGAATCAGCACGCCCAGTTGCCGAGTGGAGAAGAGCAGCTTGAGCGACTCGGCCGGGTTCAGACGCTCGAACCGGATCTTCAGCGGGTCGGCCGACAGCACGCCCTGTGTCTGCAACAGGCCCACGACCACGGCGATCAGCGTTACAAGCAGCAGCAGCGGCACCACGATCCACAGCATGGCAATCAGCATTTGCTCGATGGCCGGCCCAACGGCGGACGAACTGCCGCCCGAGCCGACCACGTCCAACGCTGCATCGAGCACGCGACGCATCTGCAATTCCATGAACCCGCCGCCCAGCCACAGCAGGAAGAATGCCGCGACGAGTTCGATCGCACCGGTCAGGTCGCGGCTGACGCCCACCTCGCCGCGCTTTCGCGCTTCGCGCAGCTTGTGGGCGGTGGGTTGCTCGGTTTTCTCTTCGCTTTCGCTGGCCATGATCTGCTCACCGTTGGCGCCACACCCGGTCCAGCGTGGGCAGCAGGCCCTCGGCGTTGCTGAACTGCTGCCGCACCACATCGACCAGGTGGCTCAGTAGCAGTGCGAGCACCAGCAGTCCGGTCAGGGCCTTGATGGGCATCGAGAAATAGAACGCGTTGAGCTGCGGCGCAGCGCGGTTGATCAGCCCGACGCCCAACTCGATGAGCAGCAGGGCGCCGAGCACCGGCGCCGCCAGGCGCGCCGCCATCTCCAGCAGCGTGCCGGAAGTGGCGATGGCGAAGTCGCGCAGGGCGCCCGACAGGTCGGGCAAAAAAGATGCCGGCGGCCACAACAGCAGCGACTCGTACAGCAACTGCAAGAACACCTGCAGGCCGCCGAAGCCGACGAACAGCAGCACACCGAGCTGGCTCATGAGCACCGACAACGGACCGGCGGAATGGTTGCCGTAGGGGTCGAAGATCTGCGCGTTGGTGTACCCCGCCTGCGTGTCCATCAGCTCGCCCACGGCGGTCAGCGTCCACAGCACCATGCCCATCGCATAGCCGATCAGCCCGCCGATGAATATTTCCTTCACCACGAAGGCGATCCACTGACCCGCGTGCCAGTCCACGATCGGGAACGACACGGCGAGCCCCGGATAGGCCACCAGCACCAGGATGAGCATGAAGGCAATGCGAATCTGCCGCGGCACGATCGCTCGCGCCAGCAGCGGCAGGACCACGAACGCGGCTGCAAAGCGTGGCATGCCGGCGAGCAACGGCATGAGCAGCGACATCACCGCGGTCGGATCGCTGGCGAGCGCTTGCAGGTTCATGGCGGCGTCTCAGTGCCCGGCGCGCAGCCCGGATCGATCCGCGCGTCCTTGCCCCCGCTGTCGAGCGTCGCCTGGCACGAGTCCGGCGTGATCAGCGTGTCGTCGACGGCGAAGAGGCGGCACGGCTCGCCGCCGGATCGCCGGGCGCAGGCGCGCAGTGCGCGATCGACCGCGTTGGCGCCGTGCGCGTAGCCGAAGCTGCCTGCGGTGCCGATGGCGAACGCCCGCGGCAGTTTCACGAGCATGAACTTCGCGAACGCCGCCCGCGCTGGCGAGGCAAGCTCGTCTGCGGCCGCTTCCGTGACCGGTGCCACCTTCAGCGCAGAGCCGGGCGGTGGCGGCGGTACGGCGTCGGGGTCGGGCGATACCAATGAGCCGACCAACGCCTCGGCCGAGATGATGCTGCGGCCGATGGTGGCCGTCTTCAGCTCGTCGATGACGGAGCGAAACAACACCGTGTCCTCGTCGAAGTGGTCTTCCACGGTCACACCCGCCGCAGCGCCGCGCGCCAGCACCAACCGGCCGAGATACACCGGCCCCATGGCCGCAACTTCGAACGGCACGTTGATCGTCGCCAGTGACCGCTGCGCGTCGGGCGTCTTCGAATCTGCATCGCGAATGCCCGTCAGCAGGTAGCGATCGGGCGGCAAGGCCAGCGCCAGCAGGTAGTCGGCGTACTGGCCGGGCACGCTTTGCTGCAGACGGCCCGAGACCGAGGTGACGCCCGGCTGTCCTTGCAGCGCCACATCGACCCGCACCGCCGCGGGCGGCTCGAGAAGGCTCGACAAGCGCACCACCAGCAAGGCGCCGTGCAAGGGCGCGGGCACTGGCGCCGCCTTCGCGTCCGCTGGCGGCGGCGATGCGCAGCCGGCCAACACAAGCAAGCCAGCCAAGCCCATGACGACCGTGACGATGGTGTGCGTGAAACGCTCTGCCTTGAACATGGACCTCGCCCTTCCTGCCGCTTGCGCCCGAATCGAGTGGCCGACTCGCCAGGGGCTTCGCCTGCCGTGAACGGCTCTTGCCAGTGGCGGCAGGCCCGGCCTGGGCGGTCTGCCGGCATGCGCCAATCGTATTTCTTGCGTTTGAAGCGCTGGCATGAAGAGTTCCTGAACTTTGCTTCAGCTTGTCTCGCGGCGGCCCGGACGAGCGCAACACTGCATTCGTCCATCGGTTGCTTCCGAGTCGTTGCAGTAGAGGTCATCGCATGTCACACGCCGATCCAGCCGTACATCTCGCCGCGCCGGCGCCTCATGCCAGTGCGATGGCAATCGCGCAGCGCTACCTCGGACTGGCACTGTCCTTCGACTACCTCTCCAGCGGGCACGGCCATCGGCAGACCCGGCGCGTGATCGGCGAGCGCATGGCACACCGCGGCGTCACGGCACTGCCCGACTGCACGCTTCCCGCCGCAAAGAGCCGGCCCGCCAAAAGAGGCTGCGACTTCGCCGATTCGCAGGAGCGCTACCTCTGGGAGGTGGCCTGCCAACCCCGGTTGAGTAGCAGCGAGGAATACCGCCTCGCCGTTCGCATGCGGGCGGGCGACCGCGAGGCACACGACGCGCTGCTGCAAGCCAACCTCGGCCTCGTGGTGATGTTCGCCCGCCGCTACCAGCGGCCCGGCGTGCCGATGCTCGATCTCGTCGCCGAAGGCAACATGGGCCTGCTGACGGCCGCTCGCCGGTTCGACCCCGAACTCGGCCACCGTTTCGCCACCTATGCCAAGTGGTGGGTGCGCCAGGCGATCCAGCTTGCCTTGCCCCGGTTGATGGGGGTGGTGCGCCTGCCCGCCAGCCACCATGCAGCCCGCCGCTCGGCAGCCGCCTTGCGCAGGGAGCAAATGGCCGCGATGCCGCTCGAAGCGGAACTCAACGCCGCCGAGTTCGAAGACGAGCGTTCGATGCACGACGAATCCTTCCTCTCGCCGAACCCCAGGCTCGACCAGGCCGCCAACGACCCCCAACCCTGCGGCGTCTTCGACTTCGAACCCAGCGACGCCCAGGCGCTCGATGCCCTCGCTATCCCTACGGAAGACGAGCCCCCAGCCGCTGCCATGGCGCTCCAGCGCATGGCCGCGCTCTGGCGCGCGCTCGACAGCCTGAACGAGCGAGACCGCGTGGTCATCAGCGAACGCTATGCGCTCGTCAACGACCGCGCCTGCACGCTCGACGAGCTGGCGCGGCGCTTCAACGTGTCGATCGAGCGCATACGGCAGATCGAATGCGCCGCCGTCAAGAAGCTGGCCAAGGCCCTGAAGGAAGCCGGCGCGAGCGCCGACACGCTGCTGTAGCGAAACCTTGCCGGGCGGCGGGCGAGGGCTCACCCTGCGCCGGGCGGCTCCGAGCGTCTTTGTATCCGTGGTGGATACAGCTTCGGGCGAGACGGCACTTGAATCGCAGATTCGTTTTCAGTATCTAGCGTCGAGCCGCGAACCGCGAACCGCGAACCGCGAACCGCGAACCGCGAACCGCGAACCGCGAGCCGCGAGCCGCGAGCCGCGAGCCGCGAACCGCGAACCGCGAACCGCGAGCCGGCGCCCGAGCGGGCCGATCGTGGCGTCAAGCTTTCGACCCGCACTCGGGTGACCGCAAGGCGGTGCGCCCGCTCGGCCGCGTTGCTCGGCAGCACGGCCATCTCGCTTCACGCAACACGGCGCCCCACGCGGCCTGAGCGATCCGGTCTTGAAGCAAGCACCCCTCTTTCTGCGAACAGGCCCACCCTCGAAGCGAACTTCCATGACCGTCAACGACGTTTCCCGCCGCGCCGCCGCTCTGCCTTCCCGCCGTTCGACCTGGATGGCCGCGGCCAGCGCGCCCCACTGGAACGTGCAGGTGGCTTCAACCCTTGAAAGCGAAGCCTCTCGCCTGCAGACGGGTGCCCAAGTACTTTTCTCGAACGTCGCCTTGAAACGCAGTACCCCCTGCGTAAGTAGTCAGTAGGCGAGTCTGGTCGAGGCTTGCTCCGCGAATCACCTCGAAACGTAAGGAACAACGATGAGCACAACCGACGTGGGCGTCAGCCGCAACCGAGCGACGAGTGGCCGAGACGCCGGCAGCGCCGGTCAATCAAAGGCGGGCGCGGCAGGCCTGGCAGTGAGCTACCTGAGCGGAAACATCGACAAGCTCGGTGATTCGCCGGTCGGCAAAAAGCTGAAGGAACTGCAGAACCAGGCGGGCAACTCCGAGCAGGAGTGCAGCCAGTTGGAGCGCCAGATGATCGACCGACTCACCCGGTCGGTGATGAGCGGCGGAAACGCCGATGTATCGCTGGCCGCCGAACTGATCGACATCGTGAGCGGCCTGACCAAGAACGAGGGGCTTCGGGAAAACCACAGGGGCACCGTTTTCATGCTGCTCGACGCCATCGGCTCGGGCAAGTACGACCAGAAGGAGCTAAAGAAGATCGTCGACGAATTCCGCAAGCTGTCGTCCGACTCGGATGGCTTCACCGAGAAAGACGCGCAGCAGATCAGGACGATGTTGAAAGGCCTGCCGAGCCAAGGAGCGGGGCCTGCGAAGAACGGGGCAGACGCGAGTGCTGCGGGCGACGGTAAAGACGGCGCCGGCGATCCCGCCCTTTCCCCCGGCGCAGCGAGCGCCGCAGCCATCGGCACCGTTAAAGCTCTGACGGGCGGTGCTGGCGCAGGCGCAGGTGCAGGTGCAGGTGCAGGTGCAGGTGCAGGTGCGGATGGACCGCCGAACAAGGACCTTCCTGCTGCCATCGGGGCCGGCGCCGCTGTGGACGCAATTGCTGGCTCAGCGGCTCGCGATGCCGACAAGACAAGGCCGGCCAATACGGCTGCCGAGGACACGGCCGGTGCCAAGGGCGTGGCGGCTCTGCGCGCAGCCGACAACGCGCATGGCAACCGGTTGACGGTGCCCGCAGAAGAGGAGATCGGCAAGACTCTGACCCTCGAAGAGGCCAACGACCCGGTTTTCATGAGCGCCTTCGCCGCCCGGTTGAATGCACATCAAAACCTGGCTCTGAACACCGAGAACCCGGACGCCGTGGGGGTTTCGGAGAAGCAAGAGATCCTGAAGCAGGCCCGCAGCTACGCGGCCCAATGCTCCGCGCTCGGCATGACGGAAGAAGACGCGGTGGCATTCGCCGGCCGTTTGTCCAGGGAAGAGATCGCAGCTCCCGAATTCATGGCGGCACTCGCGGCGCGCCTGAAGCACTCCTCCGGCTCCGACGACAGCGCCTATCAGTTCGCGGCCGCCGTGAAGAACCACGGGATCGGGCTCGAGTACATCGACCACTACGCTGCCAATCTGACACCCGAGGAAGCTGCCGACAAGGCTTTCATGGCGATGTTGGCCAGCAACTCGATTCCCTTGGCCGGCCAGCCCGCTGACCCGGAAGACGCGCTGGCCCGGACGCGACAGAAGTTCGAGTTCTTGCAAACAAGATCTGCAGCCTGACGCACCCGCCGCCCCGGTCGGCCGATCGATGATGGGGAGCGGCAGGCAACTCGTCGTTCCCGGCTGGGCGCTCTTCACCGCGAACAGCCGGGGACGACGAGCATGTTCCTCAAGCCACCCGACGCGAAGAAGCGGCACGCTCACGCGCCTCGCCGGTGCGTCAAGGCAAGGACGTGAGCTTCAAGCTTGGCGCGTCGCCCAGGTAGCGCGCATACAGCGACATCACCTTGGGCACATAGGCCCGGGTTTCCGCATAGGGCGGGATGCGCCGGCCGTACTTGATGACGGCGCCTTCGCCGGCGTTGTAGGCGGCAACCGCGAGCTGCACGTCGCCCTTGAACAGCTCCAGCAGATCCTTCAGGTAGCGCGCGCCCACGTCGATGTTGTTCACCGGGTCGGCCAGCCCCTGCCGCACGCCGTAGCGCGCGCCGGTGGGCGGCATGATCTGCATCAGCCCGATCGCGCCGACCGGCGACCTGGCCGCCGGGTTGAAGTTGGACTCGGCATGCATGACCGCCAGTAGCAGCGCATGCGGCACGCCGTAAGCGCGTGACGCGGCGGCTACCAGTTCGCGCACCGTGGGCGTGATCAAACCGGCATAAGCGCGGCGCTCCGATGCCCGTGGCCGGAGCGCAGGGATCGACAGCCGCTGTCGCGGGCGGGGCGGCGGCTCGGCCAGAGTGAGGTAGGGCTCGCTGCCCGGACTGTCGGGCTCATGCGAATACGAGGGCAGCCCGCCCGAAGTGGTGGACAGGAAGATGCTCCCGGCCGCTTGCGCCGATGCGCTCGCACCGACTATTGCCAGGCACAACGCAGACAGCAGCGCGCGCGGGCCGCGCCGGCAGGCACGCGCACTCATTGATAGCCGAGCACCAGGCCCTGCAGCAAGCGCGCCCAGCCTTCCAGCACCACGAACAGCAGCAGCTTGAACGGCACCGAGATGATGGTGGGCGAGACCATCGCCATGCCCAGCGCCAGCAGCACATTCGCAACGATCAGGTCGACGATCAGGAAGGCCAGGAACATGATGAAGCCGATGCGAAAGGCTTCCGAGAGCTCGCTCACGGTGAACGCCGGCACCAGCACCATCATGTCGTTCTCCTGCAGATTGCGCGCGGCCTCCTCGGGCCACAGGCGCGACGCAGTGCGCTGGAAGAACTTGCGGTCGCGCACTTCCGAATGCTTGAACAGGAAGTTGCGCAGCGGCGCGGACACAGCGGCGTAGGCGCCGTCCAGGTCTTCGATCGTCTTGAAAGACGAAATACCGAGCCCCGCTTTGCTCAGGTTGTCGCCGGCCGCGATGAACACCGGGGCCATCACGTACAGCGAAAGCACCAGTGCAATGCCGTTGAGCACCATGTTCGGCGGTACCTGCTGCAGACCCAGCGCCTGGCGCAGCAGGCCGAGCACGATCACGATCTTGGCGAAGCTCGTGACCATCAGCGCGATGAACGGCAGCAGCGCCAGGGCGCCGATGGCGATGAGGATCGGCAGGTACTCGGTCATGCTGCAGGCCGGATCAGGCGCTGGCCATCGGTGTGATGACCGCTTCGCTCGCGGCGGCGGAAGCGGTCGCTCCGGCGTCGGTTTCGTCTGCGTTGCCTGGCGTGGCCGATGCCGCAGCGCGCCCGGCTCCGCTCGGATCGACCGGTGCGGGCTGAAGCGCCGCGATGCGCACGCCGAGACGGTCGCCAATGGCCACGAGTTGGCCGAGACCCAGCCGCCGCCCGCCGCACCACAGGACCACCCCGTTGCCCTCGATCGGCTGCACGGTCTCGAACACCTGCCCCACAGCGAGCGTGCGCAATGCCGACAGGGGCAGCGACAGCCGTCCCAGTTCCAGCTCGATATCGATCATGACGGCATCGATGTCGGGCGGGCCTCCCGCCGGCATCTGCGATTCGGTATCGCCCGCTTCGGGCGCGCTCTTCGGGTCGGAAGCATTCATCTCGTGTCTCCTTGAAGGGGGCCGGCCTGGCTCGGCATGGGCTGCGTTCGCTGCCAGCACGCTCGTCACTTCCAGGCGGCAGCCCGACTGCACGGCACTGATGTGGGGCAGGAGCGTGCTGCCGAGCAGCAGGCGAACGGGCAGGCTGCGCAGCCGGTCGGCGCGCGCGTCGAGCAGCAGCACATCGCCGGCTTCCATGCTCGCCAGTTCCTGCACCGTCACGCCGACGGGATCGCACTGGAGCGACACCTCCACGGGAACATCGAGCGCAGCGGGCGACTCGATCAGCCCGCCGGCGGTACCCGCCCGGGCGAGCCGGCGCCAGCCGATCGGCCGCAGCGCGCGCAACAGTAGGGCGGTTTGCGCGGCCGGCCCGCCGTTCTCGCTACCGTGCTCGAGGCGCAAACCCAGCGCCTCGTCGGGCGAACAGGCCGGCACCGCGCCATCGAGCGAGAGCAGCTCGAGCGTCGCTCCCAGCCGTTGCTCGAGCGCCTGCCACAAGGGCTGCAGGGCGTGCATCACGGCGGCACGCCGCAGTGGTTCGGGTACGCCCTGCGTCAGCGCCGGGCCCAGATCGGCCATCACGGCCGGCTGGATGATCTGCAGTTCGAAGTCGTTGCCGCCGCAGCGCACATGCAACTGCATGCCGGCGCGCGACGCGAGCACTTCCTCGAAGCGCACGGTGAAGGTGTCATTTCCAACAATCAGCGGTTCGAGCTGCCGCCCGTAGAAGACGCGGCAGGCTTCGGCGACCCACACTGGCACGCGCGGCAGTGCGGGATGGCTGGCAAGCGAAGCTGCGGGGGCGCGCAGAGCAGTCATTGCAGTTCCTCCGGGCCGATCAGGAACACCATGGTTCGCGGGTTGCCGAACTGGCGCTGCTCGAGCGCCGCGTTCAGCGAGGGCAGGGCTTCGACGAGTGCGCGGTAGGCGTTCTCGGAGGCTGTTCGCAGCGCCACCGAAAGTTCACCGCCGACGCAGGCGATGTCGGCTTCGGTCAGCGGCAACACCTCCGGGCGCAGGCGGACGGTCAGGCGCCAGCGGTCGCCCGGCAAGCGCCGGCCGGCCCGCACGCCGCCGGCGATGTCCTGGAGCAAGGCCTCGAGCACCGGGCCGTGGCGCTCGGCATCCGGCAAGCCGTGGTCGAGCGATTGGCGAAACCAGTGCATGACGTTGGGCGACCGCGCCGATTCCATCTGCTCCGACAAGCTGCCGGGCGTCTTGCGCGGCGAGCGCCCTTCGCGGTCTTGCTGGTCGCCGGATCCACCGTCGTCGCGCGGGCGCTGCAGGGCCTGCTCGAAGCGTTGCGCTGCGGGCGGACGTTCACTGCCATCGGGCAGCGTGGTGGCGAGGCGCAGGCGCGCTGCATCGAGGGGGTTCATGCGGCGTTCCTGTGAAGCGATTGGTTTTGCCAGCGCGCGCTGAACTCGTCGTCAGCGCGCTGTTCCGAGCGCTGCCCGTGAAGCCGCGCCGCACGCTGCGCCTCATGGCGGCAGGCTTCGGTCAGTTTGTGATGGGTGCGCACCTTGGCGGCATAAACGCGGCGCGCTTCGCGGGCGGCATCGAGCGCGGTCTGGGTCTTGGCCGTGAGCGCCTCCAACTCCAGGCGCGCTGCTTCGATCTGCCGCTCGAAGACCTCGACTTGCGCCAGTGCAGCCTGAGCCTCGCCGGCGTTCATGGCCCCTCCCTCGAGCACGGCGTCGAGCAACGCCTTGGCCGAATGCTGCAGGCGCGTCATCGCCAAGGCGGCGTGCATCTGGGCGGCGAGCGCCAGCTCGTAAGCCTGGTTCTGCTCGTGATAAACGCGAAGCGCGCGCCGCTCGCGCGAGGCATGGATGGGCAGCAGCCCGTCGAGCACCGTCGTACTCATGCGGCCAGCTCCATCAGTCGCTGCAAGCTCGAGGACGCGCTTGCCGGGTGGTCGGGCGCCTGGTTCAGGAAGGTCTGGATCGCCGGCAGCTTGGCGATGGCTTCGTCGGCCAGCGGGTCGCTGCCGGCGCGGTACTCGCCCACGCGAATGAGTAGCTCGATCTCGCGGTGGCGCGCGATCAGGCTGCGGATGCGGTGCGCCGCGGCCTGCTGTTCGGCGGAGGCCACCGCCGGCATGAGCCGCGACAGGCTGGCCAACACGTCGATCGCCGGGTACTGCGGCGTCTGGGCGATGGCGCGCGACAGGATGATGTGGCCGTCGAGGATGGAGCGCACTTCCTCGGCGATGGGGTCGGTCTCGTCCTCGCCTTCCACCAGCACCGTGTACAGCGCGGTGATGGAGCCGGTGGCCGCGTTGCCGGCGCGCTCGAGCAGCCGCGGCAGCACCGCGAACACCGAGGGGGGAAAGCCGCGCCGGGTGGGCGGCTCGCCGCAGGCCAGGCCCATCTCGCGCAATGCGCGGGCGAGCCGTGTCACGGAGTCCATGACCAGAAGCACCCGCAGCCCGCGGTCGCGAAAGCTCTCCGCGATGGTGGTCGCGACGAAGCCGGCCTTGACGCGTTCGGCGGCCGAGCTGTCGCTCGTGGCGGCCACCACGACCGACCGCCGCATGCCTCCGGGGCCGAGCGTGTGCTGCACGAACTCGCCGACCTCGCGGCCGCGTTCACCGACCAGCGCGACCACGCACACATCGACGTCGCAGGCGCGCACCAGCATGCCGGCGAGCGTGCTCTTGCCCACGCCCGCTGGCGCGAACACGCCGATGCGCTGGCCCTGGCCGAGCGTCATGAGCGCGTCGATCGTGCGCACGCCGGTGTTGAAAGGGCGGGTGACGGGAGCGCGGTCCAGGGCGGCCGGAGAGGCGGCATTCACCGGCCGCCAGGTCTTGGTATCGAGCGGGCCGCGGCCGTCGATGGGCTGCCCGAAGCCGTCGAGCACGCGGCCGAGCAGCGCATCGCCCACCGGCACGCGGTGGCCGTGGCGCAGCGGCACCACGCGCGCGCCGAGCGACAGGCCGTCGAGCTCGCCGTGCGGCATGAGCAGGGCGCATTCGTCGGCCAGGCCCGTCACTTCGGCGAGCTGAACGCGGCCGTCCGACAGCCGCAGCTCGCAAAGTTCGCCGATGCGCGCATCGATCCCCGCCACGCGGATCAGCGTGCCGCGGGCTTCCGCCACGCGCCCGCACAGCGCCACCGGTGCCACGGTGCCCAGTGCGCGCGCCACCGCATCGCGCAGGCCGGCACCGGCATCGCGCAGCGCGGCACCGGCGGCGGGCAGGTCGCGGGCGCCAGCGTGCGGCGCGCGCTCCGCGTCGAGGGTGGCGTCGCTGTTCATGGTTGTTGCTGCAGCGGCAGACCGGCATGCGCCGGCGCCTGCTCGACCAGCGAGGCGACCGTCGTTTCCAGCGCCGAGCGGATGGCGGCGAGCTGCACGTCGAGACCGGCATCGGCAATGCCTACATCGGTTTCAAAGATGCAGTCTTCGGATTGCACTGCGGGATCGGCGATCACCGTGACCAACCCCGCACCGCACTGTTTGGCATCGAACTCGCCGAGCGCAGTGCGGGCCATCTCGGCCTGCGACGGATGCACCCGCAGACGAGCCCAGCGCGCCTGCTTGAGCAGCCCGTCCACCGCTTGAAGCGCGCCGGCCATGAGCTGGCGGCGGTTGGCGCTCCTGAGCACGACCGCGGTCGCATCGACCACCATGTCCACCATGGCGGGCGCCAGGTCGCGCAGGGCCACCTGCCGTGCGGCCGCAGCGGCAGCCAGCCGGCCCGACCACTCGGCCTGCGCTTGCGCGGTGCCCTGGCGGCGGCCGCGCTGGCGCGCCTGCTCGTAGCCATTGAGGGTTTGCTTGAGCATCAGCTCGTCGCGTGACCGGGCGCGCACCAGGAGGTCCGCCGCCTCCGTCACCGCGCCGGCTTGTGCTTTCTTCAGGAGCCGGCTCTTGCTGGCGACCATGAAGTCGGGGAGATCGATCAGAACAACCAGGTCCATGTGGGCGTCCAGCGAGGAAGAATGTCGTTGACGATCGCGTCAACCCAGCGCTCGGTGCGTTGTCGGGGCAAGCAAGGCAGGGTTTGCAGCGAGAGCCCCTTGGGCGCGCAGAACGCGGCGCGCAGGGCCGCCGGGCGCTGCACGGGATCTTGCGCATTGAGAAGACGCAGCAATTGGTGATAGCCGTCGTGCTGAATGCGCTGCCTCAGCGCCACGCCGTTGAGCGGCTCCCAGTGCAGGTACAGCGGCACGGGCGCGTGCTCCACAGCTTCAGCGACGGGCAGCCACAGGGTGTCGAGCGCGTCGCCGAGCGCGCCACGCAAGGCCGTGAGGTGCTGCTGCCGCACGACCTGACGCAGGCTGTCGCGGTGAGCCGCAATGCCCGCCGTCAGCGCAAGCCGCGCTCGCGCGGGACGGTCCATCAGGAACAGGCGCGCGGCGCGGTCGTTGAGCCACCAGTCACAGGAGGTTTCGAGCCCGTGTTCGCGCAACATGGCGAGCGACAGTTCCTGCAGCACGGGCTCTCGCGCATCTGCCGCCCATTCGGGCAGCCAGCTCTCATCGGCATAGGACGCCGGCTGCAGGTTGAAGCGCAGCAGCAACTGCGCCCAGGAGGCCTGCGCCTGCGTCGGCAGCGGCAAGGGCTTGGAGAGAGGGGCCGCAGTGTCCATGGCCGCTTGCCGGTGTTCGGTTTCGGCGCTCGGCGGCGACACGGGTCAGCTCAGCGCGGTGCGCCGAAACTGGCGTCCGCGCCGGACTCGGCGAATGTTTCCGGCCGGGCGGCGTCGAAGCGTGGCGGCATGATGGGGCTGGCCGAACGCGCATCGATCGCAGCGCTCGCGGAAGGCTCGAACCACTGGCCGGGGCGATGAACCGCGTTGTTCGGCGCCTGGTTGCGATGCGTGGAAACCGGCATCAGCGCGGACATGCCGTGCGGATGGGACGGCTTGCGCCACATGCGCCAGCCCATCACGCCCCAAGTGAGGGCCAGGCAGCAGGCCAGCAGGATCGCGAGCGACGACACCACGGGATCGCCCGGCAGCAGGCTGGCGGGCTGCGTCAACACCGCCTGAACCGGTGCGCGGGACGCTAAGAAGGTGAGCGACACGTTATCGACTTTCAGGCCTTCGATGCTGCGCGTGACCAGCGTCTTGATGGCCGGGGCCATCTGCTGAAGATCGGCATCGGGCAGGTGCTTGATGAACACCGCGGCAGAGGATGGCTGCACGCGGTCGGACAGCGGATCGTTGATGGGGATGACTGGATGCACCCGCGCCGAGGTCACGCCGTCGATCTGCGAGAGCGTGTTGGAAAGCTCCTGCGAGACCGCGAAGATGTAGCGCATGCGCACTTCGGACGGCGTGGAGACGAGCCCTTCCTTCTTGAACAGCTCGCCCATCGAGACGAAGCGCTCGCGCGGCACGCCCTGGTTGCGCGTGACCTGCAGCGCGTGCTGGTGGTCTTTCTCGTCGACCTCGACCCGCCAGAGATCGTCGCCTGCGGGCGATTTGGTGGCGGCAATGCCTTCGCTGTAGAGGATGGTCAGGGCGGCGTTGGCATCCGCCTCGTCCACCTTGCCGAACAGTTCGGCCTTGCAGCCGGACAGACCAGAAGGGCCGCGCTCGCCCAGCCCCGGATCGCCGGCCTGCGCGCTTGCATCGAGGGGGCCGCCATCGCCTCACCCCTGCTGCTGGAAAATGGTGGTGACGCCTTGCTTGGCGCTGCCCACCATTTCCACCATCAGCGACATGCGAAGGATTTCGCCCTGAAAAGCGATCATGCGGTCGTTTGTCATTTGAAAGCTCTCGACCGCCGACATCTCGTGCCCCCCCGCACCATGCCAACTTTCGGCTTGCAGCGCGTCAGGCAGGACGTCCGGCAGGAACTCGCTCGGGTTGAACTGCGATACGAAGGTGGAGACGGGATTGCTCGTGCTCGGCGACGCCGCGGATGCGTCGGCGTAGAAGTTCTCGCGCTGCGGTTCAGCTTGCAGCAACTGCGCGAAGCGTTGTCCGCGTTCATGCTGCGCGGTGGATGCAAGGCCCGCTCCGGTCGATCCAGGGGTGGCAGTCGCCGCCGACATTGCAAATTCCATACAGCCTCCAAAAAATAGAAGTGGCGGGCGCTCAGGCCCACATGGCGTGGGTTGGCACGCTGGGCGCGGGCTCAGGGGATGGCGTGGGGTCGATGTAGCCGTTGGGGCGGCCGAGCACGGCGCAGGCCAGGCCGATGGCGTATTCGTCGCGCCCGTCATCGATGACGGACTGGAGCAACTGCTGCCAGCCGCTGCGGTCGGTGTCGAGAAGGCACACGCCGAGCGTTGCCTTGGCGAGCTGGCTGTTCGGAAAGCGCTCTACCGTCGCTTCGAGAGTGCGAATTCCATCGTTCTTGCGGCCCGCGGCAAAGTCGTTCATGCCGAGGGAAATGCTGGCGTAGGGAAGGTCGGGGCGAACTTCCAGCATCGTCCGCGCAATCTGTTCCGCGCAGGCGAACTCACGCAGTTCGGTGCCCAGCATGGCGATCTTCAGAAACAGACGGTAGTGAGTGCCTGAAACGAGCGGGTTCGAAATGCCGGAGTCGTCGTCGTCTTCCATGGAGGGCCTTCGTGGGCGTGCAATGCAAGGGAAAAAAGGGGCGCCGCAGGGCGACACCCCTTTTGATGAGTCGATTACTTCTGGAGTCGCTTGGCACCGTCCATCTTGGCTTGAAGCATGACCATTGCCGTGTTCATCCTGTTTGATTCGGACATGATCGCGGTTTGAGTCGCAATCGCTTTGTCGTTCATTTGGGCGAGTTGTTGGATCTGCGTCAGCTGTGTCATGTCGATCTCCTTGAAGGTTGATGAGAGTCAAGTCCGTTGCGCACGAGAGGCCCGGGCTGTTCCCAGGATCCTTCGAGCCACTTCGAACGCCGAGTCCAACCGCCTCGACACATCTTGGTTCGCCGCGGCCTTGCTTGGATCGCCTTCAACGGCCTGCATCGCCTTTTGAGCCTCGGTTAGGCTTTCATGTAGCGACTGGAGCAGTTGTTCGGTGTCGTCGGCAAGGATCTGGTTGGCCAAACTAGTGGGGACTTGGTCGGGTTGTCTTGGCGTGGAATACATACCGAAGCTCCTGTGTCAATTCAAGGGGTAGGTGATGCGGTTCTTGCCCACTGCGAACTCGATCGCTTCCGGTCCGATGGCGATCACTTCAGCGCCATCCGGCAGCACGGCACCGACGAAGTAGCGCGCGCCGTCGGCTCCCGCAAAGTTGCCGTTCTCGCCCGGAACCACGCTCACGATCTGCACCGGCAAAGCGTGTTGGCGCGGCGCCGTGTTGGGCACCTGATAGAACGCAACGCGGTCATCGATGCGCACGACGCCTGCGAGGTCGGCCGTGAGCAGGCGCAGCCGGTCTCGCACCGCCATGTCGTCCGATGTGCCCTGCACGCGCACGGTGCCGGCGCCGCGGTAGGCGACGCTCAAACTAGGGTCGGCCAGCGCGTCACGCACCTGCATCGCGAGCTCGGATCCCACGCGAACCTGCAGGCCGGCGTGCGCCAGCTTCTCCTGCTCGAGCCACAGCCGCAGCCGTGCGAGCGAGGCGGCGTCGTCCACGTAGCCGGTCGCCAGCGGCGACGAGTCGGGGGCGGCCACGAGGTTCACGTCGGGCCAGCCTTGTGCGGCCAGATTGCGTGTGTCCAGCGGCATGCTGGCCGAAGCGGGGCGCACGAGTTGCACCACCACACCGGCCGTGAGCAGGGCGGACAGCGCGAGCAGCACGGGCGCGACGCCGCGCCCCAGCGAGCGACGCAGCCGCTTCGGTGCGGGCTCGGGCGGCAGGGCCTGCGTGAGCACCAGCTCGGCGCTGCCGATGACCAGGCGCTGGCGCATGAAACGCCCGCGTATGCCGCTCTCGCTCGGCGGCAAAGCCAGGCCGCCGGGAAGGGCGAACAGCGACCACACGCCGTCCACGCGCCGCAGTTCCGCATGATGAGGCCGCACGCCGGCGTCTCGCAGCACGATGTCGTTGTCGTCCGCGCTGCCCACGCGCGCCGCCGAGCGCAGCCGCAGCGCTGCGCCGCGGTGAAGGCCCGCGCTGACGCGCACGGCACAGGGGTGCAGACGAGGCACGGCGGCCCCGGCATTCAGGATGGGGGACTGCAGCAGGTTGGCGAAGGTTTGCTGCGCGCGCTGCGCAGCGGCCATGCCGCCGAAGGTTTGCGTGTTCATAGGGCCGCCACCTTCGGCGTGAGCAGGAAGAAGCGTTCGACCCGGCTCTTGCGTTTCTCTGTGTACTTGAAAAGCCGGCCCACGCCGGGCAACGCAGACAGGCCCGGCACGCCGGCCTCGTCGCTCGTGTCGCTCTCTTGCGAATAACCGGCAATCAGCAGCGCCTCGCCATCGGCGATGAGCGACTGCGTGGTGATGGTGCTGCGGCGCACGACGGGAATCTGATCGACCGCCTGCCCGGTGAGCACGCCGTCTTCGATGCGGATGGCCATCTTGACTTTCTGCTGGTCGCCTTCGGTCACGATCAGCGGCGTGACGCGCAGCGAAGTGCCGACCGACACGTCGAACAGATCAACGTCGAGGTTGCCGGCCACGCGCACGAAGAAGGTGCTGATGTCTTCCATGACCGCTTCGACGTTGTCGAGCGTCATGATCTTCGGGCTGGCCAGCATGTTGGCGCGGCCTTCCTGCGCAAGCGCATTGACGCGGGCGATGAGGAAGCGGCCGGCGTCGCCGAGCACGGTGGTGAGCACCACGCTGGGCGAGGGCGAGAGGGTTTGTGCACCGTTCGGCCCGATCGTGGGCGCGCCGTCGGCGAGTGCGGTGCCCCAGCTCAGCGTGGGCAGGCTGCCGCGGCCAACCTGCAGATCGACGCGCCCGGTGCGCAGGCGCCAGTCGAAGCCCAGGGCCTCCAGCGCGTCGGAGTTGACTTCGATGATGCGCACCTCGATTTCGACCAGGCCCGGCTTGACGTCGAGCGACTTCACGGCGGTTTCGTGGTCCTTCATGCGCTCGGGGGCGTCGCGCACGATCACGGCGTTCATGCGGCCATCGGCGGTGAACTGCGGCAAGGTGTCGCCGGGCGAAGACGACTGTGCGGCGGGTGCTCGCGTGTCGGCATCGAACACCGACGCGCGGCCGCGGTAGGCAGACCCCGGAGCCTGCCCGCTGAGACCGAGGCCGTACAAGGCGTCGAGCGGCGACGAGCGGCTTGGCGAAGCGGGCGCAGCAAGCGTGCGCACCGGCGAGGCGCCGTAAACCTGTGAGAGCACCGAGGCCACGCCGGGGATCGTCTGGTCGCGCCCGCCCTGCGTGTAGGTGAGATCGCCCGCCCAAGCATAGCGCAGCGGAAACACACGCACCACCGCGGTCGACCCGACGACGTTGTCGTTCCGATCGACGGAACGCGCAGTCTGCGCCACCAGGTCGACGTAGCGGCTGGGGCCGGAGACGAGGGCCGTGTTGTGCCGGCTGTCGTAGACGATGGGGAAGCGGCGATCGGGGATGTCGAGCTGCTCCAGCGCCTGGCGCAGCCGCGCCACGTTGGCGGTGCTCAGGCGGATGAGTTCGCTGCGCACGTCGCTCGCCGGGCTGACGTAAAGCACATTGCCTTCCGCGTACCAGATGAAACCGTAGGACGCGGCCATCAGGTCCATGAGGCTGCCGGGCAGCAGCTTGAACTTGCCGTTGACTGTGCCTTGGACCTGCTTGTCCACCACGACCATCAGGCCCTGGCTGGCGCCGAACTCGCGCAGGAACTCCTCGAGCTTCTTGCCCTTGGCGGTGTAGGAGAACTCGGTGCCTTTCCAGCGCACTTCGCCGCCGTGCACGGTGCTCGCACACGTGGCCATCAAGAGAGTCAGCGCAAAACGGAACACGAGACGGTGGGCGCGCATGGACAGGCTCCTAAAGGATGGCGGCGGGCGCGTGGAAACCGCCGGCGCGCATCATCTCGTCGGCGAAATTGAGAATGCTCACGCCGAGCCAGCGGCCGGTCAGCGCGAGCACGATGCAAGCGGCGATCAGCTTGAACACCTGCGAGGCGGTCTGGTCCTGCAGTTGCGTGGTGGCTTGCACGACGGCCACGAGCAGCCCGACCGCTGCGGCCGCTGCGACGGTGGGCAGCGAGACCCACAGCGCGAGCAGCAAGCCGCGGTTCATGAACTCGAGGAGGGCGGGTGTATCCACGGCTTACTCGGACACCGCGCGCAGCGGCGCGGCGTTGGGCAGACCGATGCGCGCGATCGGCTGGATCTGCAGGTCGGACGGGAGCTCGGCATACGACACGATGTGCATCTGCGGCCAGCGCTGCGAAAGCAGTCGGCGCATGAAGCGGCGGGTTTCGAGCGTGACCAGCATGACCACGGGTCGCTCGGCGGGCACGGTGGCCACGGCGGATTCGGTGGACGCGTACAGGGCCTGCAGAGCGTCGGGCGGCATCGCGACGTACGCGCCATTGGGCCCTTGCTGAATGGCGCCGCGGACCTGAGCCTCGGCAGCGGCATCGAGCGTGATGACGTGCAGGCGGCGCTCGGCATCGACCAGGCGGTGGCAGATGAAGCGCCCGAGGTCGATGCGGACGTACTCGCACAGCATGGCGGTGTCTTTCTCGCGGCCGGCCCAGGTGAGCAGGCTTTCGTAGATCTCGCGCAGGTAGCGCAGCGACACCCCTTCGAGCGCCAGCCGGCGCAGCACGTCGGCCACGCGCTGCGTGGGCAGGGTGCGCATGACTTCTTCGGCGAGATCGGGCAGTTGCGCCTGCACGCGCTTGAGCAGGCCGTTGATCTCCTGCGTGCCCACGAAGGCGTCGGGCCGCAGGCGCACCGTGCCGGCTGCCTCGTGGGCCAGCCGGGCCTCGGCGCCGATCGTCGCGCCGGGCTCGAAGGCTTGCGAGAGGCTGCCCTGCCGCGAAGGAATCTCCTGGACGTCGAGCGCATAGGCGTCGTCGGGCAAGGTGGCATCGAAGCGGACCTGCAGTTCCGGAAACGGCATGCCGAGTTCATGTTGCAAATCGGCGCGCTCGCGTTCGAGCGCTTCCTGCAGCGCGGCGGGAGAGAGCCGGTCCCTCAGGTTGCCCGCAATGCGCAGCAGCAGGGGAACCACGATGGCCGGCGCTTCGAACGGCAGCAGGTTAGCCGCCTCGGGCGCGCCGGCGCGGGCCGCATTGAGCGTGCGCACACCGTCCAAGCTCGGCAAGACCCGGTTGCGCCGCAACGAACGCAGGCCCAGGAAGGCCAGCACGGTGCCCAGCAGGAGGAACGGCAGCTTGGGGAATCCCGGCACCAGCATGAAGCCGAACAGGATGCCGGAGGAAGCGAGCAGCGCCATCGGCTGCGCGATCACCTGCTGCCCGATCTGCGAGGCCAGGTTGCGCGGGTTGCCTTCCTGGCCGGCGACGCGGGTGATGAGAATGCCCGCCGCCACGCAGGTGAGCAGCGAGGGAATCTGCGAGACCATGCCGTCGCCCACGCTCAGCAGCGTGTAGCGCGCCCCGGCGTCGGCGATCGGCATGTCGAGCACCCACGCGCCGATGGAGATGCCCGCCACGATGTTGACGAGCGCGATGATGATGGCGGCGATGGCATCGCCCTTGACGAACTTCATCGCGCCGTCCATCGAGCCGTGCATGTGCGATTCCTGCTCGAGCAGGGCGCGCAGGCGCCGAGCCTCGTGCTTGTCGATGAAGCCGCCCCGCAGATCGGCCTCGATGCTCATCTGCTTGCCGGGCAGGGCGTCGAGCGTGAAGCGGGCGCCGACCTCGGCGACGCGTTCGGCGCCCTTGGAGATCACGATGAACTGCACCACGGCGATGATCGAGAACACGACCAGCCCGACGATCACCTGGCCGCCCATCACGAGGCGGCCGAAGGTTTCGATGATCTGGCCCGCATGGGCATGCAGCAGGATCTGCTTGGTCGAGGCGATGTTGAGCGACAGCCGCAGCACCGTGGTCAGCACGATCAGCGAGGGGAAGGTGGACATGCCCAGCGCTGCGGGAATGTAGATCGCGAGCATGAGCAAGAGGATGCTGAGTGCGATGTTGAGCGCGATCAGCATGTCCAGCGCCACCGGCGGCACCGGCAGGACCATCAGCGCGACGACGCCGGTGATCAGTACCGCCATCAGCAGATGGCTGTGCCGCGTAACGGCAACCAGGATGCGTTCCCACAAGGAAGACATGCCTGGGCGGGACTGCGGTGATGTCGTCGTATCGAACACGGAGTACTTCTCGCTCTCGGTGTTGAAACAAGGGGTTGCGGCGACGCTCGGGATTACCCCGGACCGTCCCGTCCCGTCTTGCTGTGAGGCATCGCACGACCACTAGCGACGCGGCCGGTGTGTGGGGCTTTGTCGGTTCGGATGATGCGGAGATGGACGTACATTGCGGGCCTTTGAAGCAGTGTGAGACGGGATGCGGCGATCCGGATCAACCTGAACAACTCTTCAGGAAAACTTCATCCACGACCGAGCGCGGGTCACAAAGGCACAGGAGTACTGCCGAGTGGGAATCCAAGTTCTGCTGGTGGAGGATGACGAAACGATCAGCGCTTGCGTTCATCGCGCGTTGGAGTCGGCCTGCTACGAGGTGAGCCATGCGCGCACCGGAGAAGAGGCCTTTTTCATGGCGACGGCGCAGCACTTCGACGTGCTGATCCTCGACCTGGGCCTGCCGGGGCGCGACGGGCTGCAGGTGCTCGACGCACTGCGCAAGCGCGAGAACGAATTGCCCGTGCTGATCCTTTCGGCGCGCAGCGAGGTCGAAGACCGCGTGGCCGGTCTGCAGGCCGGCGCCGACGACTACCTCACCAAACCCTTCTCGATGGTCGAGCTGGAAGCCCGGCTGCACGCGCTGCTGCGCCGCGGGCGCGCCGAGGTCGTGCTGCGGCTCGCGGTGCACGACCTCGCGATGGACATCGCCTTGCGCACCGTGACGCGCGCGTCCAAGCCGGTGGAGCTGACGACGCTGGAATTCGATTTGCTCGAGCTGCTGATGCGGCGCGCGCACGGCGTCGTTTCGCGCGACACGCTCGCGCGCGAAGTGTGGAAGGAAGTCAAACGCGCCACGCCGATGGACAACGTGATCGACGTGCACATCGGCCGCCTGCGCAAGAAGATCGACCAGCCCGGAACGCGGCCGCTGA
>NZ_JACDCW010000011.1 GCF_013817345.1 Methylibium sp.
ACAAGGCCATCGGCTTGGCTTGGTCGAATGACGTGTTCATCGACGAGGTCAACGACGGCGAAAGCGACCTGCTGTAGTCCCCTCCCAGCTTCTCGGTCAAGAGGGCCTTGAGGCCACGCTTACCTTCTTTGCGTGTGGCTTGAGCTTTCTTCGCTGGGCTTCTTGCGCCCCCACGAGCCCGAGCTTGTCGTGATCCCGCGGGTCAGGCCTGTGCATGCTCCGCAAGCTGCCCGGCGGCCGCGGCGAGCATGTCGGGCACGCGGACGAATTTCTCGGCCACCTTGTTCAGCGCTCTGCCTCGCTCCTGCTCCGCGCGCTCGATGGCCAGCCAGTCGTCGAAGGTGACGACCCGGTGCCCGGCGGCGTTCAGCATGGCGAGCAGCGCCGTGCGTCCCGGCTTGGGCCTGGCCAGCGCTGGCAGGTCCTCGAGGAGACGCGCCACCGTTTCCACGCTGTCGAGCCGATTGCTGCCGATGACGCCGGTCGGCCCCCGCTTGATCCAGCCGGTCACGTACCAGCCCTTCATCGCATGGCCGGGTGCCTTCATCACCCGGCCGTCCTGATGCGGGACGGTGCCGGTCCGAGTATCGAAAGGCAGGCCCGGCACCGCGCAGCCCCGGTAGCCGACGCTTCGAAACAGCAGGCCGGCGCGCAGGCTCGAACGCTCCCCCGTCGGCACGGCGCGCTGATCGCCGGCGGGGCCTGCCAGCTTCTGCGTTTCCAGCGTGAGGCTGTGCAGGCGGCTGCCCCCCTGCAGCGCGACGGGGGCCTGGTAGAAGTGCAGATGGAGCGTGCGTTCGGCCTCGCGGGGGCGCGCTGCGAAGGCCTGCAGGATCTCGCAGTTCTTCGCTGCGTGAACGAAGCCTGCAAGCGCCAGCTCCTGCCGGCTTTCCTCGTTCAGCACCAGCGAGGCGGGATCGACGACGGGCTGCCAGCCCGGCAGCGCGCCGAGTTCACGCAACTCCTTCGGCGTGAACCGGGCTTGCACGGGGCCGCGCCGGCCGACGAGATGGATCTCGCGCACCCGCGACGCCGCCAGCGCATCCAGCGCATGCTGCGTGATGTCGGTGCGGCGCAAGTCCTCGACCGGCTTGGCCAGGATGCGGCACAGGTCGATCGCCACATTGCCCTGCCCGACCACGACCACGACCTCCTGCGAAAGGTCGAAGTCCATCCCGGCGCACTCCGGCTTGCCGTTGTACCAACCGACGAAGTCGCCGGCCGCGTGCACGCCCGCCAGGTGCTCGCCCTCGATGCCGAGCTTGCGGTCTGCGTCGGCGCCCACCGCAACGACCACCGCGTGGTACATCGCGGCCAGTTGCTCCGCGGTGAACTCGCGCCCGAGCGCGACATTGCCGAAGAAGCGGCAACGCGGGTCGCGCGCGATGCCGTCGAACACGGCGGTCACGGACTTGAGCTTGGCGTGGTCCGGCGCAACGCCGAAGCGCACCAGGCCGTAGGGCACCGGCAGGCGCTCGATCAGATCGACCTCGACTGCGAGGCCGCACTCCAGCAGCGCCTCGGCGGCGTAGAAGCCACCGGGGCCGCTGCCGACGACGGCCACGCGCAGCGGCTCGCCGGGCGCGCCCACCGCGTTCGTGCTGGCGGCCTGCGCCGTCACGGCCGCGCTCCTCAGTAGCCCAGTTCGCGGCGCCGGTCGGCCGCACCCTCCAGCGGCGGCAGCTTCGCCCGCACGGTCGGATAGCGCCCGGACTCGCGGGCATTGATCTCGATCCAGTGCTGCTGGTCCGGGCTCAGATCGAACTCTTCCACGATGGCGTGGACCGGACAGGCGGGGATGCAGGCGCCGCAGTCGATGCACACCGCAGGGTCGATATAGACGCGCACCTCGTTCACGTGAAAGCAGGCGACCGGGCAGGTGGCGACGCAATCCGTGAAGCGGCAGTGGCGGCAGTTGTCGGTCACGACGTGGGTCATGGCGGGCCTCAGACCGTCTGCACGTCCACCAGGTTGTCGGAATAGGCGCCGGCCTGGCCGAGGTTGCAGTGCCGCGCAGGCGTCGTGGAATTGACCGCCGTGCCGCTCCGGTTCAGGCCCGGCCAGTGGCCGACGTTGGTCATCATCAGGCCCGCCGAGACGTCTTCGCTGAGTTCGGCGCGTGCCTCGAACGAGCCGCGCTCGTTGAAGATGCGCACATAGCTGCCGTGCTCGATCCGGCGGGGGACCGCGTCCTGCGGATGGATGACGATGATCTGCTCGCCCTGGCGCCTTTGCTGCGTGGGCTCGTTGCCGTACTGCGTGTTCAAGAAGGCATGCGGCTTGGGCGACACCAGGTTGAGCGGATAGCGCTGAGCCGACGACGCATCGCTCATCTCTGCCGGCGCGATGTAGTTCGGCACCGGGTCCACCGCGTCCCCGGGCTGCATGCCTTCATAGCCCGAGCGCCAGACCGGCACGACGAAGTTGCCGCCGGCCGCCAGGCTCGATGCGAACTCGCACTTGCCCGAGGGCGTCTTGAAATTGCCCTGCGCATGCGGCGCGCGCTCGTGCGGCAGGCCCACGTTCAGGCGCATGTAGCCCTTCTCCTTCAAGGCCTCCAGGGTGATGCTTGCATCTGCGGCGCGCTCCAGTCGTAGGAGCGCAGCAGCATCTCGTCCAGGCTCAGGGACCAGTAGTCGTCGTCGAAGCCCATCGTGCGCGCGAGGCGGCGGAACATCTCGATGTTCGGCACGCACTCGCCGGGCGGCTCGATCGCCGGCTGGTTGAGCATCACGTAGAGGTGGCCCCAGGTGACCATCAGGTCGTACTGCTCGGCCTGCATCGTCGCCGGCAGCAGGATGTCGGCGTACTTGGCGGTGTCGGTGATGAACAGCTCGCTGACCACCGTGAACAGGTCTTCACGCGCCAGCCCCTCGACGATGCGGCCCGCCGCCGGCGCCTGCGACACCGGGTTCGAGTTATAGACGAAGAGCGATTTGATCGGCGGATCGAGCGCCATGTCGCCGGTCAGCGCCGCGCCGAGGTCGAGTTCGTTGACCACCCGCGTGCCCGGGCGGATCCAGTCGGGCCGGCACATGAAGTCGAACTTGAAGGGGAACTCCCAGATCGGCATTTCGACCGTGCCGCCGCCGACATGACGCCATGCGCCCACCAGCGCCGGCAGGCAGGTGATGGCGCGGATCGCGTCGCCGCCGCCCGGGCTCCGCTCCACGGCCACGCCCTGGCGGATCGCCGAAGGCTGCGCCGTGGCGTACTCGCGCGCCAGCGTCACGATGTCCTGCGCCGCGATGCCGGTGATCTGCGCCACGCGCTCGGGCGGGAACTCGGCCGCGCGCTGTGCGAGCTGCTCGTAGCCCAGGGTGTACTTCTCGACGTAGTCGCGATCGACCAGGCCCTCGCCGATGATCACGTTCATCATGCCCAGCGCCAGCGCGCCGTCGGTGCCGGGCTTGATGCGGATGTGCCAGTCGGCCTGCTTGGCGGTGCGCGTGCGCACCGGGTCGATCACCACCAGCCTGGCCCCGTTCGCCTTGGCCTGGAGGATGAACGGCCAAGCGTGCAGGTTGGTGTTGAGCATGTTCATGCCCCACACGATGATGTACTTGGAGAAGGCGAGGCTCTCGACGTCCAGGCCGCCCGTCGGGCCCACCGTCATGATCCAGGCGGTCGAGGAGCCCGACTCGCAATACGTCTTCTCCGCCACCGTCGAGCCCAGGCGGTTGAAGAAGGCGTCGCCGGCGGTCAGGCCGTTGAGCGTGCCCTGGTGGCCCAGGTAGGCGTGGGGCAGGATGGCCTGCGATCCGTGCTCGGCAATGATGTCGGTCCAGCGCGACTTGATCTGCGCCAGCGCCTCGTCCCAGGAGATGCGCTCGAACTGGCCCGATCCCTTGGGCCCGACGCGCTTCATCGGATGCATCAGCCGGTCCGGGTTGTAGTGGTGCTCGGCGAAGTTCTTCAGCTTCACGCACAGGCCGCCGCGTGTCATCGGGTGGTCCGGATCGCCGGTCACTTCGACGAGTTTGCCGTCCTCGACGTGATACAGGAAGGCACAGGTGTCGGGGCAGTCCTGCGGGCAGGCGCCGCGCACGGTGCGGGTCTCGCTGAAATGGGCTGACATGGCAGACTCCTGATCGGTTGCCGACGGTGGATGAACGCCCGCGGTCGAGGCAACATCGTCTCGCTGCCCTGCGCCAGCGCGCGCCGACCGTGAGCCGAAGTTAGGAGAAGGCCTGCCGCAGCGATAGAGCCAGTGCGCGAAAAATCGACGGTGCCAGTTGCGGCGCCGTGCGCCGATCGAGGGTTGCCGGGCCTGACAGCGCCACCTAAGGGTCGTCCCGGACCCCGGGGTCAGCACGCTGCGAGTGCGGTGCCCAGAACAGCGATGCCGCGCCGGATCTGCGCTTCGCTCAGGTGGGTGTAGCCCATGAGCAGGCCGCGCTCGTGGTCTGCCAGGTGCTCGTAGAGCCAGGCCGGGCTGTCCGCCAGGGGATAAACGCCCACACCGAGGGCTCGGCAGGCCTGCTGGACCAGCGCCGCACGCGGCGCGCCCGGCGGCAAGGTGAGGTACACGTGGGTGCCCGCCTCGGCACCCGACACCACTGCGCCGGGCAGCTCGGCGCGCAAGGCCTCGAGCAATGCGTTGCGGCGCAGCTCGTAGGTGTGCCGCAACTTCCTGACGTGCGTCTCCCAACTGCCTTCGCGCATGAACTGCGCCAGCGCGGCCTGCTCCAGCCAGGGCAGCCCGTTGTCCATCAGGGACTTGACGGTCAGGGCGGGCCGGATCAGATCGCGCGGCACCACCACGTAGCCGATGCGAAGACCCGGGCCGATCGAGCGCGAGAAGGAGTTGAGGTAGATGACGCAGCCATTGCGATCGAGCGACTGCAGCGACGGCAGGGGCGAGCCCTCGTAGCGGAAGTCGGCGTCGTAATCGACCTCCAGGATGTAGGCGCCCGCCTTCGCGGCCCATTCCAGCAGCGCCAGGCGGCGGTGCAGCGGCATGGTGACACCGGTCGGAAACTGGTGCGAGGGCGTGACGTACACGAGCTTGACCCTTGCGGCCGGCAAGCGCCCGACGTCGATGCCGTGTTGATCGACGGGCACGGCGATGATCCGGCTGCCGTAGCTTTCGAACAGGAAGGCCGCGCCGCGGTAGGTCGGCGCCTCCATGACGACCGGCGTGTTGGTGCCGACGAACAGGTGGCCCGCGAGGTTGATGCCTTGCTGGAAGCCCGCGACCAGGAGCACCTGCTCGGCCGAAACCACCATGCCGCGGGCCGGCCCGAGGTGGCTGGTGATGAGCTGGCGCAACTCGGCGATGCCGCCCGGATGGCTGTATTCGCTCATCCGCTCGGACGCCCCGCCGAGGCAGTCGGTGAGGATCCTTCTCCAGGCCTTCTCGGGAAACGAGCGCGCCGAGGAGCGCCCGAACACGAAATCAACCGTGATGCCGGCGGGCGTGGGCCGGTGCAGGCCGGGCGGGCCCCGGCCCGTGTAGGCAAGCGGCAGGTTGATCGCGCGGTACGGGCTGCCCGTGCGCGCCGGCAGTCCGGTGTCGTGAGGGCGCATGAATTCGTCGGGCAGCGTCTTGCAGACGAAGGTGCCGACCGTGCGTTCGGTGTAGAGGTAGCCCTGGCCGATCAGCGTTTCGTAGGCGCTCGTGATCGTGTTGCGCGAGACGCCCATCTGCTTGCCCAGCTCTCGCGTGGTGGGAACCGGCGCGCCCGGCGCCAGACCTCCTTGCTCGATGAGCGCACGCATCCGCTCGACGATCTGCGACTGCAAGGTCGAGGTGCTGCTCGGGTCGATGGAGATCGGAAGCTGCAAATCGGCTCCAGGCGAGCGGCGGCGGTCGGACCGAGGTGGGGCCTCCGTACGGACGGGCCATTGTCGCGATCCGCGGACAGCCGGAACCGATCGCCGTCGCGGCGATCGCCTCGGCCTGTACCTTTCGGCCGCCGGACGCTCACCCATGCCCTCGCCGCAGAAGGGCAGCGCCGATCAGCCAGCGGTGACGGGGCTGCGGTCACGGCACACCGGCACGATCGTGCCGTCTATCCGAAGCGGAGGGATCTGCAATATGCTGCGCTCCCTCCGAGCGAAGGCGCAGCGCCCGTGCGGCGCAAGGTTTCGAGCACCGCCATGACCGTCGCGGGCAAGACGGGTTTCGAACAATCCACCATGCTGCCACCCGACCATCCACAGCGACGCACCCTGGCCGACGAGGTGCATGCGCGGCCGCCCGAGCCGCTCGGCACGCCCTCGCGCGCGAGCTACATCGCCCTGCTCGTCGAACCGCATGACCGAGCGCGCGAGCTGGCGCATATCGTCGCGCTGTGCGAGCGTCATGCGGTCGAGCCGCCCGACGGCCAGGCCACGCAGTTCAGCGTGCAGATCGGCCCCGTGCGGCTGAAGTGGGAGCGCCACGGCGAGTTCTCCGCGATCACGCTGTTCGCGCCGGGCCCGAGCGGGCGACCGTTCAGCGAACCGGTGGTCGCCCTGCTGCCCGCCGACTGGGTGGCCGCGCTGCCCGGCGTCGCCCTCGTGGCCGCGCACGCGGAAGTGATCGCCGCCGGCGACGGGTCGCCCGATGCGGAGGCGCTCTCCGGCCACTTCGCCGGCAACATCGTCGTCGGCGCCGAGGTCGGCGAAGGGGCCGGCCTGGCCTTCACCGACTTCCGCGTCCATGCCGACGGCTTCTCGCGCGTCCTGCTGTGCAACCGCAGCTTCACCACCCGCCAGGCCGGGCGCATGCTGCAGCGACTGTTCGAGATCGAGGCGTATCGGATGATGGCGCTGCTGGCGCTGCCGGTGGCGCGGCGGCTGTCGCCGCGCTGCCTGGAGATCGAACGCTCGCTGGCCACGCTGACCGCAAGGATCGCCGCCGATGCCGGCGACGACGAAGCGCTCCTGCAGGAGCTGACCCGGCTGGCCGCCGAGTTGGAAAGCGAACTCACCGCCAGCCAGTTCCGCTTCGGCGCCTGCCGCGCCTACCACGCGCTGGTCACGACGCGCATCGCCGAGCTGCGCGAACGCCGGCTGGCGGGCATCCAGACCATTGACGAGTTCATGGCACGCCGCCTGAACCCGGCGGTCGCCACCTGCGAGACGGTGTCGCGGCGGCTGCACGGTCTGTCGGAGCGGGTGGCGCAGGTGAGCGGCCTGCTGTCGACCCGGGTCGATATCAAGCGCGAGCGTCAGAACCAGGCGCTGCTGGCCTCGATGGACCGCCGCGCGAAGCAGCAATTGCGGCTGCAGCAGACGGTGGAGGGTCTGTCGCTGGCGGCGATCGTGTACTACGTCGTCGGACTCCTGGGCTACGCGGCGAAGGCCGGCAAGGCCGGCGGCCTGGCGATCGAGCCCGACCTGCTGATCGGGGCGGCGATCCCGATCGTGGCGGCAGCGGTGTTCCTGATGCTGCGGCGGACCCGGCGCAGGCTCCACAACGCCGAATCGGAGAGCGCCTCGCCGGTCTGTGTCGGGCGGGATTGCCCGAGACCGGAGCACCACGGCGCAGCGCAGCAGTCAGGGTTCGAAGACGGCCGCAGGCCGCAAGCGCTCTCCGCAGCGAGCGCGCAGACCTTGACGGCGAGAACGACGTGGTAGCGTGGGTCGACACGGCAAGCCCACCAACACCAACGCACGCCAGCCCGCTTCAGTGAGATAGGTCGAGGCGCAGAAACTCGCCGCTGAGTCGCGCGAGCTGAGCACTGTCGGCTCGCCTATCGCAGCGTCGGCTTCGCGGCTGCTCAACGACAGATTCGACTGGCAAGACTCGACCCGAAGCGGTCCGACAGGTCGCGTAATTCAGCGCCCAATAGCTGCCATTCAGCTCACGCCGCCATCGCTTCGATCTCGTCGTTGAACGCGGAGCGCTCGATTTCGTTGCCACACCAGCCCGCCAGGCACAGGACGCCGCCCGAAGATATCTACAGCCGCGGCCCAGGACTGGGGCGCTCGAGGAGCGCACGCACCACCGAGGGCTTGGCGCTGTTGACCTATGCCCGGGGTCGCCGCAGCGCAGCCTCGGGGAACCGTGGGCCAGAACGCCGCACTCCAGGAAGCCGTCGAACTCGTCCTTCACGAACTGCGGCAGATCGGTCCGATCGATCGAGAAGCGGCGCCAGACGCGCCCAGACGTGCAGACCGGGCGCGTCGCGCGTAGGCACGATATCGGCCTCGGGCGAGCCCTTTCGTGCCGCCCGCGCACATTGTGATGGCCGTCTCGAACCGACCCCGCTGGACCCGCAACGCTCTGCTCGTGGTGTGCGCGATTTTCATCTGCGCGCTGGCGGTGGCCGGCTGGCTGATTTTCGACGAAGCGACCACCTCGCGCCGACAGGCCGGATGGCTGAGCGCGCAGGCGCCGGCGATCGGCTACACCGTGCAGCCCGGCGCGACTGCACAGCCCCGGTTCCCGACCACCGGGCCCTTTGACGAGCGTCTCGGCTACCGGCGCGTGCCCGAGTTCGTGCAGCGCCTGTCGGCGCAGGGCTATGAGCTGACCGCGCAGGCGCGCATGTCACCGCGCATGGTCGAGTTCATCGACCGCGGGCTGCACGCGCCGTACCGCGAGACGGTGCAGGCCGGGCTCGACGTGCGCGATTGCCGGGGCGATGCGCTCGCGCTCGCACGCTACCCGCAGCGCGTGTTCGACGGCTTCGGCGCGGTGCCGGCGCTGCTCGTCGACGCACTCCTGTTCATCGAGGACCGGCACCTCCTGGACGCACAGCATCCGATGAAGAACCCCGCCGTCGAGTGGGATCGCTTCGGCAAGGCCGTGGTCGGCCAAGGGCTGCGGCGCCTGACAGGCGCGCACACCGCTGGCGGCGGCAGCACGCTCGCGACGCAGATCGAGAAGTACCGCCATTCGGCCGAAGGCCGCACGGTGAGCGCCGAGCAGAAGGTGCGCCAGATGGCATCAGCATCGCTGCGCGCCTATCTTGACGGCACCGAGACCCTGCCGCGCCGGCAGCAGATCGTCGTCGACTACCTGAACACGGTGCCGCTGTCCGCCAAGGCCGGGTTCGGTGAGGTCAACGGCGTCGGTGACGGCCTGTGGGCGTGGTACGGGCGCGACTTCGATGAGGTGCGGCAAGCGCTCGGTGCGCCACGGGGCGCCCCCGCCCCATCGACTGCGCAGGCACTGGCCTTCAAGCAGGCGCTGTCGCTCATGGTCGCGCAGCGCCGACCGTCGCACTACCTGGCCGAGGGTGAGCCGGAACTGCGCAAGCTCACCGATGCCTACCTGCGCCTGCTCGCCGATGCGGGCGTCATCACCCCGTCACTGCGCGACGTCGCGCTGACGCAGCCGTTGCGACTGCAGCGCGGTCTGCCGGGGTCGGACGCGCAATCGTTCGTCGACCGCAAGGCCGGCACGCTCGTGCGCGCGCGGCTGCAGACGCTGCTCGGCGTGTCGCGCGCCTACGACCTCGACCGGCTGCACCTGGCGGTGCGCAGCCCGCTCGACGGCCGCGTGCAGCACACGGCAACCGAGCTGCTGCGGGGCCTCGCCGACCCGAAGGCCGCGCAGGCCGCCGGCCTGTACGGTTTCCGCCTGCTCGATCCGGGGCAAGACCCGTCGAAGCTGCGCATCAGCTTCACGCTGTACGAGCGAGGCGAGACCGGCAATCTGCTGCGCGTGCAGACCGACAACTTCGATCAGCCGTTCGACCTCAACGACGGCGCGCGACTCGACCTCGGATCGACCTCCAAGCTGCGCACGCTGACGACCTACCTCGAGATGGTGGCCGAGCTGCACCATCGCTGGTCCGAATTGTCGAAGGATGGCCTCGCCGCACTGACGATTCCGTCGCAGGACACGATCGGCCGCTGGGCGCGCGAGCAGTTGCTGCGCGACGAGGAGCGCAGCCTGCGCCATCTGCTCGACCAGGCGATGGACCGCGTCTACTCGGCCAGCCCCGCCGAAGGCTTCCACACCGGCGGCGGGCTGCACCATTTCGGCAACTTCGACAAGGTCGACGACAGCCGCAACATGACGTTGCGCGAGGCGCTGACCCGCTCGGTCAACCTGCCTTTCATCCGGCTGATGCGCGACCTGGTCCATCACGTCACCGCGCGCGGCGACGGCGCGCACACGGTGCTGATCGACGACCCGAACGACCCCCGGCGGCGCGAGTTCCTGGCCCGTTTCGCCGACAAGGAAGGGCGCGAGTTCCTCGGCCGCTTCCACCGCCAATACGCTGGCAAGTCGCCGGCCGAGATCGAGACGCTGCTGCAGCGCAATGCGCGCGGCACGCCCTCGGGCCTGGCCGCCGCGCTGTACGGCATGGAGCCGACGGCCGACACCGCCCGCTTGCGCGCGTTCATCGCCGGCCGGCTGACGAACAGCGCGCCGAGCGATGCGGCGCTGGAGACGCTGGCGGCCAGGCATGGGCCGGACCGCTGGTCGCTCGCCGACCGCGCCTACCTCGCAGGCGTGCACCCGCTGGAGCTATGGGTGGCAGCGCAGCTGCGCGCGCATCCGCAGGCCGGATGGTCCGAGGTGGTCGCGGCGAGCGCCGACGCGCGCCAGGCCTCGTACGAATGGCTGTTCAAGACGCGCCACAAGTCGGCGCAGGACAGCCGCATCCGCAACCTGGTCGAGCTCGACGCGTTCACCGAGATCCACGCCGCGTGGCGCCGCCTCGGTTACCCCTTCGATGCACTGACCCCGTCTTACGCGAGCGCGCTCGGAGCCTCGGGCGACCGCCCGGCGGCACTCGCCGAGCTGATGGGCATCATCGTCAACGGCGGCCTGCGCCTGCCGGTGACGCGTGTCGAGTCGCTGCGCTTCGCCCGCGGCACGCCGTACGAGACCCAGTTGGCGCGCCGGCCGGCCGAGGCCGAGCGCGTGATGCCGGCCGAGGTGGCCGACGTGCTGCGCACGGCGCTTATCGGCGTCGTCGAGGACGGCACCGCCAAGCGGCTTAAGGGCGCCCTCGTTCGCCCCGACGGCACGCCGGTGACGATCGGCGGCAAGACCGGCACCGGTGACCAGCGCTTCGACGTCCACGGCCGCGGCGGCGTGCTGATCTCGTCGCGCGTCGTCAACCGCACCGCCACGCTCGTGTTCCTGATCGGCGAGCGCCACTTCGGCACGCTGATGGCCTACGTGCCGGAGCCGCACGCGGCCGCGTACAACTTCACCAGCGCGCTGCCGTCTCAGCTGCTGAAGGCCCTGCTGCCCGCGCTGCAGCCGCTGATCGACGGCACCGGCTGCCCCGCCGGCGTCGAGCCCGCGGCCTTCGCGGCCGCGGTGCTCTCCGTCCCGCGCTGACGCTCGCGGCGCCGCGAACGTCGCCGCCCGCGCTGGCCGGACGCCCCCGCGCTCCTTGCGCGATCGGCGACTGGTTTTCGAGACGATGAACTCAACATCTCACCCATGGCGGTCGTCGACGCATTGGATGGCAGCGTCGGAAACTAGTCTTTCACACCGGCGCGGCCGCCGTCGGCTGCGGCGGCGCCGCAGGCACCAGCCCGTAGCGCGACATCACGTCCATCAGCTTGGCCCGGTCCGGCGGGCCGCCGGCATTGGTCACCGCGGTTACGTCGAGGAAATACTGTGCACCGATGTCCGGCGTCATGACGATCAGCGCGCGCGCCGTCGTCGTGCCGGTGTTTCGAAAGCTGTGCACCGAACCGCGCGGCGACGACATGCACTGGCCGGCGGTCAGTTCCCGCGTCACACCGTCGACCGAATAGCCGAGCGTGCCTTCAAGTCCGTAGATGAACTCGTCGTTGCGTTTGTGGCTGTGCGGCGGCGGCACTGTGGCGCCCGGCGCCACCGTCAGCTCGAACGCGCCCAGCCCATCGGTCTTCGAACCATCGACCAGGTAGCGGATCTGCAATTCACCCAGCTTGATGACGTCTTCGCTCATGCCTTGCTCCTGAAGCTCCACGATGCGTCAGAATCTAGTTCGTTGCACGTTCGGTGTAAATACGACTTTCAGCAACTCATTGTTGCTTCAATAGTGCAATTAAGGGAACGTCTGGCCGCGATGTCCGTGTTTGCACAGGTGGTGCAGGCGAAGAGCTTTTCCGCGGCCGCGACGCAACTCGGTCTGTCGAAGTCCGTGGTCAGCCGCCAGATCAGCGCGCTGGAGCAGTCCCTGGGCCTGAAGCTGCTGAACCGCAGCACACGCAAGCTGAGCCTGACCGAAGGCGGTGCAATCTTCTACGAGCACTGCGCGCGTGTCGTGCACGAAGCTACGTATGCCGAGCAGCGGGTGAAGCAGACGCAGTCCGAACTGGCCGGGCTGGTGCGCGTGACCTGCGTGCAGGCCTTCGCGCTGCGCCACCTGATGCCGGCGCTAGGCGAGTTCCAGTCCAGGCACCCAGAGATCCAGATTAAGCTTTCGTGCAGCAACCACAGGATCGACCTGGGCGAGGAACGCTTCGACATCGGCATTCGCATGTCGGACGACCCCGACCCGAATCTGGTGGCACGCAAGCTGGCGGTAAACCGCAAGCTGATGTGCGCCGCGCCCGCCTACTTGGCACGGCGCGGCACGCCGCGCGGAGTGGCCGACCTGGCCGGCCACGATGCGGTGGTGTTTCCGCCTCTGGCGCCGAAAGGGGTCTGGACCCTGCGGCACGACGGGCGCGACCACACCGTGCATTTCACCGCACGTCTCGAGACCGACGACATGGATGCCACCCAGGCCGCGCTGGTCGCCGGGCTGGGCCTAGGACCGCTGCCGGTGTATGTCGCGGCGGACGACATCCGGCACGGCCGCTTGGTGCCGCTGCTGCGCGAGTTCGAGGTCGTACCCCAGTTCGGCATCTACCTGGTGCACCAGCCCAACCGCACGATGCCGACGCGCGTGCGCGCGCTCATCAACTTCCTGGTGCAGCGCTTTGAGCCCACGCCGCCGTGGGAGATCGGTTGGTAGCGCCAGGGGCCGCCAGCGGAGCCGGTCGATCTACACAGACAAGCAACGGATCTATTGCAAAGCTCGCGCCGAAATTTATTGAACCCAGCGAGACCAGCCTCGCCGCTCTTTGACGGACACCAAAGACTTGCCCTACTCGCTTGGAGTGGGCATGCCCCCACACCGGACTGCGTTTGATTTTGCTGGGTGACTTCGGGTCCGCAGATTGAGCGGCGTGAAAGCGGCCGCTCGTGGCCGACTGGAAGTGGCCGCGAGTGTGAGTACGTGAGCGTCGCCGGTAAGCCGCCCTTCGACTTGAGGGTCCAGCCCGCCGGGTATGGCAGAACGCGGCGCTGATCGGGAAAAGCGCTGCGGCGTGGACCCTCAGCTGTATCGCCGCCTGCGCGAACGCGCATCACGGACCTCAGGGTCGGGCCTGGGATCTCACCGTAGGCCAACGCCGCGCCTTTTGCGCTCCCTGTGGCGATTGACCGGGCCTCTTCAAGCTCCGAAGGATAGGCGTTATGCCATGGAGCAGCAGCAGGCGCTGAAGAGCCAGGGTCCTAGATCATCTCGAGTGAAACGGGGCCGGTTGGGGCCGCGAACAGGGCATTCAGTTCGCCCAACTGTTGAGGCGTCAGCGGTCGCGAGAGTGCCCTTGCGTTCTCCTCCAACCGCTCCCTGCTGCCGGTCTTGGGTATCGCCACCACGCCGTCCTGCGCAAGCAGCCAGGCGAGCGCGACCTGAGCCGGTGTCATGCCTTGCTGCCTCGCATACTTCACGAGCCGTGGCGCTTTCAACAACCCGCCCTGCTCGAACGGTGAATAGGCCATCACTGGGATGTGGCGTTGGCGCAGCCAGGGCAGTAGGTCCCATTCGATGCCTCGCCGTGTCAGGTTGTAAAGGAGCTGGTTCGTCTGCACCCCGGCTCCTCCATGCACCGCCTCCAGCGCCACCATCTGGCGCAGGTCCAGGTTGCTCACACCCCAGTAGCGGATCTTGCCGCTTTGCTGCAACCGTTCGAAGGCCTCCACCGACTCCCCGAGTGGAACGCTGCCTGACCAGTGCAGCAGGTACAGGTCGATCACTTCGATACCCAGGCGCCGCCGACTGTTGTCGCAAGCAGTCGGCATGGCGTGACGAGAGGCGTTGTGGGGGTAGACCTTGGTGACGATGAAGACCTCCCCGCGTCTGCCCGCGATGGCTTCGCCGACCAGCGATTCCGATCGGCCATCCCCATACATCTCCGCGGTATCGATCAGGGTCAGTCCGAGGTCAATGCCATGACGCAGGGCGGCCATCTCGCCCTTGCGGCGGCGATTGTCTTCGCCGATTCGCCAAGTGCCCTGCCCGAGTGCGGACAGGGTCTCGCCGCAGGGCAAGGCAATGCGCTTCATCTAAAGCCTCCGGCGCAGAAGTCAGGTGCGGTGGAACCGTTCATGCGGTTTGCGATCATCAGATAAAACACGATCACCATCGAGACAAAGGCCGGCACGCCGAGTGCCCCAGGATCTTGACCATGCGACCCTACTGCGCCGGCAGTGGCGCCGCCTGCTTTCGTTGATCAATTTCAAACGTCGTATCAGTCTGCAAGGGCCATCGCGTTGCGCTGTCGATCGCCCGTCAAGCAGTTGGAGTCGCTTCAAGCGTGACGTCGCTCTGCTCCATCGCGCCCTGGCGACCCACTACCTCGTGCAAGCGCTGATGAGCTGCTCCTTCCCAGGCAATGGGCAGCTGGTTCTTCGCCTGAACGTAGTGGTGCGTGAAGACGTTCAAGTACGCCTCCAACGTCTGCCCGGCGACCTGGTCGCCTGCGAGATTCAGGCACAGCGCGGCCACCTCGCTCGTGCAGAAATGGTCGCCGCAACGTGACCGACGGAGCTTGTACTGAGACGTCCGGGCCGGCTCCAGACTGAGCACCGGCAGGTGGTCCAGATAAGGGCTTCGCCCGAACATCTTTCGGGCCTCCGACCACGTACCGTCCAGCAGAACAAACAGCGGACGTTTGGTCGCGCCCACAGGGCCTGCGGCGCGCGTCCGAACGGCGTGCACGACACGTTCCGGCGCCGCGTACTGGCCTGGAAACACAACGTAGAAGTCCCAGGTCGGATCGCTCAAAAGGGAGAGAAGTGCAGGATCGGGTTCGGTTCGAGACCAGCCGAAGGCGAAAGTGTCCTCGACCACATCCGCGATCAACCAGCCGGTGTTGGACGGCTTGAGCGGTTCGATGTCGGCCATCAGCAGGCATACCGCCGCGCGCGTGAACATCGAAGTGCGCAAGACGCACATGCAGTGCGTCGGGACCAGCCGGCAGCCCGCGCAGCGCTCGCGCTTGAAGCCGCCACGAACCAAGAAGGGCTTGGTGGCGTTCGCCAGACGCGCGGCGCGCAGAAGAGAGACAGCGTGAGACATGCGGAGATTGTCAGAGCGATCGCATGGGCCTTGGACTGCACATCCGACGCGACGGGCCGGTACTGAGCCGGGTTATACGGATGGCAACTGCAAAGCGCGCCCCGCGTCGAGCGGACACCGTGACGCTATGGCTTTGACGGATTCGCAGCGATTGCTGTCGTTTCCGGCCAAGCCCTGAACTCACGGTCTCAGCCCCATTCCGGTCGTTCAGGCGCCAAGGAGATCTTGGCATCGACGACCGGTCTCAAGGTTCTGCAGACGGCGTTCGGCAACCCATTCTCTCCTCCAGAGCACGAAAGAGTCCTCGCAATCGGGGGGAGTTCACATAGCGCGAAATCGCAGCCCGTCAGAGGCGAGACGCACGGCGGCTCGACGCGAGGCGCAACTGCTCGGCCTCACGAAGCGGGGCGCGCCCAGTGTGAAGAACATCACCGCACGCGCTCGCAGTAGCCGGTCCGTCAATCGGGACCGACTCGGCTATCGCCTGGCATCGCATGCAGCAACACTGACTAAGTCCGATCTCGCAAGGCATTCATCCGCTGAAGGCACCGGACGAACGCCGTGAGTCGGTACGAGCACCGGTGCGCATGGTCATCGAAGTCCAACTCCACCGGGGTCTTCTTTTTTGCTTACTGCCAGCAGCCGGCACGCAAGTCTTCGAGGAACTGACCGATCCAATCACCGCCGAAACTTGCGTCGTAACAGCATTGCATACCGTCGCGACTGACGGCCACGATGCGAGATGTGGAGTCGCCGGTCAGTAACTCCAAGGTGAACTTTTCACAGCCGCGAACTTCCGCGGCGCAAGCGTCATGAAAAGCCTTCACCTCTCGCTTGGTGAGCTTGTCGCCAGTTGCCATTTCTCCCTCTATCGTCTTTGTGTCCCAAGCGGATCGAGCCGCATGTGGTGTCCAACGATACTGCCTGTCGTCTAGGCAAGATGTGAGGTGCTTCCCCCGTCTGTACAACCGCTCAAAAGAAGAAGCCCGTGCAATGACGAGCTTCGATGAACGACTTCGACAAATGTTTCTGAGTTGGCAGCCTGACCGCCAACCACAAGCTTGTTCGATCCGGATCGTCGCTTCTGCGAGCACTGTTAGATCGACGACGATCGCAAAGCCCGTGGCGATGCGAGAAAACTGCTCGTCTAAATGGATGGCATTCCTGCGTTCGGGAAACTTCCAAGCACCAGCTTGGCTTCCTCAAGCAGTGCTGCAGCCGGCTCGGATTCGTCAAAGTCGCGACGATCTTCGCCAAGCAACGAGCTCAAGTGAGCTTGCACTTCGGTCCCTAGCTGCATGCGCCGCTCTTCGTCGAGTGCAGCCCCGAGCCATGGGAAGTAAGCGTCTCGGGGCGACACCTTGAACAGCGGAGCGCTGAGGCTAATGATCGTGTCCATCAAGAAGTTAGGTGGACACGATGGCAGAGGAGAGGCCGGTAATGCGGCGACGGCACAGTGCGCAGTTGAAGGCGCAGGTGCTTGCGGAATGCGCCGAGCCGGGGGCGTCGGTGGCGAAGGTGGCGATGTCGCACGCACTGAACGCGAACATCGTCCATGGGTGGCGCAAGTTCGCACGCGAGCGCGATGGTCCCGCCGTGTTACCACCAAGCCCCGCGGCCTTGCCCGCCAGGTCAGCCGCGAGCATGCCGCAGTTCGTGCCGGTGTCGATGGCGCCGACACCGCCGCAGTCGGCGCCCGCCGACATCCGCATCGAGCTTCGTCGCGGCGCCACTTTGATGAAGATCACCTGGCCGATCGCAGCGGCGGCGGACTGCGCGGCCTGGATGCGCGAGTTGCTGCGGTGATCCGCATCGACTCACTGTGGCTCGCGGTTGAGCCCATGGACATGCGCGCAGGCGCCGAGCGGCTGCTGGCCAGCGTCGTGCAGGTCTTCGGCCGCGCGCAGGCGCACCATGGCTACCTGTTCTCAAACGCACGCACTACCCGCATCAAGCTGCTGGTGCACGACGGCTTCGGCGTGTGGTGCGCGGCCAGGCGCCTGAACGCAGGGCGCTTCGACTGGCCGCGCGAGGTGAGCGCCGGGACGGCGCCGATGACCTTGACGCAGCAGCAATTCGACGCCCTGGTGCTGGGTCTGCCGTGGCAGCGGCTCGCGCAAATGCAGGTCATTACGCGGATGTAATTGCCCTGCGCTCAGTCGACGGTGCCAGACCTGTGCAAGGCAATTGGCGCATGTCCGAATGGCTCGGTCCGGACTGCGTCAACACAATGGCGCATGCTCGATGTGCGCGACTTCAAAGCCCAAGACCTGCGCGGTCTGAGCCCCGATGCATTAGCCGTCGTGGCCGAGCAAATGTTGGCCCACATCGGCGAGCAGAGCAAGCATATTGGCGAGCAGAGCAAGCGCATCGACTCGCAGGCCCAGGCCATCAAGTGGCGCGACGCCAAGATCGAGAGCATCACGTTCCAGCTCGCCCGGCTGAAGGCCTGGAAGTTCGGCGCCAAGACCGAAGCCATGAACGCCGAGCAGCGCGCGCTGTTCGAGGAGACGTGTGCCGCCGACCAGGCCAGCCTGGAGGCCCAGCTCGCCGCGTTGCAGCCCGCAACCGTTGGCGGCACTGCACCAGACAAGCAGCCAGAGCATCCAAGCAAGCGTCAACCCAAGCGCGAAGCACTGCCGGCACACCTGCCGCGCATGGATCAGCGCGTCGAGCCCGAGGACACGAATTGCCCGACGCCAGAGTGCGGCCAACCGATGGTGCGCGTGGGCGAGGACATCAGCGAGAGGCTTGACGTCAAGCCGGCGCAGTTCTTCGTGCAGCGCCAGATCCGGGGCAAGTGGGCCTGCCGGTGCTGCCAGTTGATGGTGCAGGAGCCTGCCGCGCCGCAGGTCTTCGACAACGCCATCCCCACCCCGGGGCTGCAGGCCCACACGGTGGTCAGCCGCTTCATCGATCACATTCCCTACTACCGGCAAGAGCAGATCAACGCCCGCTCGGGCGTGCACACGCCGCGCTCGACGTTGGCGGGCTGGGGCGGCCACACCGGTGCGCAGTTGATGCCGCTGTACGAGGCGCACCGCAGCTTCGTGCTCGGCAGCCCGGTGGTTCACGCCGACGAGACGCCGATCGGGATGCTGGACCCGGGCGGGGGCAAGACCAAGAAGGCCTACATGTGGGCCTACGCGCGCGGCGCCTTCGAGGCTGAGCCCGGGGTGGTGTACGACTTCTGCGCCGGGCGCGGGGGCAAGTATCCCCATGCCTTCCTCAAGGACTGGTCGGGCACGCTGGTGGTGGACGCCTACGGCGGCTACGACGCCACGCTGTCGCTGGATGGGCGCTTCACCGCGAACTGCCTGGCTCACGCGAGGAGGAAGTTCGACGAACTGGTCAAGGCCAACGCGAGCGAGGTGGCCAAGCAGGCCATCCAGCGCATCGCCTGGCTGTACCGGATCGAGGCCGACGCCAAGGTGTTGACATCCGAGCAGCGGCTGCAGATGCGGCTGGAGCGGACCCGGCCGTTGTGGCAGGAACTGCACGTGTGGCTGCAACTCGAGCGCCAGCGTGTGCCCGACGGCAGCGCCATTGCCAAGGCCATCGACTACACCCTGAACCACTGGGCGGGACTCGGGCGGTTCCTGCTGGACGGCGCTGTGCCGATCGACAACAACCACATCGAGAACCAGATCCGGCCCTGGGCCTTGGGGCGGCGCAACTGGCTGTTCATCGGCAGCCAGTTGGCCGGCGAGAGGGCTGCGATGGTGATGAGCCTGCTGCAGTCGGCCAAGCTCAATGGGCACGAGCCCTGGGCCTACTTGAAGGACGTGCTCACGCGGCTGCCCACGCAGTTGAACAGCCAGATCGAGGAGTTGCTGCCTCACCGGTGGCGCCGCGCCGACTGAGGTGCTCCCGGCGGCGCAAACGCGCCCAGTGAACAACGCGGCGATGCGCTGGCCGATGCACGCGACCAGGGCGCCGACGCACAGGCAGCGAACGAGCCGCGTCATCGCTGCCCTGCAAGTCATCGCCACCACGTTCGCCATGCACGCGAGGGTCGATTGCCGTTCGCGTCAGATCAAGATGCCACGCCCAGACGCTTACCATGGGAAGAGCTGCTCGACTCCGATCCTCTGCTGACGACGCAGCTTCAACGCCATGGTGTTAAGGGCCGCCGTGTAGGCGGGCGTATCGAGGCGCGTAGTCAGCAGTTCGCCTAACTGATGCTTCAGCTCGACATGCTCACGAAGCAGTTGAGACGACACCTGCTTCCAGCCCTCGATCTTCATGAGTGGAATGACCGAGAGATCCATCGCCCGCAGCAACGCGCCGACCCCTTTGGCGAACTCGTCAAAGAGCCGGCGGTAAGACGGCGAGCTTTGCAGCGCCAATAGCTGGTCCATCAAATCAGCAAGGACCCGGTGATGGTCGTTTATGACGGCAACTACATCTCGCTTCATGTCGCGATTACCGTCTGCTTGCAAGATGGCTGGTGCGGCACCGGATGTAGCAATTTGTGTGCCGCATAACACCGATGCGCAAAAGATGCACAACGACGGTACGGAAACGTACAAAGCGGACCTAAAAGTTTATCCGAGCCCAAGGATCGCTTTTACTGCAGGACCGGCTACCTGACCGGTTCCTCGTGCAAGCAGCGTGACGTTGATTGCCAGCTTTGTATGGGTCTTTGGCCTGCCCCCTCTGCCTTGGCAGCGTTTAGGCTGGAGTCCGGGTCGAACTGATGCCAAACAACAGCAACAGAACCGCTCGTAACGGACCAGACCGTCACGATGACTGAAACCCAGTACGAATCTCCGACCGTCGAAAACTTAGGACACAACCAGCCTTTACTCAAGCTTTCAACTACGCACCCGCAGCCATGGCCTGCAGACCCTAAGCAAGGGCGTCTGAATATAGGAGCAGGCAGCCCTGCTGGCCGCACGGTAGTGCGGCAAGGTAAGGGCCCCCTGTACGTCCGCCCCATGGCGGCCGACGAAGCGACGGGCTGCCGTGCGATTCCCGACGCTACACGCTCCCGCGATGGCTGCTTAGCGCAGGCCTGCGCAGTTCGCGTAGAAAGTCGTCGTGGCCGGCCAGTCCGAGAAGATGCCCAGTATGCCGATCTCGCGCGCAAGCACGTCGAGAACCTGCATCATGTCGCCTTCGCGTTTGATCGCCGTGTCAAAGCTCTGATAGTAGAAGCCGTTGCCACCGTCAGCCAGAACCCCTGAGCGCTCCAGGGTCCACGTGATGATGTCGAGTCCCGCGGCCTTGGCGTTGCGGGCGTAAGTCGATGGCACGATGCGACCGCCGCCATCGTCGGCCAGCAACGCGAAGATCGGCGGCGCCACGATCTGGACACCCTCGTTCTTGTAGCCGACAAGCTCGGCGTAAGTCGGCAGGTCCGCAACGGTGTTTGCGTCGTCTAGGTAGACAGCTTGTTGCCCGAACTCGGGCTCCTGGGCAACCCAGTAGCGCACGTCCCGAATGTCGAACGACTGGGGCCAGACGTGGCGCGGCGGCACCTTTGCCTGCCTGTACTCGTCGATCATCTTCTGCGCGTAGGCTTCCTGCGTGAAGCCATCGAACGGCATGGCCACGTTGGGGCCCTTGAGTTCGGGAGTCATTTTCACGCCGAGGCGCTTGAACAGCTCAATGCTTTCGCGGTGGGTCAGCAGCGTGCCGCTCGTGGGCCCGGCATACAGATCCGTCCGCCAGTTCGCCGTGCCACCGAGGTACTCCTGCACTGTGCGGGCCCGCGGGTTGAAGGCGTCCATCTTGCCTCGCAGCGTCTTAAACTCGGCGAGCGTCAGCTCGCTGGTGCGGCACTCGGCCGTGGCGGGCGTGACCAGGGCGCCGTTTGCATCAAAAGTAGCTGGCGTGAAGGGCTGGGTGCACTTGGCCGCCAGCTCGGTGGCGAGGATGTTCGTGGAGGTGTGCAGGTCGTTCTGGGCATGGCGGCAGACGAGCTGCTTGTCCTTTGTGAACGTCACATCGCACTCGATGATGCCGGCGCCGGTGCGCGCCGCGGCTACGTAGGACTCCAGCGTGTGCTCCGGAAACTGCATCGGTGCGCCGCGGTGCCCGATCGAGAACTCTCGCGCCGTGTAGGTGCCACGCTGTGCGCATTGGCGTAGCTGCTGCTTCAGCGGTCCCTCGCGCATGTCGTCGACCAGAAAGAGCGGGCGCGGACCGATCTGCACGCGTGTTGGCTTTTCGATCTCAGACAGCGTAGGACCGCCGCTACCGGCGTGAACGCCGCTCGTCATCAGCCCGGCGAGTGCGACGAGCAGGATCAATGTGTTGCGCATGGATGTCCTCGGTGGTGGTGGATGACCAAGCCCGATAAGTGCATCGGGCGCCCGCACCATTCTCGGAAGCGCTTGTGGCAGTTCGGTGTCGATCGCTTGACGGCGCCGTGGCAGTCGGGACCACCCGAACGGAACAGGATAGGGAGCATCGAAGGGTGGGGTCGCTGAAGTAGGGCGCCGGCGACCGGCTGGAATATTCAGCGCTCTCTGGATCCGCATCGCTTCTCCCCTCTGCGATGACGGGCTGAGCCATTCAGCGAAAGATTCTCTCAGGTGTATGCTGCAGTGCAGCAATACCTTGAAGTGGCTCCCCATGCTCAAGTTCGATGCTCTTGTGCGAGGGCGTGTGTTCTACGAGGGTTCGGACAGCCAACCCGTGCGCATGCCCCAGGGCCGATGCTTGGTCGAGGCCTATCAGGGCTTTGTCAGTCTCACATGGGCCGAGGAGGTCGGCCCATGTACGGCAGTGCTCAACGCCGATGCCTTTGAAACCGCGCTCGAGGCCGGGGCAATCTTGATCACTGATGCGTCCCAACTGCGGACTTTGCGCGAGCCTGCCCGGGAGGATTCCGAAGGTTGATGCGCAACGCCCTCCCGGCCGAGCGCCCGCGCTGCCGCCTTCCGTCTGGTGAGGGTAGCCGCTGTGCGGATCGATGGAAACGGCTTCATGGGTGCCTGCGGCGCGAACAGCGCGATCGCTGCGAGCAGGATCTGCAGGGCAACAGCCGGCGCTGCAGCGCCATGCGAGCTTCTCGTCGTGACCCGCACATTCGCACCGCAACGCGACAACTCCGTGAAGCACGATGGTGACCGTCGCGTCGCGCGCCGGTCATCGAACTGACTTCGCCGCCGCCTACGGTGCGGGCTTCTTCCACCAATGCCCAGGAGCCCTCGATGACCGATCACGATCTCCCCTCGCGCCGCCTGTTCCTCAAGTCCAGCGGCGTCGCGCTCGGCGCGCTGGCCGCGCCTGCCATCGTCACCGCGCAGTCGGCGCGTCCGATCGCCGCGCAGGGCGTGCAGTTCGGCGATCCGACCGGCGACGCCGTCGTCGTGTGGAGTCGCAGCGACCGGCCGGCACGCATGATCGTCGAGTGGTCCAGGGACCCGATGTTCCGCGACGCGCAGCGCATCCTCGGCCCCTACGCACTGAAGGCGAGCGACTTCACCGCGCGCCAGGACCTGACCGGTCTGCCGCCGGATCGCGACACTTTCGTGCGCGTGAGCTTCCAGTCGCTGGACAACGCGCGCGCGCTCAGCGAGCCGGTGATCGGCCAGCTGCGCGGCCTGCCCGACCGCGGCGAGGACCTGCGCTTCGTCTGGGGCGGCGACACCGCCGGCCAGGGCTGGGGCATCAACCCGACCTTCGGCGGCATGCGGATCTACGAGGCGATGCGCCAGCGCCAGCCGCACTTCTTCGTCCACAGCGGTGACACCATCTACGCCGACGGCCCGATCCCGGCCAGCGTCGTGGCCGAGGGCGGGCGCGTGTGGAACAACCTCGTCACGCCCGAGGTCGCCAAGGTCGCCGAGACGCTGGACGAATTCCGCGGCCGCTACCGCTACAACCTGCTCGACGAGCCGCTGCGCCGCTTCAATGCCGAGGTACCGCAGATCTGGCAATGGGACGACCACGAGGTCACGAACAACTGGTCCGACGCCAAGGACCTGTCGGCCGACGCGCGCTACACCGAGAAGAACGTGCCGCTGCTGATCGCGCGGGGCACACGCGCCTTCCTCGACTATGCGCCGATGCGGCCCTTCGATGCCCGCGAGTCGCAGCGCGTCTACCGCCAGTTTCGCTACGGCCCGCTGCTCGACGTGTTCGTGGTCGACATGCGCAGCTACCGCGGCCCCAACAGCTACAACCGCCAGACCGCGCCCGACGACAGCACCGCGATCCTGGGCCGCGAGCAGCTGGACTGGCTCAAGCGCGAACTCGCGAAGTCGCGTGCTCTTTGGAAGGTGGTCGCCTCAGACATGCCGATCGGCTTGCTGATCGGCGACGGCCGCGACGCGCAGGGACGCGCTCGCTTCGAAGGCCCGGCCAACGGCAGCGGCCCGGCGCTGGGCCGCGAGTTCGAGATCGCCGAGCTCCTGACCCACCTCAGGCGCGAACGCGTCGACAACGTGGTCTGGCTGACCGCCGATGTGCACTACTGCGCCGCTCACCATTACGACCCGAAGGCGGCGTTGTACGCGGACTTCGACCCGTTCTGGGAGTTCGTCGCCGGGCCTCTGAACGCCGGCTCTTTCGGGCCCGGCGTGCTGGACGACACTTTCGGACCGCAGGCCGTCTTCGTGAAGGCGCCGCCCCCCGGCCAGGCCAATTTGTCGCCGTACGCGGGACTGCAGTTCTTCGGCGAGGTCAACATCGACAGCCGCGGGCAGTTCCACGTTGATCTTCGCGATCTCGACGGCACGGCGCTCTTCAGCAAGACGCTGACGCCCGAGCGGGGGCACGGCGGTCGTCACCCCCGGCGTTGATGCCGGCCTGCGCCGCGCGCGAACTTGCGGCCGCCGGTGGGCTCCAGTAGGGCATTTCTTTCGGCATCGCCAGTACTGCCTGCCCATGTTGCCGACAGCGTTCGGCGTCAGCTCGATGCCGGCGGATGACGCGCCGCGCCCAGTCGACTGCAAGCGGGGGCCCGACGCCGCGCGAGCCCAGAAGGCGATGTCGGCGGCCCGCGGGTCGCCTTACTCACCACCTACCGCGCTACGCCTGCGCGCTGCCGCCCGAGCAGCGCGGTTCGCTTCAGCGCGCAGTAAGTGGCTGCGGCAGAAGCGCCGAAAATCGACATGAAGCTGCGCTTCGTCATCAGGAACGCTAACGGCCAGTTGTAGCGCGCTGCCACCGAGGGCATTTTCGGCCTGCTGCCGCATTTTGCGACCGAGATCGCATTCGGTCGCAGAACCTACAACGCCCGCTCGGACGACCAGCGCGACTTTTCCCCAGGTCGATCCACCAGTTCAGAGGACAAGAAAGAGGGGGCGGCGCACTACCGCGGGGCGACGCGTCGCTGGAACAAGCCGCTCGCTCCCGGCCGCTCAGAAAACGAAGTCCCGACTCGCAACGAGCGCCTGTTTCTTGACGCCGCGCAACAGCACCAATGGCTGGGAAGCGCTGCGCTTGCCACGACCCTTTGCGCGGTGTTCGCCTTCTTCGGTATCGACCACGATCAGCGTCCCAACGCCGGTGCCGAACAGCCGCACCTGCCCTGAAGCCACTGCGTCTGCGCCGCTCGTGCCTAAAGCGGCCAGCACGCCACGCAGATCGATGCGGTCGGCGCCCGGCTCGAAGTCGGTGATCAGGTCCAGACCCCGCCCGATCTCGTTGTAGACGAACAGGTCGTTGCCGGCACCTCCCGTGAGCAGGTCCGGGCCGGCGCCGCCCGTGATCACGTCGTCGCCCAGCGTGCCGACGATGCGGTCGCGCTTGCGCGTCCCGTTGATGGTGTTGACCAGGTTCAGGCCGACGATGACCGGGTCGTGGTCCGACGAGCGGTAGGCGTTCGGCGCGTACAGGTCCTGCGGTTTGAACTCGGTGTTGTAGTCGATCACCGACGGCTCGTCGGCGTTGACGGGCCACAGGATCGCGCGCTCGACCTTCTCTCTGAGCGAGTCGGTGGCCAGCGCATGGTCCAGCCGCCCGGCGGCGCCGTCGAACACGAAGGAGTAGCCGAAGCCGTTGTCTCGTGCGACCTCGTCGACCAATCCGGTCTCGGCGAGCACCGCGATCGGATCTTCCTTGGCATAGGCGTTTAGGTCCCCGATGACCAGCACGTCCTCGCTGTCGGCGGCTGCCTGCAGCGCCGTGACGAAACGGCTCAACGCCTGCGCCTGCGCGACGCGCGTGGCGTTGTAGCAGCCCTGCAGGTCGCCCTGATCGATGTCGGCACCGCTCGCACCGCCGCAGCCCTTGGACTTAAAGTGATTGACAACCAGCGTGAAGCGCTCTCCGTTGGCCGCCGCCAAAGTTTGTGCCAGCGGCGGGCGGTCGTGCACCGGGTCGGTGTCGCTCAGTGCGGTGCCCACGAGACTCAGGCGGGCCGACTTGAAAATGATGGCCTGCCTGATCGCGTCGGTGCCGGTGCCGTCTTCGGGGTCGGGCACGACCGCATAGACGGCCGAGCCGAGTCGCGCGTTGAGCGCGTCCACCAGGTTCTGCGTCGCGACCGTGCCATTGTTCTGGATCTCGATCAGGCCCAGCACGTCGGCATCGATCGCCACCATGGCCTCGACGATCTTGGCGCGCTGACGTGCGAACTCCTCGGCGTTGTTCGCGCCGCGGCAGTTGCTCGCCGCGGTCGAGGTGCCGAGCGTGCAGCCCTGCCCGCTCTGCCCGTCGGCAGTCGTGCCATCGGTGAAGGTGGTGAAAAAATTGAGCACGTTGAAGCTGGCCACCTTGATGTTGCCGCCCACGTTCTCCGGTGCCGCTGTGCGTGGGTTGCTGCGCGTGAACACGGGGGCCGTGGTCGGCTGCAGTCGGTAGCTGGCGATGCCGGTGTTGCTGGCCGTGGCCAAGCCGTAGTCGAGCACACCCGTCAGCGAGGGCGCGGTGTCGCCGGCACGCACGGTGTTGTCGGTGCCGATGTAAGGAATCGGATTCGGGTTCTGCATGCTGGTCGCATCGTCGAGCAGCAGGCTGCGGCGCGCGTTCTGTTCTGCCAGCGCGAGCGCTTCGGGGCCAGGGCGCAGCCGGTTGGTCGGATTCTCCAGCCGCGGGCCGACCGCCACCGTCATTTGGCCGTAGCGGCCGAGGAAGAAGTTCTGCGACACGGTCACCGGGCCCGCAATCGTGACCAGCATGCTCTCGTAGCGCTCGAGTGCAGCGCCGCCCATCTCCGGCAAGCTGACCGTGACCGGCGCGATGGCCGGTCCGTTGCCCACCACGGTGAAGCCGGCAACGCCGCTGAGCTGCGTCAGCGGATTGGCGGCGGTCACCGGGTTGCCGGCGGCGCCGGTGTTGAAGTCGGTCACAGTGCCGGAGAGTTGCACGCGTTGGCCGGGTGTGGGCTTGGCCGAGCTGCCGTTAAAGACGAAGAGGCCGTCCGAGGTGCTGGCGTCGCCGTCGCCCTCGGCGTCCTGGAGGAAGAAGCCGTTGTTGGTGACTTTCGTGACCACGCCCTCGGTCGCCACCTGCATGCCGGCCAGCGGGCTATTCGCGCCGCGACCCTGGATGGTGGGAATGCGCGTGAGGCTCGCGACATTGACCAGCACCGTGCAGTTCGCCGTCTGCGCCTGGTCGTTGCCCCAGCGCAGCTCGACCGCGTAGCTGCCCACGGCGGTGTTCGACGCGACGCGCAAGTCCGCCCCGGCACTGCCGCCCACGCCGGTGGCGGGAGTCAGCTCGCCCAGGCTGATGCCGGCCGGCACGCTGCCGGCAAAGGCAACACTGCCGACGAGGCCGTCGGCATCGCTCGCGCCCAATGCGACCCGGCCGGGGCTGCCGGCCGCGAGGTTCAGCGCCGGACAGGTCGTGACGATCGGCGCGTTGACCGGCGCACCGTCGCAAACGTTGAAGGCCGCACTGCGGTTGCGGGGACTCGGCGCGCCGGTGGCGAAGTCGGCGCGGTTGTCGTTGCTGTCGGTGCAGCCGCTCCCGGCGCGCAGCGCGCCAGTGGTGTTGCTCAAGGTCGGTGCGGCGGCGCTGCCTTCGAAGAAGCCGGCCGAGCCGAAGCCGATCAGATCGACCAGCGCCGGCGAGGCCGGTGCCGTCCCAGAGAGCGCGGCCGTCGTGCTCAGCAGTGCGACCTTGCCGGCGGAGGCACTCATCGCGGTCGTGCCCGACGCATCGGGCGCCGGCAGTGCGGCGCTGCCGCCCGCGCCCATTGCCTGCTGTACCAGGTAATACTGGCCTGGCTGCAGGGTGGCGCTTTCGAGCGCGGTGACCTGCCAGCTGCTGCCGGTAGCGGACGCGTACTGGACCGACCAGCCGGCCAGGTTCACCGGCTGAGTCGATGCATTGAACAGCTCGACGAAATCGTTCCTGAGCGTCGCGCCGCTGTTGCCGCCGCCGCCGTAGACCTGGCTGATGACCACGCCCTGCGCCGAAGCCGCGCAACCGAGAAAGGCAAGGAGTCCACCGAGCAAGAAGGATTTGTTCATGGGGCCGCCGCGATGAAAGAACGGGCCGTTGCGGCAGCGCTGAACGCGCCGTGCCGCTGGCCAACTGGCGCGATTTTGTTGACGCGGCATGACGCGGCAGTGACGCGCCCCGGACATGCGGCCAAGCGTGCCCCGCGCAGCTCGCTCCGACCGCCCCTCAGAACCCCGTATCGCGCGGCCGCCCCTCCAGCACGACGACACCTCGGTTTGACTGCTTGGCCTGTCGCTTGGCGGCGGCCGCCGCGCTGGCCACGTCCTCCGCGTGATCGAAGCGCCCCGGTTGCACCTGCACGGCGCCGATGCACAGCGTCGTGCAGGGATGAAAGCGCATGTCCCCGTGCCGGTCTTCGGCATGGATGCCCCCGGCCGCGAGCGCTTCGGGATCGAACAGCTCGAGCGCCTTGTCGTTGAAGGCGACGACGATGCGCTCGCAGCGCTCGAGCCAGTCGCTGCTCTGGAACAGGACGAGGAAATCGTCGCCGCCGACATGGCCGACGAAATCGCGGCGCGCATCGCAATGGGAAACCAGCATGCGGGCCACCAGCCGGATCATTTCATCGCCGCGCCAGTAGCCGTACTGGTCGTTGTAGGGCTTGAAGTGGTTCAGGTCTGCATAGGCCGCCACGAAATCCCGCCCGCTGGCCAGGAGGCGATCGATGTGGTCGCTGATCGGGATGTTGCCCGGCAGGAAGGTCAACGGATTCGCATGGCGCGCGGCCTCGATGCGAGCCTCAGTCACCGCCCGTACCAGTTGCTGGCCGGTGCCCAGGCCGCGGTAGCGCCCGCCCTCGGTGATGACGAAGCCTTCGGTCAGATAGCGCTGGTCTCCCGACGTCAGCACGCTGGTCAGCTCTTCGATGCCGGTGTGCAGCTCGATTGCCAGCGGCGCGAGGTTCGCGAACAGTGTGCAGGGCTTGTTGCCGTAGAGCTCCTTGAAGTACGGCCGCGCATAGCTCGCGATGAACTGGCTGCGGTTGATCAGGGCCACCGGTTTGTCGTTGTCCACGACGGCCACCGCGTGCAAGGCGTCGCGTTCGCGCAGCATGTCGTAGACCGCGTCGTGCGACATGTCGGGCCGGATCGCCGGTGCGGCGATCAACAGGCGCGAAGCGGTGTAGCCGCTGTTGCTCGCCCGCTTGAGCTCCGGGAACACCGAGATGTCGCGACTGATCAGCACAGCCCTGGCTTCGGGCAGCAAGGCGTCGACGGGTTCGGCGGCCGGACGGCCGAGTGCCCAGCCCTGGCCGTAGGTGATGCCCAAATCGCGCGCGAGCCGGAGCTCTTCCGAGCCTTCGAGGCCTTCGGCGACGAGCTGCGAGCCGAAGGTCTCGGCGATCTGCAGCAAGGCCCGCAGCGTTTGCAGCTTGTCCCCGTGACGGGCCAGGTCCTTCAGGAAATACTTGTCGATCTTGACCAGGTCAGGCTTCAGCTCCGACCACAAGCGCAGGCTCGACCGACCGTCGCCGAAGTCGTCGAGCGCGATGCCGATGCCGTTGCGGCGCAGCGTGGCGCATGCCGAAAGCAAGGCGTCGAAATCGCGGACCTGCTCATGCTCCGTCAGCTCGATCACGACCGACGACGGTGCCACGCCCTGCGTCACCGTAGCCGAGATGATGTCCTCGATACTGCGCTCGCTGAGTGTGCGCACCAGGGCACTCGCGCTGAGATTGAGGAACAGCCGGCCGCTGCGCTTGCTCTTCGTCCATGCCGCCAACGCCCTTCGCACACAAGCGACTTCGAGTTCGAATGCACAGTTTTCCTTGTGCGCGGCCGCGAACAGCGCATCGGGCATCGCATAAGCCGAGCCCGCGGGCCCGCGGATCAACACCTCGTGCGCGTACACGGCGCCATCGCGCAGATCCGCGATGGGCTGAAAGTGAGCCTGTAGGAGGCGATGCTCAATCAGATCGCGCACCGTGCGCCATGTGAGCGGTGCATAGGTCGACGTCGGCAAAGTATTCATGGGGCACTGCAAAGCACGGAATTGGCGTTCTTATCGGGTGTTCGCGCTCGATCTTGATCACCGCCTTCAATCATCCGTTTTCTCCTCGGCGCAATCGGCGCGCTGCCGGATTCGACTTACGCGCGTCACATGCTGGAGTGAAGATTGGCCGGAGGATGAACTCAGCGGTGAAAGGAGAAGCTTGTGGAGATTTCAAGCATTGCGCACCGATATACGCTGCTGCGCGGGGAAGTAGCGCGGCGCATGGCCCAAAAGGGCAAGTGGGCCGGCTTGCCCGGCTTGCTGGACGAGTTGCATTCGCTTCGTTGCGAGTACCGCGCCTTGGCTGCTCAACGAACATAGCCGTTCTCACGCCCGGCACGAAAGCGGCGGGTCGACATCCGAGACCGCCGTTGCGCGGCCTCAGCGCCGCTGCCAACCCGGCACAGGCTCCAGTGTCTTGGTGAAGACCGACGTACCGCTCAGGTCCCGCAAGTCCACCGTCAGGTGCGCTCGGGAGTCGATGTTGACTTCGCCGAAAAACTGCAGTCCCGAGTAAGGCGACAAGTTGGCCCCGCCCTGGAGGCAGCGCCTTATAGAACACGGCCTGCCGCCCGAAGGTGTTGTCCAACGTGCCGGGCCCGAAGCTGCCCGCATTCAGCGGCCCCGCAACGAATTCCCAGAACGGCTCGAAGTCCTGGAATTGCGCTCGCGCCGGGTCGTAGTGGTGGGCGGCGCAGTAGTGCACGTCGGCCGTGACCCAGACCACGTTGCGCACCTGCTCGTGTTTGATATGGCGCAGCGTGATCGCGGCCGACATGCCGATCGGTCTGCTGATCGGCGACGGCGCCGACGCCTAGGGACGCGCCCGCTTCGATCACGGGCTGCATGGAAGGGCTCCTGTGATGCTTCGACGGTACCGGCTTTCTGTCGTCTATATACATCCGACCCGCACGGCCGACCCCGGCGGGCTTCGCGGACTGTTGTGCAATCTCCGACGTCATCCCCGTTATCTTTTTCGCCTTGGCCTCTAAGCGACCCCAGCTCCAATCCCCAGTAGTGAATCTGCGCGTCTCCAAGCGCTCAGACAGCTCATCATTCTCGACACCCCACCCGAGGAAAGATTTGACCGGATAGTTAGATTCGCATGTGAAGAGTTTGAAGTTTCTACTGCACTAACCCGGCACCGTCACGCTCGCGTAGTTGCAGTTTGTTTGAGCCGAAGCAATGCGCGCGTTCAACAGGCCCAACGGCGCCAGCGCGATGCCGACCGCTGCGGCGCTCGACATCTCCATCAAGCGACGGCGATTCAAGGGGGGAGTCACATCTGTCTCTTTATCAGAATGCAAGTTGCTGACGCACGAGACCGGCGTCAGGACTTCGGCACGAAGGACGGGCAGTCGGGTCGAAAGGATAGGCGGCGGAGATGACAGCAGTGTGAGAAGCCAGTACCGGTTTTTGACCAACGCAATGCAGGTAGGCGCAATCGACGTTGCGCCGTCCGGGCGAAACTGCCGCTCCAAGCGCCGAAAGAACGACGGAGGATGGCTTGACCAAACAACGCACTAACGTGGGCTTGTTCCTTTACCGCGGTAGGTGAGCGCTGTTAACTTCCTCGAGCGACTTCTCGCCCGCAATCTCTTCACAAACTCATGCGTACCGCTTTGACCCTGTTGCTCCTCGTTGGCCTGACGGGCTGCGCCGTGTACACCCCGGCTGGCTCCGTCGTGATCGATCCGCAGGAGCGGCCCTCCCACGGCGGCGGCTTCTGCCCTCCAGGGCAGGCTAAAAAGGGCCACTGCTGAAGGGCCGCGCCCTCGTCTTCCCGACCGCCTTGACAGGCGAACCTGATAGCTGAACCCGCTGCTCTCCGCCGGAGCGAGGACGCACTGCCTCCTTCCAGACGGCTGCGGATCATCGCGCTCGATGTCACCAACGCCGACAGCATTCGACAAGCCGTCGAGGCCGGTCCGATTGACGTGCTGGTCAACGATGCAGGAGTCGGACTGCTGGCGGCACTTGAGGGCACGTCGATGCAAATGCCCGTGAGGTCTTCGAGACCAACACCCTCGGCACAATCGCAATGACACAGGCGGTACTGCCGCAGTTCTGTCAACGTCATGTCCAGCGTCACCATGGCCCTGCTGCCGCTGCTGTCGCTCTACACCGCCAGCAAGGCGGCCGTGAACGCGTTCACCGAGTCTTTAGCGGTAGAGCTAGCCCAGTTTGGCGTCCGGGTGCGCTTGGTGCTGTCGGGGCGAGCACAGGGCACGCGCTTCGTCCAGAACGCCTCTCGATCATGGAGGGCAGCGTGCCGGAGGCACACAGCGATGTCACCCACGCATCTTCGCCCTGCTTGGCGACAGCGGAACGCCGAGCACGCATGCGGAAGATGCTGCTGAGGCCGTATGGCGCGCGGTCACCGAACCCGCGTCTGCGATGCGGATCCCGGCCGGCGAGGACGCCGCCGCGCTTGCCCGCACCGCCTCACGCGTCGAACGTTCAACTCGCCGCTGTGCAGTGGATTGGGCGTGCCGCGGCTAGCCTTCGGCGGCTTTGCCGTCAGGGCCTTGCGGTGAGCCCTCTAACAAGCTGCAGGACCTTCATAGCATGTGCGGTCAGCGACATCCGGAGTCAACATGGGCAAGACTGTTCTGATCTGAAGCTCACGACTCAAGATGTCGAGCGCCGATCGCTTCTCGGACATGTAGTCGTGGCCGTCATAGTGCCGCGCCTGAACACCGGTCAGGCCATGCGATTGGAGGTGGCCTCGTACTTCCCGACTAACGCCACGGGCTGCAAGTAGTGTCTCAACGCCGGATCGAATCCGTTTCAACTGAAACCCTTCGATCGCGTCGCCAACGATGGCATGCGCCCAGCCCGCCAGCGTTCTCACGCTGATGGCTTTCTTGCCGGCAGTCGTCGAAATCGAAAATTCGCCCTCCCTTGTGAGTACCGCCAGATCGGCACGGGCCAGCTTCACCAGTGGAATTTGATGGGGCCGCGGCCCCTGGCCCGGCCGTCCCTTGCCATCGAAGATCGTGATGGCTTCATCACCCACGTCAGTCCATTTCAGTCGAACGAACTGCTCGATGCGCTGACCACCGGTCAGCAGGTGCAGTCTCAGCATCGCAGCTTCAGGCCCCGGACGCTCAGCGATCAGCTGCCAATACGCCTGCAAATCGGCCTTGGAGAACGTTCGCTTGTCAGCGCGATCGAACTGCGGCGATCGACGCGTCTGCGCGGCTGGGTTGAACACAACGCCGAATGACTTGAAGACCACAGGGATGGAAGCGGTCGTCCTTACGTCGAGCGCGCACTGGTAAGCCGCACGGATGTAGGAGCGCAGCTTGTTGGCAGTGCGGCCCTTGCCGGCCTCGATCAGTCTGCGCAGCATGTCGAGCACCTGGTCGGGCGTAAGGTCCACAGCAGGTGCATCGGCGGTCCCCGCCCAAGCCTCGGTGACGTGGCGCTTGAAGATCTGGTCGGCGTCCACGTGGCTGCGTCGGCCTTGAGTCTTGAGGTGAGCCACATAGGCATCGAGAAGCTTCTGCAGAGTCCGCTCCGACTTCGCCGCTTCGGCGACCTTCTGCGCGAAGAAGGCTTTACGCTTCTCGGCTTTCGCCTCGCGAAGGCCGCCCGTGTCCGCCCGCGCAGCATGCACGTCAGCGAGCTCGCGGCACTTCTCAAGCGCCGCGGCCAGACCGTACCCGCGCGGGGTTGGTTGCAGTTTCTTTGGTGGCGCCGACGAGTCATAGACGCCGATCGGCTCGCGACTCGTCTTGCCGCCAAGCGAGTAGCGCCAGTAGAGCTGAACCGCCCCGTTGCCCAACTTGCGCGCCTGCAGTGCACCGCCCCGATCGAGGCGGCTATGCAGCGTCACGAAGCCGCCGCCATCCAGCGATTTGATGGCCGCGGAAGCCGGGGAAACTTGATCTCTTGCCATAGTCCGTAGCTGATCTGGTGCCAGTCTGGTGCCAGTTTTGGCGGGAATGGTCCAAGACGGCTTGAAATGACTATGAACGTAAGCTGTTGATCTGTAAAGGGTATTTCAGCGGCAAGTTGTTTCAGGAGATCCCAGGAAATCCCATTCCCAGGGACTGTTAATCCGTAGGTCCCTGGTTCGAGCCCAGGTCGGGGAGCCACATAGTTGTTTGGCAAGCACTTGGCCCAGCCTTCACCGGTTGGGCTTTTTGCTGTTAGGAGCGAAGATTAGCGTCGCACAGCAGCCGCGTGAATGGGGTACCGTCTCTGATCAACTTTTTAGGACGCCGGATGCCTCGTACTTTTGTTGCTCGCTTAGCCGCTACTGCGGCTGTTGCCGCGATCACTAGTGGCTTTGGCTCGGCCAGTGCCGCGCTCATACCGGGACATGCCAGTTATTCAGTGGTCTTCAGCGATCTCAAGTTAGATCTCGTCGATCTCGACTTGACTGACAACTTGACGCCACAGGTCACAACCACCGCAGAAGAGTTTGAAAGCTATTACACAGGCGACCTCGGCGATTTCAAGCTCCTGACCGGTTTTCTCGGCCCCAAGACAGAGGTGGTGATTAGCTACACCACGGAAATCACACTTCAGGCACTCGACTATCCCGGCAGCTTTGTGTACTTCAGCTACGACGCGCTCGTGTACGTAGAGGGCGTCGGTTATCAGGGCTCATCGGGCGAGGCAGATTCCCTTTCAGTCTTCCATCCGAACAGTCCATACACCGGAGAGCCCGTACTAAAGAATTACAGCTTCAGCTACACCTTCAACTTGACGAACGGGATCGACTACGACGTGCCCACATTCGTGCCGTTCACTTTGGCTGCCGGGCCAATATCTGAGCTCTTCTCGGATGGTGAAGCAAACTCGCCAATTCCGGAACCAAGCACCTATGCCTTGATGCTGATGGGGCTTGGAGCGGTCGGCTTGCACGTGCGAAGGCGCATGCGGCGGGTGAGGTGAAAAGGTTGTCCTAAGCGACGAACGATGAAACTGAGCATCATCTGCTCTGCTGCCGCGCTTTGCCTTGCCACTACAGCCCAAGCCGCGCTGTTCGATCGTGGGGGCGGGATGATCTACGACAGCACGCAGAACATCACATGGCTGCGATCCACCTCAGCCCTTCACCTCGGCACCGGCATCGAGCGAGCTGTATTCGCTTTACCTACAGCTTGGAAGTCCTTCTACTGACGAAGAAGCCGTGGGGCCGTTCTTCAACATCCAGCCTACTCATTACGTGGTTGGCTCGTGGACCGGCGACGCGAAGGTCTCACCAACGTCTTGGCCGGCTTTTCCAACCTTCGAGAAAGCATCGCAGTATTTTGCGGCCTGAACATCTGCGAGATAAAGCCTTGCTTGGCCGTCCTCGAAACCGGCGTTGTAAACAGGCGAAGCGAAATTACAGGCCTGCGCATTGCAATCGCAAAGCAGGCAGCGGGTCGCGACCATGTTTCCGACCGGTTGGAACGCATCGACACCCGGCTCCGACAGCTTGTGCCTAATCCTCGCTCGCTACAGCATCTACCTCTTGGCTGACCGACCTCGCGCTCAAGGGCCGCGATCTTGGCTTCGTAGTCGCCAACCACAGACGCTTCGACCTCGTCCCCGTTCCACTCGCCGCGGTCGTATGGCGTCAGCCAGAGCTGAATCATATTGGCCGACAGGCTGTCCTGCATGAGCCGTGACAGCGCATGTAGCACGGCAGGTGCCCTAGGCCCGATCGGCTCAGGAGATGCACGCGCAATGGTGAGGAATGAGGAATAGGCTCGTGCGGGAATCAAGACCGGAACAAGTTCACAGTCGCCACCGTTCTTATTCCCGATGCGTGTTAATGCCTAGATGCTGACCGATTCTGGATGTGTAATGAGCACGCGTACACGCGGACCCTTCAAAGCGGACATCGAGCTAGCCACACCAGCACTAATCTTGCACGGGAGGTCGAGTGGCCATTTTTCTGTTTTGGCTCACCTGTTCGATAGCAGTCGGCGTCATTGCCGACGGAATGCGGCGCAGCGGCTACGGGTGGTGCCTGCTGGCGCTATTTATCAGCCCGTTCATCGCCGGAATATTGGTTCTTGTCCTTGGCCCTCCGAAAGGAGATCGGTCCTCCAGCGGTATGCGTGTGAAGGGCGAGTTACGCTGACCGAATCAGACCCTGGAGGCCGGACTGCAGCTCCGTCTGTTACAGCGTCCCAGGGGCAGCATTCGCGACAACCGTTCGGGTCGGGTCAAGCCCACCGGACGCAGCAACATGCATACGGCGAAGCGCGGCCCATCGCTGTTGCCAATGGACCGCCTCAGCCTGCGCCACCCTCTCTCTTTCCATAGCAGCAGCAAGTTCTGTCTGAGTGGCTGTGAGGGTGGCGAGGATCCGGGCAATGTTCTCCGGCTCGCAAGCCTCCTGGTACTCATCCCAAACGTCGCCGACAGCGTTTAGGCCGTGCGGCGTGGTCCTGAACTTTGCGAGCACTGCCGCCACAGCATCAGCGTCGCTCATGCGCTCCTTGGCTTCTTCCGCCGGCACCTTCTTTGGACTCGCCATCGTCCCCTCCCTGTTTGCCGCAACGCTACTGCGTAATGGCAAGCGGGTGGCGGTGAGATTCCACGCAGCTCTGCTGTTCGATCTGCAGTTGCTAGGGCCGAGGAACAGCTACATCGTGCTCCGCGGCGTCGAGCGTGCGAATTGCGATTCGCCGGAATGGTGCAGGAGTGGCGGGTAAAGCCGGCCTAGCCCGAAGCTGACGGGACTCATGGTGGACGCCCCCCGAGTTGGGGGCCGCGGCGATCGTTTAGACCATCGGTCACCGTTTAGATTCTCGGCACTGGCTACTCGTGCGCCGCCGTCGCTGTTCAGTTCGGAAGAACTCTAAGGGATCGACATGACCTTTACTAAGCACCTGGTGACCGCCGCGATCGGCGTAATGACGCTGTCGGCTGCGCCCGCTTACGCCGCAATCTCGCCTGCTAATTCATGCAGCTTTGCCGATGTCTCCGGTACCGGCGTCACAGTCGCGGACTGCAGCGGCTATTACACCGGCAACCTGAACAATGCCGCCGACTTCAGCGATGTGAAGCCGCTGCTCACGACCGAATTTCCCGGCGTCGTTCTCGGCAATGCCATCCTCGAACAGTTGAACGTCAACTCGGGCTCTATCACGTTCGCGTCATCACTGTCCGGTGACTCCGTCATCGGCGTGCATTGGGGTGGCGGCCAAGGTGGTGGCGAAAGCGCCTTCTACCGACTGTCCTTCGATGAAACTTTCACTGGCACCTTCAGCGTAGTGGACACGAATCCCACACGGCGTCGGGGAGGCATTTCTAACGTTGCCCTTTACGACACCGGCACCATCACGGCGGTGCCGGAGCCTGGCACCTACGCCCTCATGCTCGCTGGCCTCGCAGTAGTGGGCTTCATGAGCCGCCGAAACCGCTCGGCGTAGCTCCAGCCAAGCTAAGGCGGACTGCCCTGCTTGTGGAAGCCGGTGTCAACCAGCGATTCCCATGGAGGATAGGCGGGCTTCCCCCACATTGCCGGGCTCGGTGTAGGCTCGGTCGGAATCCGGGCAACCCATCGATTCTCGTTGACTTTTTCGCGCATAGACCCTATTCCGGCTATTGGGGTTCGGAATGGGTTCGGTGGGGAGCGTAGCGTTCAAAGACAGTGGAAAAAGGCCTCTCGATTCTTTAACTTGCGCTCAGAAAACTTCAGCGTGTGCTGTTCTGTTAATCCGTAGGTCCCTGGTTCGAGCCCAGGTCGGGGAGCCACATAGTTGTTTGGCAAGCACTTGGCCCAGCCTTCACCGGTTGGGCTTTTTGCTTTCTGATGCCCTCTTGCCGCGCGTGAACCGCTGCAGCGCCTGGCTTGCGGCCATCTCGGAGGACACCGAGCGCTCCAGCGGAGACATCGAGAGGCCGGACCGCGCGTAGTGCAGGTTTTCGTACACCTCGCCGGCACTCGGAAAAGCATTCGAGATCGCCCTGATCGCGTCCGACGGTAAATCGCCTTCGAACGCTTGACGCACACGCGCCACGAGCCGCTGGTACTCATCCGCCGTAATGCGGAATTGCTGGCGTTCGGCGCCTTCGAGCAGTCGCGATACCGCGACCAGCTCTTCGAGACGTGTCCTGACGGTGTCGAGCGGTTGGGCAGCCATGTCTGTTCCTGGGTCATCCGAAGTGTTTTCGATGACTACCACGTGCGGCCTCGTACGCGGTTATCAAGCGCTCGGTGCACGGGCGAGCCTTACAACCCGTGGAGGGATGACTGCATCAAAGGTATTGCGCAGCGCCCGCAACAGGCAGATAGTCGACTGGCCCCACTTAAGGTTTCAGCCACGGCGAAAGCAGGCCCGCCGGCCCGCCACCCGACTCACACTGGCGATTCGCTCCCACGCAGGCTCGAAGCGAGGCCAGCCGGGGCGGCAAAAGAGAGGCCCGCCGCGATCGTCACATCTGTCCGACACAGGAGATGAGTCCATGGCACAAGCAAACTGGCGCCTCGAAGGCGAATGGCTCAAGAACTGCAACTGCGCCTACGGTTGCCCCTGCGACTTCAACGCCAGGCCGACGCAGGGGTATTGCAAGGGCTTCCTCGGCATGCGCATCACGAAGGGGTTTTTCGAGGAGACGCGCCTCGACGGCCTGAGCTTCTTTGCTGTCGTCTCGTTCCCCGGAGCGCTGCACGAAGGTAATGGTCAGTTGCAGCCGATCATCGACGAACGCGCCACGCCGGAGCAGCGGGAGGCCTTGTTCAAGATCATGTCCGGGCAGAACTCGGCGGAAGGGACGCTCTTCCACATCTGCAGCCTGATCGTCACTCAGATGCACGAGCCGATCTTCGCTCCGATCACCTTCGCGTTCGACAGGGACGCCCGAACCGCGCGCCTCGTCATCCCCGGCGTGCTGGAAAGCGATGTCGAACCGATCAAGAACCCGGTGACCGGCGAGGCCCACCGCATCCAGGTCGTGATGCCCGACGGGTTCGAGCACCGAGAGGGCGAAGTGGCCTCTGCCGACATCCGCAGCCACGGCGCCATCCCCTTCGAGACCCGCGGCTCGCACAGCACCCTCGCTCAGGTGGTGCAAACGCCGCAGGGCGTGGCGGCCTAGAGAGAGCGCCTGCCCCACAACGCAGATCGCGCGCCGGGGAGCACGGGGGTGACGGCCGGTGCGCTGGTCGAGCAGGCGCTGCGGCGCGATCGCCTCCTGGTTGTCTTCTGCCTGCTGCTGGCGATCGTCTTGGCCTGGGGCTACCTGCTCTCCGGCGCCGGGATGATGCAGGACATGGGCGACATGCTGATGCCCATGAGTTCGGGCCCCTGGACACCCGCCCATGCGGCGCTGGTGCTCGCCATGTGGGCCGTGATGATGGCGGCCATGATGCTGCCCAGCGCGGCGCCGATGATCTTGCTCTACGCCACCATCGCGCGCCGCCGCAGCGAACAAGGCCAGCCGGCAAACGCCTCAGGCGCCTTCGCTTTCGGCTACCTCGCTGTCTGGGCCGCATTCAGCCTTGCGGCGACGGCACTGCAGTTCGGGCTCGAGCGGGCCGCGCTGCTGTCGCCGATGATGCAAAGCACCAGCACGGTGCTGGCGGGTTCCGTGCTGATCACCGCTGGCATTTACCAATGGACTCCGTTGAAGCACGCCTGCCTGCGGCGCTGTCGATCACCGCTGGACTTCATCCTCACGCACTGGCGCCCTGGCACTGTCGGTGCGTTGCGCATGGGCTTGGCGCACGGCGCGTTCTGTGTGGGCTGCTGCTGGCTGCTGATGCTGTTGCTCTTCGTCGGCGGGGTCATGAACCTCGCATGGATCGCGGGCATCGCCCTGTTCGTCCTGATCGAAAAACTCAGCCCGGCCGGTCACTGGATCGGCCGCGGCGCAGGCGGTCTGCTGATCGCATGGGGTGTCGCTACATTGCTCGCCGCGTTGTGAGTCCGCCGACAATCGCCACCATGGCCAAGCCCGTTCCCCGTTTGACTGCTGCAGAGATCCAGCGTGTGATTGAAATTGCCTGGGACGACCGGCCGCCCTTCTCGGCCGTGCTGCGCAGCCACGGGCTGTCGCCTGGTCAGGTGGTGCAGCTTCTCAAGCGGGAGCTCACGCCGAACGCGTTCAAGGTCTGGACTGCACGAACAAAAGCGGCTCCGGCGGCCACTCAGAGCGAATCCAGCGGAAAGACCGGCCGGCGCACGTTCCGGAAAGGGAACAGCGCGTAGTCGGAACTGGTGACGCCCGCGCTGTCGCATTCGATCAGCGCAGCGGCCAGGGGCTCGAACACGGGCCGGCAGTACATCCGCGACTTGAGCAGGATGAAGCGGTGGTGGGTCGGGTCCAGGCCCACGCAGGAGAACACGCCCAGGTCCCACGGTTCGTGCGTGCGCTCGGTCACCACGATCTGTGCTGCCCCGACGTCGAAGTGGACGCTGCGGCCCATCGAGCAGAGCATGCCGGTGTAGGTGGGGCCGGTGACGGTGTACTGGCCGTCGCTCACGCAGCGCACGACGCCGCGCAACAACGCCGGCGTCTTGGCCACGCCGATGGATTCGAGCACGGTCTTGTTGCCAAGCGCAATCTCGACTTCGGCTCCAACGCCCGCCTGCGCGAGCAAGCGCACCGCTTCCGGGTCGCACAACGGGCCCACGGCAATGTCCGTGAGGCCTCGTGCCAGGGCCGCTTGCAGCACGTCCATGGTGTCGCAGGTGCCGCCCGACATGCAGTTGTCGCCGTGGTCCAGCAACAGAACCGGGCGCTCAGCATGCTCGGCAGCAGCCTGGGCGCGCGCCAAGGAGGCCGACAAGGGTTCGCTGCAGTACGAGAAGCCTGCTCGACCCGTCCAAATCTGTTCACTCAACGTGTCGAGCGCCGCTTGTGCGCGCGCCTGCGCGTCGGGCGACTCTGCTGTCGTGACGACGACGCTGACGCAGGGCGCCTCGATGTCGGCGAGTGCAAAGCCGGCAAAGACGGACACCGCCGACACACCGCCCGACTCTGCGGCGCGGGCGCTCGCCACGGCCTCTTGCATCGCGCCCGACATCGTGGTGCTGCGCAGCGTGTGGCTCATCAGCGGCAGGCGCTTGAACAGCACCCGCTGGCGCGGCCCGCCCCGCAGCATGGCGAGCAGCAGTCTGCCGGCATGCTCGCCCGTCTCGTACATGTCGATGTGCGGATAGGTCTTGAAGCCCACCATCACGTCGGCGTTATCCACCATCTTCTGCGTGATGTTGCCGTGCAGGTCGAGCGCCACGCCGATCGGCGCACCGGGCGCCGCCGCGCGCACGCGCGCCAGCAGGTCGCCTTCGCCATCGACGCTGTTGTCCGCGACCATGGCGCCATGCAGGTCCAGCAGGACGGCGTCGCAGCCGGCGCACGCATCGACGATGCGGTCGCACAGCGTGTCGTAGGCCGCAGCGTGCACTCGCCCGCTGGGGTTGGCCGCGGCACTTACGGGTGTCAGCAGTTCCGCGCCTTGGGCCTCGGCCAGATCGATGAACGCGGACATCGCCGTGCGCATGCCCTTCTGCACCCGGTAGGCATCGTTGCCGAAGTGCGGCTCGAACGCTTCGAGCGGCGTCGCTACCGGCGAGAACGTGTTCGTTTCGTGGTTCAGCCGGGCGATCAGGATCTTCATGCCGCGACTCCCGCGCTGCGCAGCATCGCGTGCAGCAAGACGTTGCAGCCGGCCTCGAGGTGTTCGGGGCGGGCGTCTTCGATCTCGTTGTGGCTGATGCCGCCCGCACAGGGCACGAACACCATTGCGGTGGGGGCGACGCGGGCGAGGTAGACGGCGTCGTGGCCGGCGCCGCTCACCACGTCCATGGCGGTCAAGCCGAGCGTGGCCGCGCCCTGGCGCACGCCTTCAGTCAGTTCCGGCGTAAAGGGTTGCGGCGGGAAGTACACGACCTGATCGACTTGCACGGTGAGCTGGCGCTCTTGCGCAAGCTTCGCGCAAAAGCTGCGCAGCGCCGTGTCCATCGACGTGAGCACCTCGTCATCGGCCGCACGCAGATCGACGCTCATACGAACGCGCCCCGGAATGACGTTGCGGGAGTTGGGATGCACCTCCAGCGAGCCGACAGTGCCACGCCCGTGCGGTGCGCGCTCGAGCGCGATCCGGTTGACTGCCTCCACCAGGGCGCTGGCGGCCAGCAGCGCGTCGCGGCGCAAGGCCATGGGCGTGGGGCCGGCGTGCGCTTCCATGCCCTGCACGACCACGTCGTACCAGCGCTGGCCGAGCGCGCCCTGCACGACGCCGATCACGCAGTCGTTCGCTTCGAGCACCGGTCCCTGCTCGATGTGGGCCTCGAAATAGGCGCCGACGGGAGGCGCCGCATCTGTGGCGCTGCCGGCGTAACCGATGCGCGCCAATGACTCGCCGACGCTCACACCCTGCGCATCGCACTGAGCGAGCGCGTGCTCCAGCGTGAACGCCCCGACGAACACGCCCGAGCCCATCATGACCGGGACGAAGCGCGAGCCTTCCTCGTTGGTCCACACCGCCACTTCCAGCGGGGCTTCTGTTTCGATTCCCGCATCGTTCAGGCTGCGCAGCACTTCCAGCCCTGCCAGCACGCCATAGTTGCCGTCGAACTTGCCGCCGGTCGGCTGGGTGTCGATGTGGCTGCCGGTGACGATGGGCGGCAAGGCCGCGTTGCGGCCCGCGCGGCGCGCGAAGATGTTGCCGATCGCATCGATGCGCACGGTGCAGCCGGCCGCTTCGGCCCAGCTCACGAAGCGGTCGCGCGCCTGGCCGTCCAGCTCGGTCAGCGCCAGGCGGCACACGCCACCCTTGGGCGTGGCGCCGATCCGGGCGAGCTCCATCAGCGAGTCCCACAAGCGCCCACCGTTCACGCGCAAGGCCTGCGTGGTTTGGCTGTGACGTGATTCAACCGATGTGTTCATGACTTTTTCCTTCGGCGTCGGTCTCAATTCCATCGCTCTTCGCACGTCTCGCGACGCATGAAACGCTCAATGAACGACGCGGCCAAAACTCCCTCTCCCGCACGCGGGAGAGGGTTGGGGTGAGGGTCGGTGCAGCGCGCGATACCCTCATCCCCCGCCTTCTCCCGCAAGCGGGAGAAGGAGCCAACACGCTGCAGCGATCGTTTCGGCAAGTTCAATTTCATCCTAGACCAGGCCGACCCCCAGATAACGGTCCTTGACCGCTTCGTCCGCAATGAACGCGGCGTTGTTTGCCTCGTACACGATGGCGCCCTGCTCGAGGATGTAGTGCCGGTCTGCCAGTTGCGTGCAGACATCCAGGCTCTGCTCCACCAGCAGGATCGTCACGCCGGCCGCCTTGATGATCTTCAGCTGCGCCACGATTTCCTCGACGATCACCGGCGCCAGCCCCTCGACCGGCTCGTCGAGCATCAGCAGCGTGGGATCGTTCAGGAGCGCGCGGGCGATGGCCAGCATCTGCTGCTCTCCGCCGGAAAGCTCCCCGCCGCCGTTGCGGCGCCGTTCCTGCAGACGCGGAAAGATGCGATAGACGTCCTTCAACTGCCAAGGCGACGACTTGCGCTGGCCGAGCAGCAGGTTCTCTTCGACGGTCAGGAGCTTGAAGATGCCGCGGTGCTCGGGCACCAGGCACACGCCCCGGCGGGCGATCCGGTGGGGCTCCCACCCCTGCACTTCCTGACCGTCGAAGCGCACCCGCCCGCTGCTGGGGCGCACGACGCCCGCGATGCACTTGAGCGTCGTCGACTTGCCGGCACCGTTGCGCCCGAGCAGCGTGACCAGCTCGCCCTGGGCGATGCGCATCGAGACGCCCTGCAGCACATGGCTCTTGCCGTAGTGCCCATCAACTTGTTCGAGTTCCAGCATCACGCCTGACCTCCCGCGCTCTTGTTGCCCAGATAGGCAGTGCGCACGCGCTCGTCGCCGCGGATGTCCTGCGGCAGGCCCTCCGCGAGCACCCGGCCCAGTTGCATCACCGTGATGGTGTCGGAGATGTCCATGACGATGTTCATGTTGTGCTCGATCAGCACGACGGTGTGCTCGTCACGCAGGCTGCGAATGAGCCGCTTCATGTCGTCGAGGTCGTCGATGCCCATGCCCGAAGTCGGCTCGTCCAGGAAGATGGCCTTGGGCTTGGCAGCCAGGGCCATGCCCACTTCCAGGCGCCGTTGCTGCCCATGCGAGAGCGTGCCGGCCACTGTGTCGGCGAAGCGCTGCAGACCCAGGCGTTCCAGGACCCGGGCGACGGTCTCGGCCTGGGCGCGCGGACCATCGGGCGGGCTCCACCAGTTCATGGCCTTTCTCGGCGCCGTGCCCTGCGCGGCCAGGCGTAGGTTCTCGCGCACCGGCAGGTTCGGGAACAGGCTCGTGACCTGGAACGAGCGCGCGATGCCGCGCTGGACGCGGCGGTAATCGGGTTCGTGCGTCACGTCGTGACCATCGAACACGATGCGCCCGCCACTGACCGTTTTGGTTCCGGTCAGCATGTGAAAAAGCGTCGTCTTCCCGGCGCCGTTCGGCCCGATGACAGAGTGCACGGTGTTGGCCCGCACCTTCAGGTTCACGCCGCTGAGGGCCGCGAACTTGTCGTAGCGCTTGTCGACCTCGATGGCCTCGATCAGGATGGGCGAGCTCATGCTTTCTCCGCCTGCGCACCGGCTCGCCCGGCGCTCTTGCCGCGCACCAGTCGCCACAGTTTTTCACCGAGGCCCCACAGGCCGCCCTGCATGGCCAGACTGATGACGATCAGCAGCAGGCCCAGCAGCATCAGCCAGCGCGGCCACAGTGTGGAGAGCCAGTCGGACATCAGCAGATAGAAGGCCGAGCCGAGGACCGAGGCGAACAAGTTGGACGTGCCACCGATGACCGTCATGACCAGGATCATTTCGCTGGTGTGGTACTCGACGCTGGACAGCGGCGCGATGCCGGTCATCATGGCGTGCAGCCCTCCCGCCAACCCCGTCACCGCGCCCGAGATCACAAAGGCCCGCAGCTTGAGCTGCTTGAGGTTGTAGCCGATGGCTGCGGCGCGCTCGGGGTTGTCGCGCACCGCCAGCAGCGTGCGCCCGAAGATCGACCGCGCCGTGCGCAGCATCAGCCAGAACACCAGCATGAAGATGCCCGCGACGAAGCCGTAGTACTGCCACGGCGTGGCCAGCGGCCACAGCGTGTGGCCCATCACGCTGATGGAAGGCCGGGGGATGTCGAGCAGGCCGTTGTCGCCGCCGGTCAGGCCGGGGGCCGAATAGGCGACGAAGTAAACCATCTGCGACAGACCGAGCGTGAGCATCACGAAATAGACGCCGCGTTGCCGGATGGCGATCCAACCCACCACTGCGGCGGCGAGCCCGCCCATGGCGATGGCGCACAGCAGGGCCAGCGGCATCGGAAGCGGCCAGCGCGTCAACAGCAAGGCGATGGTGTAGCTGCCCAGGCCGAAGAAGATGCCCTGCCCGAAGGACAGCAGGCCGGTGTAGCCGAGCAGCAGGTTGCAGGCCATGGCCGCCAACGCAAAGATCAGCACCTCGCTGGCCAGCGATCCCGACTGCATGAACAGGGGCATGGCCAGCACGACGGCCAGGGCCAGCAGGAGAAGTCCGTGCTTTCTCATCATGGCGCTCATCCTCTACGGCCCAGAAGACCGTGCGGGCGCAGGAGCAGCACCGCCACCATGGCAACGTAGATCATCAGGTGCGCGCCGGAAGGCCAGATCGTGCTCATCAGGCTTTGCACGATCCCGATCAACAAACCGCCCACCAGCGCGCCGCCGAAACTGCCCATGCCGCCCACAACCACGACCACGAAAGCGACACCCAGCGCCTCGATGCCCATGAACGGTTCGGCGCCGCGGATCGGCGCGGCCAGCACGCCGGCTATCGCAGCCGTGGCGGCGCCCAGCGCGAACACCAGGCTGAAGATACGGAACACGTTGATGCCCAGCAGCGAGACCATCTCGGTCGATTCGCTGCCGGCGCGCACGGCACTGCCCAGGCGCGTTCCTTCCAGCACCCACCACAGTAGCGCGGCGAGCACCGCGGTGAAGCCGATGACGAACAGGCGGTACTTGGGGTAGATGAAGTCGCCCCACATCACCACGCCCTGCAGCAGCTCGGGCGGCGGCACGTTCTCGCCCAGCGCCCCCCACTGCACGATCACCAGTTCCTGGATCACCAGCGCCAGACCCAGCGTGACGAGGATGTGGAACTCGTGCGGCTTGGCATACACGTGGCGCAGCACCAGCTTTTCGGTCACCCAGCCGAGCGCCCCCACCGCCAACGGCACCAGCAAGAGCGCGAGCCAGAAATTGAGGCCCCACTGCATGATCTGGTAGGTGCCGTAGGCGCCCAGCAGGTAGAACGAGCCGTGCGCGAAGTTCACGAAGCGCAACAGGCCGAACACGATGGACAAGCCGACCGCCAGCAGGAAATACAGCATGCCGATGCCGATTCCGTTGATGATCTGAAGCAGGTAGATGCTCATGCGATGCGTGAAGCGAACGAGGGCCGCACCCTCAGCCGCGAGGCTGCGGGTGCGGCACGTTGAAACGCCGGGTGAGGCGGGGTGCTTGCAAGCCGGCGATGGGCTGGGTTCAGACCAGCTTGCAGCCCGCCTTTTCCGGCGACAGGAACGACCGGCCCGAGCTGATCACATCGACGTAGTCGTCCTTGTTCTTCATCGCGGCCTTGCCCTTGGCCTTGAGCAGGTAGTAGTCCTTGAGCACCTGGTGGTCGGCCTTGCGGATCTCTTCGTCGCCCGTGAGGCCCTGGTACTTCATGCCTTCCATTGCGGCGATCACGGCCTTGGGGTCCACCGTGCCGGCCTTGACGATGCCGTCGAGCAGCAGCTTGGTGCAGATGTAGGAGCCGGCCAGGCTGTAGTTCGGGTTGCTCTTGAACACGTCGTTCGAGCGCTTCACCAGCTCGCGATTGAGCGGGGAATCCACCGTGTGCCAGTACTGGGCGCCGAAGTACACGCCCTCGCTCAGGTCGGCACCGAGCGACTCGAATTGCTCGAGGCCCGAGGCCCAGGCGATCAGGATCGTCATGCGCTTGTTCAGGCCGAAAGCCACGGCCTGGCGCAGCGCGGAAGACGACTGCGAACCGAAGTTCAGCAGCAGCAGCACGTCGGGCTTGGCGGCCGCGGCGTTGGTGAGGTAGCCGCTGAACTCCTTCTCGGCCAACGAGTGGTAGCTGTTGCCCACATGCTCGATGCCCTTCTCCTTGAAGATGTTCGTCGCTGCCGACAGCAGGCCTTCGCCGAAGACGTACTGCGGCGTGATCGTGTACCAGCGCTTGGCCTTGGGCATCGACTCGATCAGGGGCCGCACGGTCTGTTCGATGGCGCCGTAGGTCGGCACCGACCAGCGGAAGGTCGCCTTGTTGCAGTCCGAGCCGGTGATCTCGTCGGCGCCGGCCGTCGTGATGAACACGCCGCCCGCCTTCTCGATCTCCTTGCCCATGGCGAGCGATCCGGACGACAGAATGCCGCCGGCGAAAAACTGAATGCCCTCCTGCTGCGACGACTCCTGCACCTTGCGCACGGCGGTGGCGGGCTTGCCCTCTGTATCGAGCACGGTGTGCGCCAGGGGGCGCCCCAGCACCTTGCCGTACTGGTCGAGCACGAGCTTCATGCCCAGGTCGGCGAACTTGCCGTTGGCCGCGAACGGGCCCGACATGGGGACCGGGCAGCCGAAGCGGATCGGGCCCGACGCCTGGCCAAAAGCCGGCGCCATCAGGCCCAGCGTTGCGGGCATTGCGCCCAGGGCCGAGAGTTGCAGCAGTTGGCGTCGTTTCATGGGGTCTCCGGTTGGGGTTCGGGAAGCGCCGCCGGCGGCGCGGCGTGAGTTCGATTACGACGGGTACGACGGGTACGACGGGTACGAGTACCAACGCGTTGAACAGATGCGTTGACGTTTGATGCTATTTATACGTATAAATAAAACAAAGCTTCATCGGGCAAACCCTAGACGATGTTTCATCGAACGCTTGCAACGATCCCCCAATGCCAACCAGCCCTGCCGTCCGGTCGAAGATCAAGCCACTCAAGCGCTCCGATCTGGTGGCCGAAGAGATCAAGCGACTCATCACCGAGAAGGACTTGAGCCCCGGCGACCGCCTGCCGCGCGAGAGCGAACTGCAGGCCCGGTTCGGGGTGAGCAAGGGCACGATCCGCGAAGCCTTGAAGTCGCTGGAAGTGCAAGGCCTCGTCAAGATTTCCACGGGGCCGAGCGGGGGCGGCACGATCGTCGAGGTGCCGCTCGATCGCACGCTGCAGTTCCTGCAGAACTACCTGTTCTTCAAGGAGGTGACGATCGACGACATCTACGCCGTGCGCCAGCGGCTCGAGCCCGAGCTTGCGGCCGGCGCGGTGCCGCATCTGACCGAGGCGGACTTCGAGGCGCTCGAGCACAGCATCAGCTGCTGCGACCCCACGAGCAGCCGAGAGAACCTGCTGCAGCAGCGACGCGAGGACGTGAACTTCCACGACATCCTGGCCGCAGCCAACCCGAATCCGTTCCTGCGCTTCGTCTCCGAGTTGATCAACGAGATGATTCGCCAGCTCATCGTGTTCGGGAACCAGACTCCGGCCGCCGAACACCGCCGCTTCGGAGCGGCCAATGCGGAGTTCCATCGCAACATCGTCCAGGCCGCGCGCGCACGCGACGTCGAAAAGACGCGCGCCTTGATGACGCTGCACATGGCCGATGCGGCCCGCAGCGTCAAGCGCATCAAGGGGCGCATACAGGGGCGCTTGATCCTGGATGCCGACAGCCTGCGGTCGCAGCGGCCGATGGGGCCAGTGATGCCCCGCTCTCAGGAGCCGCCCCCCGCCACCGCCGCCAAGATTCCCCGCGCCACCGGGCAAACGAGCGGCACGGCGGTCAAGACGACCTCGGAAAAGGCAGCAACCACGACAGCCCGCAGGGCGCGATAGCGTCAGCATCGGCAAGGGCCAGGGCGGTGGCGATACGACGAGTGGTCGCGGGTGTCTCCTGAAGGGAAGTCAGGGCGCGGGGTTGAGGCGGGGATGGGTCTCCTCGCCCCAGCGGTAGAGGACAGCACCGGAGACCAGCATCGCGACGGCGACGAACCAGAAGGCGCTTTCGAGCCGGCCGCCCAGTGCGGCCGCAGCACCCAGGCCCAGGGCGCCAATGCCGTAGCCCAGGTCACGCCAGAACCTGTAGATGCCGATGGCTGAGGCGCGCCAGTTCGGGTGCGCGATGTCGGCGACTGCTGCACTCAGGTTTGGATAAAGCATCGCCATGCCGAGGCCCGTCACGGCCGCCGAGGCGCTCCACCACAGCGCGCCGCTGCCCAAGGGCATCAATGCCACGCCCGCGCCGCAAATCCACATGCCCCACGAGTTGAGCAAATGCCGCCCGACACGGTCGGAGAGCTTGCCGGTGATGAACTGCGCCGCGCCCCAGGTGAAGCCGTAAATGCCCACTATCCAGCCGATGCCGGGCAAGCCGACCCCCTGTTGGTGCAGGTACACCGGCCAGAAGACCCAGACCAGCGCGTCGACAAACTTTTCGACCAGCCCGGCCTGGCAGATGGCGGCCATACGCCGGTCGCGCCAGCTCATCAGCGCAAACATCTCGGCCGTCGAGGGTTGTGAGCCGACGGCCGTCGGGTACCTGGGCTTGAAGGCCTCAGCCGAGGGGTTGGCGTGCCGTTTCACCTCATCACGTGCCCAGGGCAGGGTTTCTGCGACGGTAAGCCAGGACAGCAGCGTAGCCAGACCGATGACGACGGCGCCGAACCACAGCAGGCCTTCACGCGGCCCCAGCATCGACGCCAGGTAGCCGGTGATGATGCCGGCGATGGCAACGCCGACATAGCCCGAGAACTCATTGAGCCCGATGACGAGGCCGCGTTGGTCGGCCCGGGTGAAGTCGAGCTTGGCCGTCTGCGTCATCGACCAGGTCAGGCCCTGGTTGATGCCCAGGAGGACCGTCGCCGCGACCACCCAGGACCAGCTGGGCGCGAAGTAGACCAGGGGCGGGATGGGTAGCGCGACCAGCCAGCCAAAGAGCAGCACTCGCTTGCGGCCGAGCTGCTCCGCCATGCGGCCTGCGACAAAGTTCATCGCACCCTTGACGAACCCGAAGGCCACGACGAACGCCACCAGCAGCATGAAGGAGCCGCGAGGCACGCCGAACTCCGTCTCAGCGAGCGCTGGGACGACGGTGCGCATCATCCCAATGGTCATGCCCACCAGCAGCACCTGCAGCAGTTGCTGCAGGAACTGAGCCAGGTTGGCGCGGATGCCGAAGTTCATTGCACGGTCAGGCGTGGGCCGCATCGGGACACAACGTTTTCATGGCAGCACCTCGTCACTCCTCGACCGGGAGACCCTTGGCGCGCCACTCTGCGACACCGTCGGTCAAGTGGAAGGCTTGGTAGCCCTTGTTCCGCAGAAGCTCGACGGCATCCTTGGCCATCAGGCAGAACGGGCCACGGCAGTACGCGACCACCGGCACGTCCTTCGGCAGTTCGGCCAGGCGCTTCTTGAGTTCGTCGACAGGAAGCGAACGCGCATGCGGCAGATGAGCGACGGAGAACTCGTCCTCGGGGCGCACGTCGAGAACGACGACCTCACCGGCTGCGGCTCGGCGCAGGATGTCAGCGCGGTCGACTCCCTTCAGCTCGTCTGCGTGCTCGACGATGGACGTGAGCGCCATCTGGAGCTCGACCAGACGTTCCTCAGCCTCCGAGCGCAGGTTCACCCAGAGGTCCGCCACGCTGGTGCTGGCTAGCTGATAGAGCACGTACCTGCCGTCCTTACGGGTGTTGACGAGGCGGGCCTGACGGAGCACCTTGAGGTGCGCGCTGGCGAGCTTTACGCTGATTTCGGCTTGTGCTGCCAGCGTCTCGACGGTCTTCTCGCCCTGGCACAGAAGCTCAATGAGCTCGAGTCGCTTCGGGCTGGCGACCGCCTTCCCGATGCGGGCGACTTGCTCGTACAACTGGTTCTTGAGTTCTCTCATGCTTAAATTCTAACGTATGTTGGAATGTTGGGGATTCGATTTAGCCGGCGCCGTTTCGGCTATCGGCGCATCCTCGATCTGCTGCGCCCCGAATTTCCGGGCCTCAACCACAAGCGGGTGTACCGGCTCTACGGCGCAGCCGATCTTCCTGGCGAGCGGGTCGGCCCCGGGCTCGCCGTGTGCTCAGGCGCTCGAGCCTGATCAGCCCCCGAACATCGCATTGATCTCCGCGAACGGCACCGCCTTCTGCGCGAAGGTGAACGTGCCCTGCTCTCGCACCTCGCGCGCCGCGCGCAGGAACTCGCCGTAAGCGGCACGCGCCAACGCCGAGCCGACGCTGATGCGCTTGACGCCTAGTTGCGCCAATTCGTCCACCGACAACGCTGCGCCCGCCAGCCCCATCAGCACGTTGACCGGACGCGGCGCCACCGCCTGGACCACCGCGGCGATGTCCTGTGGCGTCTTCAATCCCGGCGCATACAACACGTCCGCACCGGCCTCGGCATACGCCTGCAGACGGCGGATCGTGTCGGGCAGGTCGATGCGGCCGTGGATCAGGTTCTCGGCACGAGCGGTCAGCATGAAGGGAAAGCTCAGTGCATGCGCTGCCTTCACGGCCGCTTTTACACGCTCCACCGCTTGCTCGAAGGGGTAGATCGGCGCATCGCCTCGCCCGGTGGCGTCTTCGATCGATCCGCCGACCAGCCCCGCCTGCGCGGCCATGCGGATGGTCTTGGCACAGCTCGCGGGGTCATCGCCGAAGCCGTTCTCCAGATCAGCAGAAACCGGCAGCCCGGTGGCTCCGACGATCGCCCGCACGTTCTCCAGAGTTTCGTCGCGGCTCACCGCGCCTTCCGAATCGGGTTTGCCGATCGAGAACGCATAGCCCGCGCTGGTCGTCGCCAGCGCCTCGAAACCCATGCCCGCGAGTAGCTTGGCCGAGCCGGCGTCCCAGGGATTGGGGATGACGAAAGCGCCGGGTCGATCGTGAAGCGCGTGAAACTGCCGGGCGCGTTCGGCCTGCCCTGCGGCATCGGAAAACCGGATGGTTCGCATGTTCATCTCCTGAGCTTGTCGTGCCTCGCTCTCGCCAACGATCCACCGCCCGCGCGGGCGGGTCGCCGTCAGCGCGGCGGGGTCGAGGGTTCCGGCCGAATGCCGAGCACCGCACCTTTGGACAGCGGCTGAACCAGTTGACCGTACAGGTGCAGCCAGCCGAACGGGCCCTTGGGTTGCGGCGGCGTGAAGCCTTCGAGGCGGCGCGCGATCTCGGCGGCATCGACCTTCAGTTCGATGCGGCGGGCGGTGAGATCGATCTCGATCACGTCGCCGTCGCGCACCGCCGCCAGCGGGCCGCCCTCGGCCGCCTCGGGCATCACCTGGCCGATTGTGATGCCGCTGTTCAGGCCCGACAACTCGCCGTCGGTGACGACGGCCACGTCGCTGCCGAGGCCAGCGCCGACGAGCGCGGCCATGAAGCTGGCGGCGAACACCGTCCCCGGCCCACCCTTCGGGCCCAGCATGCGCAGCACCACGACCTGCCCCGCCTTCACCGCGCGGCTCTCCAATCCTTCGATCGCGAGCGCCTCGTCCTCGAACACCTTGGCCGCGCCGGTGAAGCGGCGGATGTGCTGCGGCACCGCGGCCAGCTTGACCAGCGCGCCGTCGGGCGCCAGCGAGCCGCGGATGATCATCAGCCCCGGCTCGTGCGCGAAGGGTTTGTCGAGCGGGCGAATGATGTTCTCGTCGATCTCGCCGGCCTGGGCGAGCACCTCGCCGACGCTGCAGCCCGAGACTGTCTGCGCGCCGCCATCGATCAGTCCGCGGAGTTGCACCATCACGGCGCGGCAACCGCCGGCCGCCTCGAACTCCTCGATGCGGTGCGGGCCGTTCGGGCGAATGCGCGTGAGCAGCGGCACCTGGTCGGCCGCGCGCTCGAACTCGCCGATCACATCGACCTCGCATTCAGCCTCGATGGCAATGGCGATCAGATGGCGCATCACGTTGACCGAACAGCCCGTGGCGACCGCGAAGCGCACGGCGTTGCGAAACGCACTCGGCGTGAGCACGCTGCGTGGCCGCAGATCCTCCAGCACCATCTCGACGATGCGCGCCCCGGCCTGCTCGGCCAGCGCGTGCAGCCTGGGCCCATCGGCGCGGATGGGCGCGTTGCCCGGCAGCGCCATGCCCAGCGCCTCGGCCAGGCAGTGCATCGAGTTCGCCGTCGCCAGCCCGGCGCACACGCCCGGGCCGTCGATGGCCACGCGGCACATGCTCTCCAGCCCCTCGATCGACATCTGCCCGGCCTTCACGGTGCCGACGGCCTTGTAGACCTCCTCGATATCGACGTGGTGCTCGCCGCACTGGCGGCCGAGCTGGTAGCCGCAGGCCAGCACGAGGCTCGGCACGTCCAGCCGCCCGGCGGCCATCAGGTGAGCGGGCGTCGTCTTGTCGCAGCTCGACAGCAGCAGCATGCCGTCGAGCTCGGCGCCCTCGATCTGCACTTCGATGTCGTTGACGATGAGGTCGCGGGTGGGCATCAGGTAGCGGCCCTGCCGGCCGGCGCTGGTGACGAAGTCGGAGGGCGCCGCGGTACGCACCTCGAAAGGCAGTCCGCCGGCGGCGCGGATTGCGTCACTCACGCGCCGTGCGATGCCGTCGAGGTGCTGGAAGCACACCGATAGCTGGCTGGAGGTGTTGACGATGGCGATCTTCGGCTTTTCGAAGTCCGCCTCGGCAATGCCCATCGCGCTCCACTGCGCGTGGCGCACCGCCCAGCGGGTCGAACCGCGCTCGAAGTTGCTTCTCAAAGGTCGCGCCATGGTCGTCGTTCTTTATGGTTGATCAGCCGTCGAGCCGGGCGCCCTGCCGGTTGAGCAGGTCGCGCACGGCGGCGCCGGGAATCGCACGCGGCTCCACGCGCTCGCGCAGCGCGACCGTGGCCGCCACGCCCAGCGCGTGCCCATACGAGAAGCACTGCGCCGTCACCCGGGCCGAAGCCACCGCCTCGTGCTCGGCCGACAAACAGCGCCCGCCGAACAGCAGGCCCTCGCCACGCTCGGGCACGAAGCAGCCGTAGGGAATCTCGTAGTAGTCGTTGAGCAGCCACGACACGCGCGGCTTCGCGCCGGCATGCAGCTCGATCGGCCAGGGCGAACGCGCCACGCCGTCGGTGAACTTCGAGCCGCGCACCACGTCCTCGTTGCGCAGCAGCGCCGTGCCGCGCGCCTGGCGCGTCTGGCGCACGCCCACCTGCACGGCGGTGTCGTTGAGCCAGCTCGCCTCGCAGCCGGCAAGCTTGTCCTTGAAGAAGCGGGCGTACTCGCGCGCCTGTTTGCGGCCCTGGATCTCCGCCTCGGTGAAGTCGTCGGCATTGATGCAGTTGAGCTCGCGCCCGTCGGCGCCGCGCACGCGCGTGCAGTTGCACAGCAGCTCGCCAGGCCGAGTGGTCTCGAACAGCCAGATCTTCGTGCGCGGCAGTGCGTAGCCGGACTCGGCGGCGCTGGCGATCATCTCCGACACCTCGGGCGGCAAGATGGTGTCGGCACCGTAGGCGGCCTTGAAGCGCTGCGTGTCCACGCCCTGCAGCCGGAAGATCATGGTCGGGTTCTGCACCACGCCGTCTGCGCCGCAGTACGTCTGCAGGCCAGCCATGGCAACAACATCGGCATCGCCGCTGGCGTCGATGGTGAGGCCGGCGCGCACGTCGAGCAGGCCGCCCTTGGTCCAGATCGTCGCACCGTCGATGCGGTCACCGTTGCGGTGCACGCCGATGGCCAGCGAGTGGTAGCTGATGCGCACGCCCGCATCCATGAGCAGCGCATCGGCCGAGTCGCGCCAGGCCAGCGGTTCGTGCACGCGCGTCCACGTCTTGCCGTAGAGCATGGGTGCGCTCAGGCCGCCGCGTTGCTCCATCGCCTTGATGAAGTCATCGACGAAGCCGAAGACGATCTTCTTCGGCTCGCGCGGCGTTTCCTCGGCTTCGTAGAGGCCGCAGACCGTGCCCGACAGCCCGGCCACCGCGCCGCCGCCGCAAAAGCCGTAGCGCTCGACCACCAAGGTCTTCAGCCCGGCACGCGCTGCCGTCGTGGCCGCGGCCACACCGGTCGCACCACCACCGACGACGAGCACGTCCACGCCGACGCGTTGGCTCGGTCTTGCATCCATGTCTGTCTCCTTGCGCGATGCTCGTTGCAGCGCGATGCCGCTAGCGCAGCCCCATGGCCACGCTCGGCAACCAGGTCACGAGTTGGGGCCACATGAGCACGCTGGCGAGCGTGACGACCTGCAGGCCGATGAAGGGGACCATGCCGCGGTACATGTCGCGCATCGTGATCTCGGGCGGCGCCACGGCGCGCAGGTAGAAGATCGCCGGCGCCATGGGCGGCGTGAGGTAGCCAGTCTGCAACATGATCAGGAACAGGATGCAGAACCACACCGGATCGAACCCGGCGACGGTGACCAGCGGCACGAAGATCGGCAGGAAGATCAGCACGACCGAGATCCAGTCGAGGAAGAAGCCGGCGAGAAACAGGATGAACAGCATCAGGCTCAGGAGCGCCCAGGGCGAGAGATCGAATTCGCTGATCATCGAGCTGGCCAGATTGATGCCGCCGCCGCCGATGAACACGCCCGTGAACAAGGTGCCGGCCAGCAGCACGAACATGATCATCGCGGTGACGCGCACGGTCTTGAGCAGCGAGTCGTACAGGCTTCTCCAGGAAAAACGGCCGTACAGCGCGGTCAGTCCGACCGAGAACACGGCACCGATGGCCGCCGCCTCGGTCGGCGAGGCGAAGCCGGCCAAGATGGAGCCCAGCACCGCGACGATCATTGCCAGCGGCGGAATCAGGTTGCGCGTGGTGATGCCGAGCTTTTGCGCGAAGCTCGGCTCGTCCGGCTCGGGCGGAATCCGCGGGCCCGCGTCCGGCTTCACGATGCACAGCACGAGGATGTAGGCGAGGTACAGGCCGGCCATGAGAAAGCCGGGCAGCACCATGCCGTACATCAGGTCGCCCACCGACAGGTTGGCCAGCGGCCCCATCACCACGACGACAACCGAAGGCGGGATGATCGTGCCGAGCGAGCCGCCGGCGCAGATGGTGCCGCTGATCAGGGCCTTGTTGTAGCCGTAGCGCAGCATGATCGGGATGGTGAGCAGGCCGACCACCGATTCGGTGGCGCCGATCACGCCGCTCGACGCCGCGAAGACGATGCACATCAGCACCGTCGCGATTGCCAGGCCGCCGGGCAGCCGGCGCGTCCAGATATGGATGGCCTCGAACAGTCGGTCCGCGATGCCCGACTTCTCGAGCATCGCCCCCATGAACACGAACAGCGGCACCGCCGCCAGCACGAAGTTCGACGAAAGGTCGTCGATCTTCTCGATGAACTGGTGAATGACGTTGGGGCCGAAGGTGATCAGCCCGAAGCCGGCGGCGGTAAGCATCATCGCGAAGCCGACCTGCACGCCCAGGAACATGAGCGCGAAAGCCGCCGGCAGCATGAAGAAAGGCAGGTACTCGGTCATGTGGGCCGTGCTTCGGTGTTGTTGCTGTCATTCGGGGCCCACAGCGCTTTCAGCAACTCGCACAGGACCTGCAAGGCGAGGATCGCGAAGGCGACGACGAACACCACGCGAAACGGCCACACCGGCAGGTTCAGCGCCGATTGCCCCGAGGTCTCGCCCCGTTCGTAGCCGGCCATCAGGTACTGGAAGAGCTCGAAGCACAGCCATACCAGCAGCGGCAGCACCACGGCATAGACCACGCCGTCGATGCGGCGCCGCGTGCGCGGCGACATGTGCGCGCTGAGCACGTCGATGCGAATGTGCTCGCCCTGGCGAAGCGTGTAGGCCAGGCCGAGCAGGAAATGCGAGCCGGTCAGCAGGTAGCCGATCTCGTAGGCCCAGATGGTGGGTGCGTTCATCGCGTAGCGCGAGACGACTTCCCAGGTGGTGGCGAGCACCAGGGGCACGAGCAGCAGCGCGGCGAAGACGCCGACCGCCACCACCACGCGCTCCAGCAAGACGATGAGGCGATTCAAGCGCTTCTCCGTTGATCAAAACACGGCGCGCATCCGCCGGTGTGCGGCGAATGCGCGCCTGCGTGCGGCGGATCAGGTGGGCTTGACCTTCACGTTGCGCCAGTCGTCGGCGTTCTTCCAGGCGGCGGTGAACTCCAACTGGCTCTTGTGCACGGGAGCGAACCACTTGCGGTTGCCGTCCTTGGCCGTCTTGTCGGCCCAGTCGAGGCCGACCTGGTGGGCGGCGAACTGCACCTCGTCGTCGAGCTGCTCCAGCACCACGCCCTGCTTCTTGTAGAAGTCGAAGGCCTTGGCGTCCTCCACGCCGATGCGCAACCAGCTCTCCAGTGTGACCATCTTGGCGACCAGCTCGACCAGCTTGCGGTCGTTCTCGGGCATCTTGGCCCAGACGTCCTTGTTGACGACCAGCTCGAACGGCGCGCACGGCTGGTGCACCCCCGGATAGCTGAGGTACTTGGCGACCTTGTAGAAGCCCGGCGCAATGTTCTCCCACGGCGTGCCCCACTCCACGGCGTCGATCGCACCGCGCTCGAGCATCGGGAAGATGTCGCCGCCGGCCGTGGTGACCGGTGCGGCGCCGAGCTCCTTGGACATCTCGAGCCAGGCCCCGGCGGTGCGCAGCTTCAGGCCCTTGAGGTCGGCCAGGCTCTTGACCGACTTGCGCGAATGCAGGAAGACCTCGGACGTGCGGATGAACAGCGGCATGGAGATCACGTCGTCGGTCTCCTCGCGGAACTTGCGCTGCATGTCCACACCGCCGCCTTCGTACAGCCAGTGCAGCATGCGCTCGGCGCCGAAGCTGCCGGCATAGCCGCCGAACAGCACCGTGGTCACGTCCTTGCCCCAGTCGTAGCCCATCCAGGTGTGGCCGCATTCGGCCAGGCCGTTCTTCACCGTCTCGGGCACCTTCAGCGCATTGCCGAGGCCGCCGCCGGGGAAGGTCTGGATCTTGAAACGCCCGCCCGAGAAGAACTCCATGCGCTCGGCGAAGGCCTTGGCGCCGATGTCCATCAGCGGCCCGCCGGCCCAGCCGGTGGCCATCTTCCAGTTGTAGGTCTGGCCCCCGCCCTTCTGGGCGAGCGCGCTCGCCGCGGCGAACACGCCGGCGCCGCCAAGAGTGGCGTGTACAAAGTTGCGACGTTTCATGCTTGTCTCCGTTGGTTGGGGGATCGAAGGCCTCTGGGGCTCTACACGGGGGAATCTACATACACCTGATGTATTAGTTAAATTTAAGCAGTCCGTTCAAGCAAGTCAACACGGGTTTTCCGCAAACATGCGCCTCATATATTAGTCGTGTACGATCGTTGGAAGCCTATGTACAGGCGCGCGCCAACGAATCTGCGGAAAACGGGACTGCATGAAGAAGACTGCCGCGAACGGGACAGCAAGACCGGCACCGACCGACCTGCGGGGCGGCCTTGCGCTGCCGGGCGCCGCCTTGAATGCCGCGCCGGTCAGGCGGCGCAGCCTGACGGCCATCGCCTACGAACTCATCGAAGAGATGATCGTCAAGCTGGAGCTGCATCCCGGAGCGGCGATTTCCGAGGCCGAGCTTTCTGCGCGGCTGCAGATCGGCCGCACCCCGGTGCGCGAGGCACTGCACCGGCTGGCGCGCGAGCACCTGGTGTCGATCCTGCCGCAGCGCGGCGTGCTGGTCTCGGAGATCGACATCAAGCGCCAGCTCCGCCTGCTGGAAACGCGGCGCGAGGTGGAGCGCCTGGTCGCGCGATGCGCCGCCCGGCGCGCCAGCGAGGCCGAGCGACTGCGCTTCGAAGAGCTGGCCGACGAGTTCGACGCGGCCAGCGCGCTCGACGACGAGATGCGCTTCATGCGTGCAGACAAGGAATTCAACGACCTCTCGCTCAAGGCCTCGCGCAACGAGTTCGCAGCCGGGGCGATGGGGCTGATGCACGGCCTCTCACGTCGCTTCTGGTACCTGCATTACCGCCAGGCCGCCGACACGCCGCTGATGGCCCGGCTGCACGGCGAACTCGCCCGCGCCATCTCGCGGCGCGACGAAGCCCAGGCCGCGAAGGCGCTGGAGTCGCTGATCGACCACAACGAAGCCTTCACCAAGACGACCGTCAGCACGGACTTCTAGTACGAAGTTGCGTTCGATCGTTCGAGCACTGCGCGTCTGGTGCGGGCCCGTTGCGGGCCTTCTGCGATGTGCGTTGCTGCTTTTGTTGGTGGTGTGCGGGCAAAGCCGTGGGCGGGTGCCCGGCGGGGCTTCGGTGCGGCGGTCGCCGCTGCGCGGCCACGAGCCCTGCGCTGCTCGCCGCCGCAC
>NZ_JACDCW010000102.1 GCF_013817345.1 Methylibium sp.
TGCGCCGTGGCCCGGCCCGGCGCTGGCCGCCTCGACGCTTCCGCCGTGCATGCCGACGAGGCTCTTGACCAGCGACAAGCCGATGCCCAGGCCGCCCTGCGAGCGGCCGCGGTCGCGGTCGATCTGTGTGAACAGGTCGAACACGCGCGGCAGCATGTCGGCCGCGATGCCGATGCCGGTGTCGCGCACCGTCACCAGCGCCTGGTCGTTCTCGCGCTGCGCGGCGAGCTCGATGCGCCCGCCGGCGTCGGTGTACTTGGCGGCGTTGTTGAGCAGGTTGGCGAACACCTGCGCGAGGCGCACGGCATCGGCGTCGAGCAGCATCGATTCCTCGGCGATGCGCTGCTCGAGCTTCAAGTCGGCGGCCTCGATGAGCGGGCGGCTGGTCTCCACCGCGCCGCGCAGCACCTCGGCCAATTGCACCGGCGCACGCCGCAAGTCGATCTTGCCGCCGGTGATGCGCGAAACCTCGAGCAGGTCGTCGACCAGCCGCACCATGTGGTCAATCTGCCGCTGCATCATGGCGTGCACGCGGCCCGCCGTTTCGGGTGCATGCGTGATCTGCAGGATGTGCACCGCGTTGCGCAACGGCGCGAGCGGGTTGCGCAGCTCGTGGGCCAGCGTGGCGAGGAATTCGTCCTTGCGGCGGTCGGCTTCCTGCAACGCCTGCTGCGCGCTGCGCAGCTCATCGATGTCGACGCTGCCGGCGATCCATTCGGTGATGTCGCCGGTGGCCTCGTCGCGCAGCGCGACGGCGCGGCTCAGCGTCCAACGCCATACGCCGTCGTGGCGGCGCATGCGCACTTCGGCCTCGTAGGGCTCGCCGGTGGCCAGCGAATGGCGCCAGGCGGCGCGCACGCGGTCGCGGTCGTCGGGGTGGATCAGCTCGTAGCGCCGCGCAGCCAGCAACAGCTCGGCATTGCCGGCGAATTCGGCGGCATGGCGGTTGACCCAGACCGCCGTGCCGGTCGCGTCGAAGCTGAACACGCTGTGCGGCAACGAATCGGCCACGCGCCGGAAGCGCTGCTCGCTGGCGCGCAGCGCTTGCTCGCCGAGCTTGTGTGCGTCGATGTCGGTGGAGGTGCCGTACCAGCGCACGATGCGCCCCGCGCCGTCGCGGCTGGGCAGCGCGCGGGTGAGGAACCAGCGGTACCGGCCGGTGCGGGCGTGACGAAGGCGGAACTCGGCGGTGAGCGTCGTGCCGGCATCGACCGCCTGCTGCCAGCGATGCGCGAGCTCGGCCATGTCCTCGGGGTGCACCACGGCCGCGAGGTCTGCGGCCTGGACATTGCTGCACCCGGTGTATTCGCTCCATTGGCGGTTCACGAACGAGGTGCGGCCGTCGGCTTCGGTCACGTAGACGATCTGCGGCATGGCGTCGGCGAGCACGCGGAACTCGTGCTCGCTCTCGCGCAGCGCGCGCACGGCATGGGCGCGTTCCACCGCCTCCCAGCAGCGGTTGACGACCAGCCGCAGCACTTCGGTCTCCTCGCCGCTCCAGGCGCGCGGCAGGCTCTGGTGCAGCGCCAGCGTGGCGAGCATCGCGCCGTTCTTGAGCAGGGGCACGCTGACCGCCGCGGCGATGCCGGCCGCCTGCCAGCCTTGCAGCGAATCGCCGACGCGCGGGTCGCTGGCCGCATCGCTCACGACGAGCGCGTGGCCGGCCTGCTGAGGCGCAATCACCTCGGCGCCGAAGTCGAGCAGGCGCAAGCGCCCATCGATCGGCGCTACGCCTTCGCGACAGTAGGCACCGCCGATCCGCACGTGCTCGCCGTCGGCCTCGACCTGCGCATAGGCGCAGCGGTCGGCACCGAAGTGCTGGCCGATGAGGCGCGAACTGACGGCCACCACCTCGTCGGCGTCGTCCAGGGTGCGCGTGGCGTCGTCGAGCGCGACCAGCAGGCGGTTGCGCACGTCGCTGGCGCGCAACGCCTCCTGCAGCAGGCGGCTGGCGAGCACATCACGGAAATAGAAGGCCAGCCCGCCGCCCGACACCGGGTAGACGTTCACCTCGAACCACACGCCCAGCGGCTCGTAGCGGTCGTCCACGCGCACCGAGACGCGCTCACGCATGGCGCGCCGGTACGTCGCCTCGAAGGAATGGCCCGCCAGGCCCGGAAACAACTCCCAGATCGTGCGGCCGAGCATGTCTTCGCGCCGGATCGACACCAATTGTTCCGCCGCGCTGTTGGCGTAAGTGACCTGCCAGTCCGCGTCGGTCGCGACGAAGCCCTCGGTCACGCTTTCCAGCACGTTCTCGGTCTCCGCGCGCAGCGCTGCCTCGCGCTCGGCGCGCTCCCGGCGCAGGCGCGCCAGCGCCAGCGTGCCGCTCACCCGCGCGAGCAGCTCGCGTGCGTTGAAGGGCTTGACGAGGTAGTCGTCGGCACCGGCCGCCAGGCCTTCGATGCGCGCCTCCTCGCCGGCGCGGGCGGAGAGCAGGATCACCGGCACGCCATCGGTGCGGGCGTCGGCACGCAACGCTCGCAGGAGCTCGAAGCCGCTCAGTCGCGGCATCATCACGTCGCTCAGCACCAGCTCGGGCCGCTCGGTGCGCACCAGCGCCAGCGCGGCGGCGCCGTCGGGCGCGACGATCACGCGGTGGTGGGCCGAGAGCAGCCGGCGCAGGTAGCCGCGCATGTCGGCGTTGTCGTCAGCCACGAGCACGAGCGGTCGCGTGTCGTCGGCGGCCTTCGCCCCGGCCGGGGCATCCGCCGCGTCCGGGGCGTCGAACAGCGAGGCGGCGGCCGACGCTGCGGTGGCGGTCCAGAAAGTGCCGCTCGCCGCGTCCAGCGAACCCCAGGCGGTGTCGCGTATTTCCTCTGGCTCGCCGTCGAGATAGACATCGGCATCCAGCAAGTTCTCGTGCGGCAGCGCCGCAACGTCAGCGCGCTCCCGCGGCAGATGCGCGCGCCTGAGCGGGACCGACACCGCGAAGCGGCTGCCCTGCCCGGTCCGGCTGTGCGCCGCCACCTCGCCGCCGTGCAGGCGCACGAGGTCGTGCACGAGGGCCAGGCCGATACCGCTGCCTTCAATGCTGCGACCTTGGGCGCCGTCGACCCGGTAGAAGCGCTCGAACAGGTGCGGCATCGCCGCTTCGGGTATGCCGGTGCCGGTGTCGCTGATCGTCAGGTAGGCCGACTCGGCGTCCGCCCGCAGCGTCACGCGCACTTCGCCTTCGAAGGTGAACTTGAAGGCGTTGCTGAGCAGGTTGAGGACGATCTTTTCCCACAGGTCGCGATCGACGAACACCGGCTCGCCCAGCGGCGGACAGTCGATGACGAACCCGAGCCCGGCACGCTCCATCGCCGAGCGGAACACGCTGGCCAGATCGACGGTCAGTGCGGCCAGGTCCAGCGGCTCGAAGCGGGCCTGCAGCCGGCCGGCCTCGATGCGCGAGAAATCGAGCAGCGTGTTGACCAGCCGCAGCAGCCGCTGGCCGTTGCGTTGCGCGAGCTGCAACTGCGTGTGCGCTTCGGCCGGATCGGCGCCCGCCGGGCCGGCGGCCAGCAACTCGTCGATCGGCGAGAGCATCAGCGTGAGCGGCGTGCGCAGCTCGTGGCTCACGTTGGAGAAGAACACGGTCTTGGCGCGGTCGAGTTCGGCCAGCGCCTGCACGCGGCGCTTTTCTTCGGCAAAAGCGCGCGCATCGGATACAGCGTTGCCGAGCTGGGTGGCGATAAGGTCGAGAAAGCGCCGGTAGCCGGCATCGAGCGGCAACCGCGGGCTTACACCGACCACCAGGAAGCCGGCCGGCCGCTCGTTCGCACCGGGACGCGTGAACGGCAGCACCAATGCCTGCGTGATCGACTCGGGCCAGGGCCCGGCCACCAGGCCCGGGTGACGTTCGGCGAGTTCGTCCAACGTGCAGGCGGCGCCGGTGCGGGCAACCAAACTCAAGGGCCACGCCGCTGCAGTGCCCTGCTGCCCGGATGCCACCGTGGCCTGCTCGCTGGCGTCGTCTCCCACCAGCGACACCTGAAGGGGGGCGGCGCTCGCTCCGGCAGGCAAACCGGTCTGCGCCACGAGGCGCGCGACGGGCGCATCGTCGTCCAGCAGATACAGCAAAGTGAAGGGCAAATCCTCGTCATCGCCGGCCAGCGACGCGGCGGCCTGCTCGCAAGCCTGCTCCGCATCCTGCGCCGACAAGGTGGCGCTGGCGAGCGTGGCGAGCAGGGCCAGCCGCCGCTCGGCGATGGTGCGCTCGGTGACTTCGGACACGACGCACAGCATCCCGGCCACGCGGCCGGCGTCGTCGTAGACGGGGCTGTAGGAAAAGCTGTGGTACGTCTCCTCGACGAAGCCGCTGCGCTGCAGGAAGAGCTGCAGGCCTTCGTCCCAGGTGGCGGTGCCGCTGTCGAGCACGTGCTCGATGCGCGGGCCGATCTCGGGCCAGATCTCCGCCCACACGGTGCGCGCCGGCGCGCCGAGGAAGCCGGTCTTGAGACCTAGCGTGGGCCGGTAGGCATCGTTGCAGAAGAAACTGAGCTCGGGGCCCCAGGCCATCCACATGGCGTAGCGCGAATCGAGCAGCACGCGCACGACGGTGCGCAGGCTCTGCGGCCAGGTCTGCACCGGGCCGACCGCCGTGCGCGACCAGTCGCACTCGCGCATGAGCCGGCCCATCTGCCCGCCACCGAACAGAGCCGCCTGGGCCGCCGCACCGTCGTCGAAGCGTTCGTTCAAACGAGTCTTCCGCGTGACCCGCACGGCGCCGACTGCGGCCGTTTCCCGGGAGGCCCGCAGTCTAACGGGGCCCTCGCAAAGCTGCGACCGTGAAGCAGGGCGCCCGCTCGGCGCGCCAGACCGACGAGCCCGCGCACGCCGAGCTGGTTTGCCCTACACGCCTGCCTCTCGAGCCGAAGCGCTTCCTTCGATCGGAAAGCGAACGAAGAACGTCGTGCCGCCCACCGGGTCGCTTTGCACCCGCGCGCTGCCGCCAGGACACCGCCGGTAAGGATCACGCTGAAAGGACCGCGAAGATCGTGCGTGAGCGTGGTCACGAATCGCTCGTGAAGCTCCCGTTCTTCAGTGAGCTGCGACACCACGTCCTCGATCGTCTTGCGGGCGCGTACCTGTTCCGTCACGTCGACCACGGTGCCGAGGATTCCGCTGATCTCTCCGGACGATTCACGGAAGGGGTGGTAGCTGAGATCGATGAAGCCGTCGCGCGGGGCACGCGAATGTGCTGCTCCGCAAACGACCCGGTAGCCGGTGTTGTAGATCTGGATCGCCTCCGGCCCCCAGATGATGTTGATCGGGAAGTTCGACGCCAGGCACAGGCTCACCGGCCACGATTCGATGGGACCCACGGCGTGGCCGCCCAGTCCGTGGCGCGGATCAGCGCCGACATCTCGCCACCCCCCGACAGCCACTCGTGCTTCAACGCTTCGACGCTCATGGTTCCGTTCCGTCCAACATCGGCATTGCGGGAGCGTGTGTTGCACCTGGATGTGCTCAACCACGGACCCTTCGGGAGGCCGCCAGACTTGGCCGGCCCGGGTGAGCGGGCCGCGGGCTTTTGCTTTCGCACCGTCTCGCAGGAACCCCGGCATTCTGCCGCCCTGCGGCAGGCCGGCGAGCATCAGGCAGGCGTGGGCGCGGATTGCACGAGCGGCAGGCGCACGGTGAACTCGCTGCCCTTGCCGGGGCCTTCGCTGCGCACTTCGACGATGCCGTGGTGCAGGGCGACGAGGCTCTTGACGAGTGCCAGGCCGATGCCGAGCCCGCCGCTGGCCGCGGAGCCGGCGCTCGACTCCTGCGTGAAGAGATCGAAGATGCGCGGCAGCATGTCGGCCGCGATGCCGTTGCCGTTGTCCTCGACGCGGATCACCGCCCGGGTCGCCTCGACCGTGCACTTGACCCAGATGTGCCCGCCGCTCGGTGTGTACTTGATCGCGTTGTTGAGCAGGTTGACGATGATCTGCTCGAAGCGCATCGGATCGGCCTCGATCTCGATCGGCGCCGGCGGCATCAGCGCGGCGAGCGCGAGCTGCCGGTCCTGTGCGCCGGGGCGGCACAGCTCGACCGCCTGCCCGAGCGCGGCCTGCAGCACCAGCGGCTGCAGATGCAGTTCGAGCCTGTCGACGTCGAGGCGGGTCACGTCCATCATGTCGTCGACCAGCCGCTTGAGCTGGGCCAGTTGACGGTCGATCACCTGCAGCGGAAAGCGCAGCCGGTCGTCGCTGGCCATCATGCGAATGAGCTGGGCGGCGTTGCTCAGCGGCATGAGCGGGTTGCGCAGCTCGTGCGCGAGCGTGGCGATGAAGATGTCGCGCTGCTCCTGCCCGCCAGCGAGCGCGGCGAGCTCGTTTTCCAGGGTTTCGATTTGCGCGCGGAGGTCGGTCCGGTCACGCATGATCTTGGCGAAGCCGACCACCCGGCCGTCGGCGTCCTGCAGTGCGGTCAGCACGCCGTCGATCCACACACGCGAACCGTCCTTGCGAAGATGCCAGCGGTCATCGGCGGAGGTGCCCGTGGCCCTGGCGGTGACCACTTCGTGGCGGTCCAGCCCGAGCGCACGGTCCTCGGCGGTGAAGAGTCTTTCGAGCGGCTGGCCTTGCAGCTCATCGGGGCGGTAGCCCAGCGTTTCCTCGACACCGCCCAGCGCCGAGACGACGCGTGCTTCGGCGTCCAACAGGAGCAGGGCATGGCTGCGAAGCTGCGTGCGCCACAACTCGAGCAGTTGCTCGGCGTCGGCTGCGGAGGGCTCGGTGTCGTTCATGCGCAGTGGCTGCGGCAACTGGCATGCCGACCTTTGTCGGCGGTGCCTTGGCAAGCAAGACCGCTCATCCCGTCACGCTGTCGATCGCCCGCCTCCACTCGGCGACGAAGCGCTCGATGCCGAAGCGCTCTTCGGCGGTCCGTCGCGCCGCCTCGCCCATGCTGCGGGCCTGTGCCGGATCGGCGAGCAACTGCTTCATGGCGGTGGCCAGCCGGTCGGGCCGGGTGTCGATGAAACCGTTCTCGCCGTTGCGAATGACGGTGACGAGTTCGGTCGTCGCCAGCCCGACGATGGGCAGGCCCACCAGCATCGCCTCGATCACCGCCAAGCCGAGGCTGGTGTAGCGGATCGGGTTGAAGAAGAAACGGTGCTCGGCCATCAGCCCCGGCAGGCGCAGCTGGTTCACCTCGCCGAGGATCTCGCCGCGGCTTTCGCTGCGGCGGTCCGTGGCACTCGCACCGGGACGCGCCGCCGATCGACGATCGGCCTGCAGTTCCTCGCTGCCCATCCCGGCCAGCGACAGGGGCACTTCCCGGGCCATGTCGCGGTAGATATCCAGGCCGAGCCGGCGCCCACGCCGGGCCATGTTGTTCACGACAACGATGCCGCACTCGCGCGCGCCGGTGTAGCGCGCGGAAACCAGCGGCTTGACGCCGTGTTCGATCACGCGCACCGGGCAGGCGCCGCTGTCCCACATCAGCGCGTTGAAAGGCGTCACGTGAACGAGCAGCACCTCGGGGTTGTCCACCCAGTGTTTCGTGGCGGTGGGGTGCTCCTGCGGCGGATCGTGTTCGAGGTAGATGCAGGGCAGCCGGCGCTGCGCCTCGCTCAGCAACTGTTGACGGTCGCCCTCCCACTCGGCACGCGACTGGAACAGCAGCACGTCGATGGGCATTTCCTGTAAGCGATCGGCGGGCGCCTCGTGAACGTTGTCGCCCCAGGGCAGGCTGCCGCTGCGGCCGCCGTGGTGCGTGGACCGCGCCGCGTCGGTGACGAGGTAGAAGTCGTGCGGCACCTGCGTCAGGTTGTAGAGGTAGTTGCCGTGGACGTGCCACGTGAGGATGCGCAGGCGCCTAGACATGAATGGCCTGCTCCTGTTGCGCGGCGCGGCGCAGCGCCGGTTGCAGCGCATGCATGACATCGGCCACTTCGATGGCGCTTGCGCAGCCATGGTCGAAGGGGCACACCGCGTGGCTGCACGGCCGGCAGGCCATCGGCTGCCACAGCACGGGGTGGCGTTCGCGGGCCAGTGGCGCCCAGCGCGCCACGTCGGCGCCGCAACTGACCACCACGCTCGGCCGGCGCAGCGCCGCGGCGATGTGCGAGAGGCCGGTGTCGTTGCAGACCACGCGCTCGGCGCCTTCGATCAGAGCACCCAGCGTCCAGAGCGTCGTACGCCCGACCAGTTTGACGGGCGGCACGCGGATGCGGACCGCGAGCGACTCGACGAGATCGGCCTCAGGCGCGCCGCCGGTGAGCACGACGGTGGCGCCGTCCTCGGCCAGCCGGTCGGCCACCTCGGCGAAGCGCTCCAGTGGCCAGCGCCGCGAGGGCAGTTGCGCGCCGGCGTGCACGCACACGTAGCGCCGGCCCTCGCGCGCGCCGGGCCAGATCTCGGCGAGCGCGTCACGGTCTGCCTCGAGCACCGGGAAGTCGAGCTGCGTGCCGCGCCGCGGCAGCCCGAGATGGTCGGTCAGGCCGAGCAGGCGGTGGATCTCGTGGCCCTGCTCGGGCCACGGCGCGTAGAGCGCGGCGTCCTCGGTGGGCCGCCAGGCGTGTTCGTTGAAGAAGCCCGCCGTTTGCCGCGCACCGAAGCTCGCCACCAGCGGGTTGACGATGCCGCCACTGCCATGCAGTTGCAGTGCGAGATCGAAGCGCTGCGCCTGCACCTGGGCCAGAAAGTCGGGCAAGGCTCGCGGATCGCAGGCCACCTCGGGCAGGCCTGGGTAGCCGGGAAAGGCGATGAAGTCGTCGACGCAGTCCAGCCGCTGCACGAGCGTGCGGGCCCACGGCAGGCCGATCAGCGTGATGCGGGCGCGCGGAAAGCCGTGGCGCAGCGCACGCAGCGCCGGCACCGCGCACAGCATGTCGCCGAGCATCAGCGCGCGAAAGACGGCGATGCGCTCGATCGGGCCGTCGAGCGGCGGTGCGGTTTGCGTGCGGCGCTCGATGGCCCGGACGTCTTCGGGCAAGACGCCCGCCTCGCGCGGCGTCGGGCTGCCGTTGCGGCGCGACAGGGCGGAGCCGCTCACAGGAAAGCCGCCCGGAAATGGATCGCGCCGCGCAGCCGCCAGTACACCGAGAGAAACGGAATGAGCGCCGAGGTGAGCAGCATTTCGCCGATGTGCTCTGGCGTGAGCGCCGTATGGCGCAAGCGCTGCGCGGCCAGGTGCAACACGAAGGCCCCCGCCAGCAGCGCAGCGGTGATCGCGGCAGACGCTTGGCCGGCCAGCAGCAGCAGCGGCGTCGCCAGGGCGAGGGCCACGATCAGGTAGTAGTTCCAGGGCGGCACGCGGCGGATGCGCTGCCGATAGCGCTGCGGGTGCTTCTTGTAGAGCAGCGCATCGAAGTAGGCGTTGCGCTGCTGGCGCAGGCACACGCCCCAGCGCTCGGGGCGCACCGGGTGCTGCACGACGGCCTCTTCGCAGCGCCCGACCGGCCCGCACTCGTCCATGAGACGGAACTGCAGGTCCGAGTCTTCGCGCCAGGCGCGCTGGAAGCGTTCGTCGAAGCCGCCGATTCGCACCAGCGCATTGCGCCGCACGAAGGCGTTGGCGGTCACGAACTCCGCCGTCTCGAGACCCCGGGTCATGCGCTCGTGGTCGGTGGGCCGCCGGCGCGGATCGGCGCACGGCACCTGCACGCGGCCGCACAGGCCCGTCAGGCCGCCCTCGGCCATGGCGCGCTCGCCGCTCGCCAGCCAGCCGGGGGCCGGGATCGTGTCGTCGTCGGTGAAGACGACCAGCGCACCGAATCCGGCGCGCCAGCCGCAGTTTCGGGCGATGGCCGGGCCGCGGCCCTGGGCGGGGCGCAGGTAGCGCAGCGCAGGGCCGCCGGGGTTGCCAGCGGCCAGCGCTTCGACGGCGGCCTGCGTGCAGTCGTCGTGGCCGTCGTCGACGACAATGATCTCGAAGGACTCGGGGGGCAGTTGCTGGGCCAGCACCGCGTCGAGGCAGCGGCGCAGCAACTCGGGGCGCTTGTAGGTGGGAATGACGACGGAGAGACGGGGCGTTGCATTGCTTCCTCGCTCGCCGGCATGGCGATGCCGTGCGTCTTGAGCCAGCTCCGCATTGCTCCCTCTCCCTTTGGGAGAGGACTGGGGTGAGGGCCAGCCGACCTCGCCGTTCGAGCTACCTCCGAGGCCGCCGCCCTCACCCCAACCCTCTCCCAGAGGGAGAGGGAGCGAAGACTCTGCCGAACCGCGCAGGCCAGGCACACTTTTCATGTCGCTCATGCCGTCCCCTTCTTCTCCACCAGAAACGACCCGATCACCAACGCATCCAGCGGCGTGCTGAAGAAGGCCTCGATCGCATCGCGCGGCGTGCACACGATGGGCTCCCCGCGCACGTTGAAAGACGTGTTCACGAGCACCGGCACGCCGGTGCGTCGGCCGAAAGCCTCCAGCAGTGCATGAAAGCGCGGGTTGGTCGCGGCATCGACCGTCTGCACGCGCGCGGTGCGGTCGCTGTGGCAGGCGGAGGGAATGCGCGCCTCCTGGCCCGGCTTCGTGTCGTAGATGAACAGCATGAAGGGCGAGCGGCCGCCGTTCGCCTCGGCCGGAGAAAACCACTGGCCGAGTTCCTCCTGCGGCAGCGCCGGCGCGACCGGGCGGAAGTCTTCGCGGTCCTTGAGTTCGTTCAGGCGCTGCTGCATGGCCGGATCGATCGGCGAGGCGAGGATGGAGCGCGCGCCGAGTGCGCGCGGGCCGAACTCCATGCGGCCCTGGAACCAGCCGATGATGCGGTTCTCGGTCAGCAGCTCCGCGGTCGCCTCGGCGATGCCTTCGGTGCTGCCGAGGCGCCGGTAGCTCAGCTTGGCCCAGCGCAGCAGCGGCTCGATCTCGTCGTCCTCGAAGCCAGGGCCGAGGTAGACGTGTTTCATGTGCCAGCGGCCGGCAGCAAGCGCCACCGGCGCCGGCCGGTCGGTGCCTGAGAGCGCGGCGCGCTCACCCTCACTTGCAGTGCGCGCGTCGGCCTGCAGGCCGACGCCGCTCAGCGGGCTCGCCGCATGCGGCTCGAAAGCCCCGCTTCGCCCCCGACCCTCTCCCGCAAGCGGGAGAGGGAGTGTTTCTCCCAGTCGCGGGAAAGGGAGTGTTCCTCCCACACACGTCGGTTCGGCTCCCTCGCCCCTGAAGGGGGAGAGGGTTGGGGTGAGGGGGACGGCCTCGCCCATCGCCGGCCCCTCGCCCAAACGCTCACGCGCATCGATCCACAAGGCCGCGCCAAGCGCGGTGCCCGCATCACCTGCTGCCGGCTGCACCCAGACCGCTTCGAACACCCGGCTGTCCCGCAGCCTTGCATTCATCACGCAGTTGAGCGCCACGCCGCCAGCCATCGCGAGCTGCCGCTCGCCGCTGGCTTCGCGCAGCCACACGGCCAGCTCGTGCACAGTTTCCTCGAGCACCTGCTGCAGCGAGGCGGCCAGATCGAAGTGGCGCGGCTCCAGCGCGCTGCCGGGCACGCGCGCCGGCCCGCACCAGGCGGGCAGGTCGAGCGGCGCGATCGTGAAAGCGCCACCCTCGCCCACCTGCACGCGCTCACGCAGGTGGCCCGCGTAGCGCGGCTTGCCCATGGCGGCCAGCGCCATCACCTTGTACTCGTCGCTCGAATGCAGGAAGCCGAGGTGGCTGGTGACCTTCTCGTACAGGATGCCCAGCGAATGCGGCATGTGCACCGCGCCGAGCGGCTCGTAACGGTCGCCACGCCACGCGCCGTAGGTGGTGGTGGCGCGCTCGCCGCGGCCATCGAGCGTCATCACGGCGCAGCACTCGAAAGGCGCAGCAAGGAAAGCGCTGGCCTGGTGGCAGGTGTGGTGGTTGACGAAGTGCCAGCGGTAGGGCGAACGCTCGTGGCTGCCGCCGGCGAAGCGCTTTGTCAGGTGGTGCGGTGCGCCGTCGACGAGCTGCCGCGGCGCGTTGACGATGTAGGCGGCGAACAGCGGGTCCCAGGGGTTCTCCCAGCCGCCCTCGCCTTGTTTCACGGCGTGGGCCGAAGGTTCCAGCGGCAGCGTGACGGTGGCCTCGCCCTTCAGCCGGTCGCCGAGAAAGTCGCGCGGATCGAAGCTGTAGGCCACGTGGTCCAGCTCGCCGAGCGTGAGGCCGGCTTCGCTGAGGCAATAGTGGATGGCGCCGAAGGGCAGTTCCCACGCCGAGAACGGCACCGGCCGCTTGCCGTGCTTGATGCGCGAGAAGCGCTCTTCTTCAGCGGCGGCCACGCACTCGCCGTCGATCACGAGAGCGGCGGCCGAATCGTGGAAGGCGGCGTTGATGCCGAGCGTGATCATCGCGTGGCCTGCGCCAGCATCGAGCGCTCGACGGGCCGCTGCCGAAGCACGCTGCTCATCACGGCGCTGTTCAGCGGCACCGCAGGTCCGGGGCCCATGAGTTCGATCGAGGCCCGCACGATGGCCTGGGGGTCGACCTTTTCAAGGCAATCGTGGTGGCCCAGCGGGCATTCGCTCTTCAGGCAATTGCGGCAGGGCACGGGGTGATTGAGCACGCGCGAACTGACTTTCCAGGGCGTGTGCTGCGGGTTGGTGAGGGCGTACAGGTCGACCACCGGCGTGGCGACCGCCGCGGCGATGTGCACCGGCCCGGTGTTGTTGCTGACCAGCACCTCGGCGCCCGCGATCAACGCGGCCAGCTCGCCGAGCGGCAGTTCACCGGCAAGCGACAGGGAGGGCTGCGTCATGACGGCACGCGCCTGCGCGATCAGCGCGCGCTCGCCGGCATCGCCCGTGAAGATCGCCGTGCAGCCGCTTTGCAGAACGATCTGTTCGGCGGCCCGACCGAACTGCTCGGCCGGATAGCGCCTCGATGAAGCGGTGGCGCCGGCGTGCACCACGAAGTACGGCTTGTACGGGTCGAGCCCCGCAGCGCTCAGGCGGTCGCGCAGCCGCCATGCATCGCCCGCCGCGTAGCTGAAGCGCAGCCGTTCGTCTTGCGGGTGCAGGCCGACTGCAGCTACCAGCGCGAGCTGGCGCTCCACTTCGTGGCGCATGCCGTCGCCGAAGATTTCCGTGTCGACCACCCAGTCGGACAAGAGATCGTAGGGGTTCTCGCGGCTGTGCGCCAAACGCAGCGGAATGCCGGCCAGGCGGCACAACAGTGCGGCCGGCAGCGCGCTCTGCGTGCAGACGGTGAAGATGATGGCGGCATCGAAGGCGCCTTCCGCCAGCCGATCGATCATTCGCGCCTCGGCCTGGCCGAGCATGGCGGTCTCGCTCGCGCTGCCGAGGTGCGTGGAACGCACCCACGGCGCCTCGAAGGCGATCACGTCGTCCACCACCGGCAGGTGCGGCGCCAGGACGGCGCCCGAAGGCGAAGTGAGCAAGGTGAGTCGCGCCTTGGGCAGGCTGCAACGCACGGCGGCGAGGGCCGGCGTGGTCATGAGCAGGTCGCCGAGGTTGTCGAGCCGCACGGCAAGCACGTTGCGCGCGGCATGCCAGCGCCAGCGGGCAGTCTCGACGCGAGCGAGTTGGGCATTCATGCTGTTGCCTCGGTTGTTCGAGAAGAATGCATTGCTCCCTCGCCCGTTCGGGAAGAAGGTATCGCTCCCTCGCCCCTCTGGGGAGAGAGTTGGGGGCGAGACGGGGCTTTCGAGCCGCATGCGGCGAGCCCGTCGAGCGGCCCCGGCTTGCAAGCCGGGGCGCGCATAGCAGGTGAGGGGCGACCGCGCTGGCCCCCACCCTCACCCCGAGGGAGAGGGAGAGGGAGTAATACGGAGCTCTCCACGATCCTGTGCGCCGCTTCCAGCAGATCGCCCACGCAGTGCTGCGGTTCGCGCAGCGGCCCGTGCTCCCACAGCGTTTCGTTGCCCACGTCGAGCAACACGCTGCGGCACCCGGCGCGCCGGCCGGCTTCGACGTCGTCGAGGATGTCGCCGACCATCCAGCTCCGCGTCAGATCGAGCTCGTGTTCGAGCGCGGCCTCGCGCAGCAGGCCAGGCATGGGCTTGCGGCAGGCGCATACGGGGCGCCCCGAGGCGTGCGGCGCATGCGGGCATGCGTGCACGCCGCACAGCACGACACCGGCTTCGTCGAACACCCGCCGCACCAGCGCGCGACGCAACTGCTCGAACGCGTCGCTGCTGAAGCGGCCCAGCGCCAGGCCGGGCTGATTGGTCACCACCACGAGTGCGAAGCCGGCCCGCGCCAGCAGCGCCAGGCCCGCCAGCGCGTGGGGCGCGAAGCGCACGAGCGCCGGGTCAACGTTGTAAGGCACGTCCTCGACCAGCGTGCCGTCCTTGTCGATGAAGACCGCGGGCCGGCGCGCCCGGAGCGCGTGCGGGTTCGTCTCGGGCATGCGGGTCGCAAGCATGCGGGTCTCGGACAGGCGCATTTCAGTGGTCCATGGCGCTGTGCGCCTTCGGCGACGAATGAAACGCCAACGAGCGCGGAGGGTCTGGATGCGGCCCGTTGCGGACGTTCAGCGTGCATTGCGGTGCGACGGCTTGGCGGGAGCAAAGCTGTGGGCGGGTGCCCGTCGGCGCTTCAGTGCGGCGGTCGCCGCTACGCGGCGACTGCGCTGCGCTGCTCGGTCTCGTGGCCGCGTCGCGGAACTCGCTTCGTTCGCTTTGCTCACTGCGCTCAAACAACCGCGACGAGTCAGTTGACGAAGCGCGCTGACGCGCGCCGGCCACGAGCCCTGCGCTGCTCGCCGCCGCACAGGCGCGCCGCCGGGCACCCGCCCACAGCTTTGCAAGAAGCGCAGCTCTTCCATATAGAAAGAAGGCGCTTCGCAGGCATCGAGCCTGCGAAGCGCCG
>NZ_JACDCW010000103.1 GCF_013817345.1 Methylibium sp.
GCGCGAGTCTGCAGTCACGGCCGGCGTCGCCGCTCGAGCGACCGCCCCGCGCCGGCTGAGATCGGCCCCGGCCCCCAGCGGCCCGACGCCCGTCGGTCCGTTCCGGCCGCCCGGCACCTCGTGGACGGCGCTTGCCGCCGTCACCCTGCTTATCCGCCTGCAAGCCGGCGCCGCGCCACGCTCGTGCGTGCGTGCGCGCCGTGAAGGACCGTCATGAATCGATCTCCTCGTTTCCGCACCAGCCGCACGCTGGCCTGCGCCGCCGCGTTGCTGTGCGGCGCCCAGGGCCTTTCGGCCCAGTCCACGGCGCCCGCAGCGCCAACCGCCGGAGGCGACGCACCCGCGACAGCCGTGTTGCCGCCGGTCCAGGTGCGCGGCCACTACGACAACGACATTGGCACCTCCGACGCTGCCAGCGAGGGCGCCGTCACGCAGCGCCTCATCCAGAACCGGCCGGCGCTGCGGCCGGGCGAGATTCTCGAATTCGTGCCCGGCATGATCGTCACGCAGCACTCGGGCAACGGCAAGGCCAACCAGTACTTCCTGCGCGGCTTCAACCTCGACCACGGCACCGACTTCGCGACCTTCGTCGACGGCATGCCGGTCAACATGGTGACGCACGCGCACGGTCAGGGCTACACCGACCTCGGCTTCCTGATTCCGGAGCTGGTGCGGCGCATCGACTACCGCAAGGGGCCGTACTTCGCGCGCGAAGGCGACTTCGCATCCGCGGGAAGTGCGCGCCTGGCATTGCTCGACACGCTGCCCCGCCCGCTGGCCGAGATCACGCTGGGCCAGCGCGACTACCGCCGCGGTCTCTTCGCGGGTAGCACGCAGCTCGGCGAATCGGGCGTCTCCCTGCTCGGCGCGGTCGAGGCGCAGACCCACAACGGGCCCTGGAAAGTGCCCGAGGACCAGCGCAAGTTCAACGGCTGGCTGCGCGCCACTCAGCGTGACGGCAACAGCGACCGCGCCCTGACTTTCATGGCCTACGACGCCCGCTGGACCTCGACCGACCAGATCCCTGCCGCGCTGGTGGAAAACGGCACGCTCGACCGCTTTGGCTCGCTCGACCCGAGCGACGGCGGGCGCTCGCGCCGCATCAGCTTGTCGGGCAGCACGCGCACCACGCTGAACGACGGTGCATGGCAGGCCAGCGCCTACGCCGTCTCGTCGAAGCTGAACCTGTTTTCCAACTTCACCTACTTCCTCGACGACCCGGTGAATGGTGACCAGTTCGAGCAGGCCGAACGCCGCCGCATGTTCGGCGGGGAACTGAGCCGCGTGTGGGACGTGACGCTCGGCGGCCGCGAGCACGCCTTCACGCTCGGCCTGCAGGCCAGGCATGACCGCCTCGACCCGGTCGGCCTGTACCGCAACCGCGCGCGGGACCGGCTCGCCACCACGGTCGAAGCCGAAGTGAAGCAGACGCAGGCGGGCGTGTACGGCGAGTGGAATGCGCGCTGGACGCCGTGGCTTCGCAGCATCGCCGGCCTGCGCGCCGACGCCGCGCGCTTCGATGTCGACAGCTCGGTCGCCGGCAACAGCGGCAAGGCCTCGGACGAGCAGCTCTCGCCGAAGCTGGGCCTGGTGTTCGGGCCATGGCAGCAGACCGAGTTCTTCGTCAACGCCGGGCGAGGCTTCCACAGCAACGACGCGCGCGGCACCACGGCGCGCTTTTCGCCCGACGGCACCGAATCGCTCGATCCCGTGCCCGGCCTGGCCGCCAGCCGCGGCACTGAACTCGGCCTGCGCACGGTGATCGTGCCGGGCCTGCAAAGCTCGTTTGCCGTATGGCGGCTCGACCTCGACTCGGAGCTCGTCTACATCGGCGACGCCGGCACCACCGAGCCCAGCGGCGCCAGCCGCCGCAGCGGCGTCGAATGGAACAACCACTGGGTGCTCGACGATGTGGGCCTGCCCGGCTGGCTGCTCGACCTGGATCTGGCCGCCTCGCGCGCGCGCTTTCGCGACGCCCCGTCGGGCAGCGACCGCGTGCCCGGCTCGGTGGATCGCGTGGCCAGCTTCGGCATCGGCTATGCGCCGGAAGGTGGGCGCTGGTTCGGCCATTTTCAGGTGCGCCACTTCGGCCCGCGCGACTTGGTTGAAGACGGCAGCGAGCAATCTTCCGCCACTACGCTGGCTTACCTGCGCGGCGGCTGGCGGCCCACGGCCTCTCTCACGCTGGCGATCGATGTGTTCAACCTGTTCGACCGCGAGGCTAGCGACATCGACTACTTCTACGATTCACGGCCGATCCAGGGCGGCCCGGCCGCGGAGGACCGGCATTTCCACCCGGTCGAGCCGCGCACGCTGCGCGTGACGGCGAGTTATCGGTTCTGACAGCACAGGAAAGGCGCCTGTCGCGACTTGGCGCAAGCAAAGCCGTGGGCGGGTGTGCGGCGGCGCGCCTGTGCGGCGGCGAGCAGCGCAGGGCTTGCGGGCGGCGCGCGCAGCGCGCTTCGTCAACTGACTCGTCGCGCCTGTCTGAGCGTAGCGAACGCAGTGAGCGAAGCGAGTTGCGCGACGGCCCGCAAGCCCGAGCAGCACAGCGCAGTCGGCCCACAGGGCCGACCGCCGCACCGGCGCGCCGCCGCACACCCGCCCACGGCTTTGCTCCCGCTCGACGCTCGCATCGCCTGCATGCAAGCAGGAGAAACCCCACGATGAACACCATCGACCCCAAGACCCTCGGCAAGATCGCCGTCCTCATGGGCGGCACCTCCGCCGAACGCGAGATCTCACTGATGTCAGGCTCCGGCGTGCTGCAGGCGCTGCAGAGCCAGGGCGTCGATGCGCACGCCTTCGACACCGCCGACCACGACCTCGCCGAACTCAAGCGCGACGGCTTCTCAAGTGCCTTCATCGCCCTGCACGGCCGCCATGGCGAAGACGGCACGGTGCAAGGCGCGCTCGAACTGCTCGGCATCCCCTACACCGGCTCCGGCGTGATGGCCAGCGCGATCGGCATGGACAAGATCATGACCAAGCGCGTGTGGCTGGCCGAGGGGCTGCCGACGCCGCGCTACGTGCGGCTCGCGCCCGACGAACAGACCGTGCAGCGCATCGCGCAGGTGCCGGGCCGGCTCGGCCTTCCACTCATCGTCAAGCCGCCGCGCGAAGGCTCCTCGATTGGCGTGACCAAGGTGATCGACGCTGCACAACTGCAGGCGGCCGTCGAACTCTCGGCGAGCCACGACCCCGACGTGCTGTGCGAGGAGTTCATCGACGGCGAAGAACTCACCTGCCCGGTGCTCGGCGAAGGCGCGAACGCGCGCGCGCTGCCGGTGATCCGCATCGTGCCGCCCGAGGCCGGCTACGACTACCAGAACAAGTACTTCACCGACGAGGTGCAGTACCTGTGCCCGAGCGGCCTGCCGGCCGAGGAAGAGGCGGAAATCCAGCGCATCACGCTGGCGGCCTACCGCACGCTCGGCTGCCGCGGCTGGGGTCGGGCGGACCTCATGCTGCGCGCCAGCGACCGCAAGCCCTTCCTGCTCGAGATCAACACCTCGCCGGGCATGACCAGCCATTCGCTGGTGCCGATGTCGGCACGCGCCGCCGGCATCAGCTACGAACAGCTGTGCCTGCAACTGCTGCAGTCCGCCGCGCTGGATGCCTGAGAACAAGAAACCCGCCATGGCCCGCCGCCTTCGCAACCCCCGACCGACCGACCAGCCCGAGGCGCCGCCCTGGGACGTGCGCGCCATGAACCTCGCTGCCGCGCTGCTGTTCGCGGTGGCGGCCCTGGTGTTTGCCGGCCTGCTGCTGACGTGGCTGCTGCGCCTACCTCACTTCAATTTGAGCGCAATCGAATTGCGCGGCGACTTCACGCGCAACAGCGCCGCCACGATCCGCGCCAATGCGGCGCCGCGGCTGGCTGGCAATCTGTTCAGCATCGACCTCGCACAGACGCAGGCTGCTTTCGAGGCGGTGCCCTGGGTCCGGCGTGCGAGCGTGCAGCGGGTGTGGCCCGACCGGCTCTCGGTCACGCTCGAAGAGCACCGCCCTGCCGCGTGGTGGCAGGCCGGAGAAGGCCAGGACAACCGCGGCCAGGACAAGCTGGTCAACGTGCAGGGCGAAGTGTTCGAGGCCAACCCGGGCGACGTGGAAGACGAGGGCCTGCCGGTACTGCGCGGCCCCGAAGGCAGCGCAGCGGAAGTGCTCGCCATGCAGCGCCGATTGCTCCCGGTGTTCGCCGCGCTCGACACGCGCATCGATCGGCTTCGCCTGAGCGCGCGCGGCTCCTGGCGCGTGCTGCTCGACAGCGGCGCCGAGGTCGAGCTGGGCCGCGGCAGCGAGGACGAGGTGGTCGCCCGCGTGCAGGTCTTCGGCAGCACCTTGCCGCGACTGATTGCGCGCTACGAGCGGCCGCTGGAATACGCCGACCTGCGCCATGCCGATGGCTATGCGCTGCGGCTCAAGGGTGTGGGCACCGTCGTGCCGGCCCTGATGAAGAAATAAGGAAAACGAGGGGCACGAATGGCCAAGGAATACAAGGATCTCGTCGTCGGGCTGGACATCGGCACCGCCAAGGTGATGGCGGTGGTGGCCGAGGTGCTGCCCGACGGCAAGCTGCGCGTCGCCGGCATCGGCACGGCGTCGTCGCACGGCCTCAAGCGTGGCGTGGTGGTCAACATCGACGCCACGGTGCAGTCCATCCAGCAGGCGCTGAAAGAGGCCGAGATGATGGCCGACTGCAAGATCACGCGCGTGTACACCGGCATCACCGGCAGCCATATCCGTGGCCAGAACAGCACGGGCATGGTGATCGTGCGCGACAAGGAGGTCACGCCGGTCGACGTGGCGCGCGTGGTCGAGACGGCCAAGGCTATCAACATCCCGAACGACCAGCGGCTGCTGCTCGTGGAGCCGCAGGAGTTCGTGATCGACGGCCACGAGGTCAAGGAGCCGATCGGCATGAGCGGCGGGCGCCTGGAGGTCAAGGTGCACATCGTGACCGGCGCGCAGAGTGCGGCCGAGAACATCGTCAAGTGCGTGCGGCGCTGCGGGCTCGAGGTCGATCAGCTCGTGCTCAACCCCAGCGCTTCCAGCCACGCGGTGCTCACCGAGGACGAGAAGGACCTCGGTGTCGCACTGGTCGATATCGGCGCCGGCACCACCGACGTGTCGATCTTCACCGACGGCTCGGTGCGGCATACGGCCGTGATCCCGATCGCGGGCGACCTGATCACCAGCGACATCGCGATGGCGCTGCGCACGCCGACCAAGGACGCGGAGGAGATCAAGGTCGAGTACGGCGTCGCCAAGCAATTGCTGGCCGATCCGAACCAGCAGGTCGAAGTGCCGGGCTTGGGCGACCGCGCGCCGCGAATGCTTTCTCGCCAGGCACTGGCCGGCGTGATCGAGCCGCGCGTGGAAGAGATCTTCTCGCTCGTGCACCAGGTCATCCGCGAGAGCGGCTTCGAGGAGCTGCTCTCCAGCGGGATCGTGCTCACCGGCGGCAGCGCGGTGATGCCCGGCATGGTCGAGCTCGGCGAAGACATTTTTCTGAAGCCGGTGAGGAAGGGGCTGCCCCTTTACGCCGGCGCACTACACGACATGGTGGCGAGCCCGCGCTCGGCCACCGTCATGGGCTTGCTCGAAGAAGCGAGGCTGGCGCACACGCGCGGCATGAAAGCGGCACAACAGGCGGGATCTGTACAGACCCTGTTCGGCCGCGTGAGGGATTGGTTCATCGGCAATTTTTGAAACTCAACCGGCAACTGCAAGGGGAATTCACATGGGCATCGAGATGATTGAAGAGTTCGACATGGGCACGCGCATCAAGGTGATCGGCGTGGGCGGCGGCGGCGGCAATGCCGTCGACCACATGATCGCGGAGGGCGTGCAGGGCGTGGAGTTCATCTGCGCGAACACCGACGCGCAGGCACTGCACCGCTCCAAGGCGGATCAGTTGATCCAGCTCGGCGGCACCGGTCTGGGCGCGGGCTCCAAGCCGGCGGTGGGCAAGGCTGCGGCCGAAGAGGCGGAGGGCCGCATCCGCGACTCGATCGCCGGCGCGAACATGATTTTCCTGACCGCCGGCATGGGCGGCGGCACCGGCACGGGCGCTGCACCGGTGATCGCGCGCGTGGCCAAGGAGATGGGCATTTTGACCGTGGGCGTGGTCACCAAGCCCTTCGAGTTCGAGGGCGGGCGGCGCATGAAGCAGGCCGAAGTCGGCTTGTCCGAGCTGGAAGCGAACGTCGATTCGCTGATCGTCATCCTCAACGAGAAGCTGCTCGAAGTGCTGGGCGACGACATCTCGCAGGACATGGCCTTCAAGCAGGCCAACGACGTGCTGAAGAACGCGGTGGGCGGCATCGCCGACATCATCCACATCGACGCCTCCATCAACGTCGACTTCGAGGACGTGAAGACGGTGATGAGCGAGCCCGGCAAGGCCATGATGGGCACGGCCATCGCCACCGGCCCGGACCGCGCCAACAAGGCGGCCGAGTACGCCGTGGCCTGCCCGCTGCTCGAAGGGATCGACCTGTCGGGTGCGAAGGGCGTGCTGGTGCTGATCGCGGCGAGCCGTGCGAGCCTCAAGCTCAGCGAGAGCAAGAACGCGATGAACACCATCCGCCGCTACGCCGCGGAGGATGCGCACGTGATCTTCGGCGCCGCCTACGACGAAAGCCTGGGCGACCAGCTTCGCGTGACCGTCATCGCCACCGGCCTGGCTCCTGCCAAGCGCGTGCAGGCGCCGATGACGGTGGTGCACAGCCAGCCGCTGCAGCGCACCGGTACCGACAACATCCCCGTGCTCAACCAGCCGCTGCAGGGCCAGCACGCCAGCACGCCGACGCACCACGATTACTCGGGCATGCAGGTGCCCAGCGTGTGGCGCAGCGGGCGCACGCAGGCGGCGGCCAAGGTGGACGCGCTGGCGAGCAACGGGATGGACGAGATCGAGATTCCGGCGTTCCTGCGGAAGCAGGCGGATTGAGCGAGGCGTCGGCGACGGTCCCTTCGGGGACTGTCGCCCGGCCAAGCCCAAGTCGCTGGCTCGCGAGGTGTTCTCTTGTTCGCAGCCGCAAGCGGTGTCGCCGACTTCGTTCAACAAATTCTTGCTCACTGCGGTGGCGACCCCGCTCCCGGCTGGCCCGATCTTTCTCGAGATGCCGCAATAGAACGGTCCCGGCTGCCGCGACGAAAACGGATACGGCACGCCACGCCTCGTTCCGCTAAAGCGCTGTCCCACGACTACCGGTGCCATAGCGCGACCCTTCAACCGGAAAGGTCCTCGCTTCCTACAATCCCGCCATGCTCCAGCAACGCACCCTCAAGGCCATCACCCGCGCCATGGGCGTGGGCCTGCACAGCGGCCAGCGTGTCGAGCTGACCCTGCGCCCCGCCGCGCCCGACACCGGCATCGTGTTCCGCCGTGTGGACCTGCCCGTGCCGGTGGACATTCCGGCACTGGCCACGGCCGTGAGCGACACGCGCATGGCTTCGACGCTTTCGCCCGGTGGCGACCCCGGCGGGCCCAAGGTCAACACCGTCGAGCACCTGATGTCGGCCTGCGCCGGCCTGGGGCTGGACAACCTGCTGATCGACATCACCGCCGAAGAGGTGCCCATCCTCGACGGCTCGGCCGCCTCGTTCGTGTACCTGCTGCAAAGCGCCGGCATCGAACTGCAGGACGCGCCCAAGCGCTTCATCCGCGTGCTCGAGCGCGTGGAGGTGCGCCACGGCGAAGGCGACAAGGCGATGTGGGCGCGGCTGGAGCCGTACCACGGCTACAAGCTCGCCTTCGAGATCGACTTCGACCACCCGGCCGTCGACCAGACCGGCCAACGCGTGGAGTTCGACTTCGGCGGCAACCAGTACAAGCGCGACATCGCGCGCGCCCGCACCTTCGGCTTCGCCAAGGACGTGGACGCCATGCGCGCGCGCGGCCTCACGCTCGGCGGCAGCATGGACAACGCCATCGTCGTCGACGAAACTCGCGTGCTCAACAGCGAGGGACTTCGCTACGCCGACGAGTTCGTCAAGCACAAGATCCTCGACGCCATCGGCGACATGTACCTCGCCGGCAAGCCGCTGCTGGCCGCGTACAGCGCCTACAAGTCGGGCCATGCGCTCAACAATGCGCTGCTCAGGAAGCTGCTGGCCGACACCAGCGTCTACGAGATCGTGACGTTCTCCGATGCCGCCGATGCGCCCGCTGGCTTCGCCGAACTGGCGCCGGCCTGGTGAGCGGGCTACTCGCGCCGCGAACGCGTTCCACTCAATCCCATGCTGGCCTGGCGCTATGCCATCTTGTTGCTGCTCGGCGCAGCGGTGGTGTGCTTCGCGCTTTCCATCACCACGGGCGACGTGCGCTGGCGCCAGCGCGGCCTGGTGATCTTGAAGTGGACGGTGGTCGCCGGCCTGGTTTTCTTCGGGGTGCTGATCGTCGAACGTCTGCGGGAGTGATGCCGCAGCCATGAGCGCCTATTGGTGGATCGCCGCAGCGCTTGTCGCAGCCAGCTTCGGCGTGGCGTTGCTGGGCTTCATCTACTACCTGTGGAGCGGTGAGGACCGTGGCCGCAAGTTCGCAGCGGCCTGGGCGCGCTGGGGCGTGGTCTTCATGCTGGGCGCGATCATCATCGTCGTCTTCAAGCATCTGATCCTCACGCTGCTGGGCACGTGAACCCGGCGTGTGCGCACGAGTTCGGCGGGGAACTCGCCACGCATTAACAAACGCACCGACGCCAACCATGCGCCTCATCAAGAACCTCGGCACGATCGCCAACGGCGCAATCGCCTGAAGTGAGCTGAGCAGTCCGTTGAATGCGCGGAGTTGCTCATCCTGAAAGAACGCATCGCGCGTGTCCTGAAGAGGCTCCGCAACATCGGCGGGCGCGCCGCTTGCTACTGTGGGCAGCATAGAACCCCTCGAGTCAGCGAGCCCACGGCATGTCCAATCTCGGCGAAACGACTTCTTTCTGCGCCACCTTCCAGCGGCCTCGGCCGCGGCCGGCACAGCGAAGGGCGCCGCGAGCCGACAACGCGGCGTATGGCCGAACGCCTCCTGGTCGCGCGTTGGGCTTGGGAACCATCGCCCTGGCACTGCTGGGCGCCGTGCTGCAGGTCGGCTGCGCGCTCGAGTCGGGATCGTCCGGTTCTCCGAGCGCCGTGGCACGAGCGGACAGACCGCTGTCGTCCTTTTTTGTCGCGCCGGCCGTGCCGGTACACCGCGTGGGCCGCGCCGATTTCCACGGTGAGCTGCATTCTGCCGAGGTCGGGGACATCGCCGACTGGGCGGTCGATTCGGCCGATCACGGCGCGCTGCCGTTCGTCATCGTGGACAAGCGGGAGGCGCAGCTCTTTGTCTTCGATGCGCAGGGCGGGCTGCTCGGGGCGACGCCGGTGCTGCTGGGCCTGGCGCACGGCGACGACTCGGTGCCCAGCATCGGCGAACGGCTGCTTGTCGACATTCGGCCGGAAGAGCGCACCACGCCCGCGGGTCGCTTCCTTGCCGAGCCCGGCCGCAACCTCGACGGCGAGGACATCGTCTGGGTCGACTACGACGCAGCCGTCTCGATGCACCGCGTGCGCGCCACCAAGCCGGCGGAGCGCCGGCTGCAGCGATTGGCCTCCGCCACGCCGGCCGACAACCGCATCTCCTACGGCTGCATCAACCTGCCGGCCTCGTTCTACGACGAGGTGCTGCGCCCCGTGTTCGCCGGGGCGAGGGCTATCGTCTACGTGCTGCCGGAGACGGGCTCGGCGCAGGCCTGGTTCGGCTCCTACGATGTCGATGCGCGCGCGGGGCCGTTCGCCGAAGCCGCCCCGGCGGGCATCGACGCGCCGGCCCGGCACTGAGCGCGCCGCCGGACGCGCCATCGTGAGACGAGCGTTCGGGGCCGCAGCCTGCAGGCGGCATGCAACCGTCGTCGGCGCGGCGCCGCCACCGGCCGCCACGTCAGGCCCGCACCGCTACGAACTCTTGCGGTAAAGGGCGTTGCGGTCGCAGACGATGCGGCAACAGGCAAGGGGTTGCCGATAACTCGGAGGCCGGCGCGGTGGTGTCCGCGCCGCAGTTCATCGTCCGGAGCCGGGGGGCCAGTAAAGCCTGCGGTAGATGGTGTTGCGGCTCACGCCGAGCCGGCGCGCCGCCACCGAGATGTTGCCGCCGGCCTCCTCGAGCACACGCTTGACGGTGTCGAGCTCGAGCTGCTGCAGCGTGCGCGGCACGCCGGCCGGCTCGGGGGTCGCACCGCTGGCCGCGGCCGGTTGGGCTTCGCTGGAAGGCAGCGACGCCGGGCCTTCGGGCCCGACCGTGCGCCGGGCGTCGTGCAGGAAATCCTCCGACAGATGCTGCACGGCGATCACGCCTTCGTCGCCGACCAGGGCCGCGGCCGTGCGCAGCACCGTGGCGAGCTGGCGGATGTTGCCCGGCCAGCCGTAGCCCTGCATCAGCCGCAGCACTTCTTCGTCCAGGCGCGGCAGCCGGCCACGGCATTCGCGCTTGAGCAGCTTGTCGGCCAGCACCATCAGGTCGCTGCGCTCGCGCAGGGGCGGCAGCCGCAGCACCAGGCCGTTGAGGCGGTAGTAGAGGTCTTCGCGAAAGCGCTGAGCGTCCATCATTTCGCGCAGCGGCCGGTGCGTGGCGCTGATCACCGCCACGTCGGCCACCGCCGCGCGGTTGCTGTCGAGCGGCGTGGCTTCGCGTTCCTGCAGCACGCGCAGCAGCCGCGCCTGCAGCGGCAGCGGCATGTCGCCGATCTCGTCGAGAAAGAGCGTGCCGCCGTGGGCCTGCATCACCTTGCCGGGTGCGCCCTTTCGGCGCGCGCCGGTGATTGCGCGCTCTTCGCAGCCGAACAGTTCGGACTCGATCAGGCTTTCGGGAATCGACGCGCAGTTCACCGCCACGAAGGGCCCGTCGGCGCGCTTGCTGGCCAGGTGGATGGCGCGTGCCAGCACCTCCTTGCCGCTGCCCGTTTCGCCCTGGATCAGCACGGCGATGTCACGGTCGAGCACGCGCTTGACGCGTTCGACCACCGCGTCCATCTGCGGGTCGCCGGTCTGCAACTGGCGCAGGCTGAGCTGGGAGAGCGGGGCGGCGGGCGCGGTGTTGCGCGGGGTCTCGCCAGCCACCGCGACCTGGACGGCAGCGTGAGCCGACGCCGGCAAATCGCTTTCACCCGCACTGCCCAGCCGGTACCAGCCGGGCCAGTTGAAGCGCGCGGTGGCATGCACTTGCCGGCCGTCGGGCAGGCGCAGCGCCAGCGGGCTGGCGAGCGAGGCGCTGAAGTGATCGACCAGCGTGGCCAGCGTCACGCCGAACAGCGCGGCGAGCGTGTTCATGCGCAGCGCCGCACCGGACATGCCCAGATGGTCGAGCGCGGCGCGGTTGGCGCCGTGCAGCTTGCCGTCGGGGCCGACGGCGACGACACCTTCCATCAGCGTGCCGAGGTATTCGAGCCGGCCGTGGAAGTGCAGGCGCAGCGCCTGGCGCGAATCCTCCATCAGCCAGTGGTTCTGAATCATGCGGGCCGACATCTTCACCAGCCCCATCGTGTGCGAGTGGAAGGAGTGGTGGTCACCGGTGACGTCCAACACGCCGACCACGTTGCCGCGCGGATCGAAGATCGGCGCGGCGGTGCAAGTCAGGAAATGGTTGGCGTGCATGAAGTGCTCGTCGGCGTGCACGAGCGTCGGGTTCTCGGTGACCAGCGAGGTCCCGATCGCGTTGGTGCCCTTGTTCTGTTCGCTCCAGTTCACGCCGGGCGCCAGCGCCACCTTCGCCGCGCGCGCGAGAAAGTCGTCGTGGCCGATCGAATGCAGCACCGTGCCCTGCACGTCGGTCAGCAGCACCATGCTTTGCGTCGCGAGGATCTGCTCGAGCAGCATTTCCATCACGGGCACCGAGTGCGCCGACAGGCGCCGGTTGCGCTCTCGCGCCACGGCGAGGTCGGCGCGGACCACCGGGGCGTGGTCGGGCGCCTGGATCGGGCTGATGCCCAGGCTGCCGCAGCGCTCGTGCGACTGCACGATGGCCTCGAGGTGGCTTGGATCGGGCGGCAGCAACGCACTGGTGGCGACGTGGCCGAAGCCGGTCGCCCGGGCATCGCGAGGTGCGGTGCGGGCAGCGGGATAGGTGGCCATGCGCAAGCTCTCCTGTGGGCTTCGGTCGGAAGGGGTGGATCGCCGGGACTCGTGAATCGCGCCCGCGGTCCGGGCCATGACCGATGAGGGTATGTTAGAGAGCGCGCGGCCACCTCCCACGACTCGCTTGCCGTAGTACCGCAGCAGTCCGCTTGCGTGCACTTGTTCCACATGGGAGCAGCGAGGTGGTGCAACGCGCCGGCCCGGCCCCCCCGGCGGACTTTGCTGCGACGGCACATCGCTTAGGTTCTTGCTCCCGATCCACTTTCGACTGGAGCAGCTCGCCCACAACCACGATTGCACGCGCTGCCGCCGACGATCGGCCGCTTGCGTCAGCCAGCGCACGGTGGCGCTTGTACGCCTGACCTAATGTGGATTGCCGGTCGCATCGATCGACGGGTCCTGATCACTGCATAACGGTGTGGAGAGCAACAAGCAACGCTCATTCGAGCGTCGGAGGTTCGGTTGTCGCAGCACGCTGACGTAACGGCGCATGAACATCGCCTAGTCGTTCGCGAAGCGCAGGCTGAGGCATCTTTCAACCGCCCGGTTGCGCCCTTTAGGAGCGACCGGCAAATAGAGGAAGTTCCATGAATCGCATCAATATCCTGGCCGGCGCCGCTCTGGTCGCTGGCTCCTTCGTTGGCAGCAGCGCGCTCGCCGCTGACCAGACCACCAACCAGACCAGCACCGATAAGGCCGACAAGACGCAGGTCGTGCCCGCACGCGAAGACCTCAAGCCCGGCGCTGCACCGACTGTCGAACGCATGGACGACAACGCACAGCGACAGCATGACCGTGATCGGGGCAGCGCTGGCGCCGGCTCTGGGACGGGTACTGATGCTGCGGCAGGTACAGGCGCTGCTGCCGGGGCAGATGCTGGCGTAGGCGGAGCCACGGCTCCGGCAGCCGCTGGTGGCGGAGCAGGCGCCGAGGCCAGTGCTGGCGGCTCGAACGCTGCGGCCGATTCGTCGGCCCGCGGGGGCGGCATGGCAACGGCGGGCGGTGGGGAAACGCGCGATTGGGCAGCGGTCGACACCAACGGCGACAACCTGATCAGCCCCGAGGAGATGGAAGAAGCGCTCAAGGCGACCGGTCCGCAGGCGGGACAGAAGCGCTGAGGTTGCAGGCCGCGCCCCGCGCCTGCGGGGTGGGCCGGCGACGAAAGAATGAGCTTGCGGCGAGATCCGCAACTTCAGTAGACGCGCCCGCCCTTGTACTGCCCGCGCGACCGCTGCACGCGCTCGGTCGCCTGGTCGATCGCGGCAAACGAGCGTGCTGCATGCGCGTGGCAAACGGCGATGCCGAGCGCGTCGGCCGCGTCCTTGCCGGGGATCGCCGGCAAGGCGAGCAGGCGCGCGACCATCGCCTGGATCTGCTCCTTGCGTGCCAAGCCATGGCCGACCACTGCCTTCTTCATCTGCAGGGCGGTGTATTCGGCAACCGGCAGGCCGCCGGCGACCAGTGCCGCCAGAACTGCTCCACGTGCCTGACCGAGCAGCAGCGTGGCCTGCGGATTGACGTTGACGAACACCAGCTCGACGGCTGCGCACTGCGGCTCGTAACGCGCCATCACCTCGCCCACGCCCTCGAACAGGATCTTCACCCGGCCGGGCAGGTCGCCGGTGGGCAGCGCGTCGGTCTTGATGGTGCCGCTGGCCACGTAGTGCAGCCGTGCGCCGTCGACATCGACCACGCCGAAGCCGGTGGTTCTGAGTCCGGGATCGATACCGAGGATGCGCATGCGGCTCAGGCGCTCCGGTCGAAATACCAGCGCACCGAATGGAAGAACACCGGCGCGGCGAAGCACAGCGGTGCGACCCGGTCCAACAGCCCCACGGCGCCCGTCACCGAAGCGCGGTTGCCCCACCAGCGCACGCCGGCATCGCGCTTGAGCGCTCTCATGACGAACTCGCCGAGCGTGCCGCAGGCGCCAGCCAGCAGCGCCAGGGCCACGGCCTGACGAGCCGGGCGACGAAGGAGAGTGTCAGCCCCATCGCGTCGGCTGCCAAAGGCATGGTGGTTCAGCCCAGGACGGGCTGCTTCCGAGCCGGCCCTTTGTTGACGTGGGGCTGGATGGCTGTGCGAGTGCAGGGCGGGAGCAAAGCCGTGGGCAGGTGTGCGGCGGCGCGCCGGTGCGGCGGTCGGCCCTGTGGGCCGACTGCGCTGTGCTGCTCGGGTTTGCGGGCCGTCGCGGAACTCGCTTCGCTCACTGCGTTCGCTACGCTCAAACAGCCGCGACGAGTCAGATCACGAGGCGCGCTGCGCGCGCCGCCCGCAAACCCTGCGCTGCTCGCCGCCGCACAGGCGCGCCGCCGCACACCCGCCCACGGCTTTGCTAGAGGTACCGTTTCTCTTTTTAGGAGGTTGGCGCTTCGCGGGCATCGAGCCCGCGA
>NZ_JACDCW010000188.1 GCF_013817345.1 Methylibium sp.
GCGGCGCCGAGGGCGAGCAGGGCATGGCGGCGGTTGAGCATGGGCGTCTCCTGTGTGGGGATGTCGGCGGACCAGTGTGCCGCAGCGTGCGCAAAGGTCATTGCAGGCATTCCCGATGTCGCGACGGCGACAGTTCCGGGGCGAAATCCCCGATGCCGGAGCGCCGATCGGGTGACATGCTGTGCGCCTGAACCGAACCGCGAGGCCCTCATGCTGCAACGTCGCTCCCTTCTCCGAGCCCTCGCCGGCAGCGCCGCGCTGGCGGCCGCCCCGAGCCTGCGCGCGCAAGCGGCCTGGCCCACGCAGCCGGTCAAGCTTCTGGTCGCCTTCCCCGCCGGCGGCCCGACCGACCTGACCATGCGCGTGCTGGCCCAGAACGCCGGCAAGCTGCTCGACCAGACCGTCATCGTCGAGAACAAACCCGGCGCCGGCGGCACCCTGCCTGCCCAGCAGCTGCTGCAGACCCGGCCCGACGGACACACCGTGGCGCAGATCCCGCTCGGCGTCTTTCGCCTGCCCTACACGCAGAAGATCAACTGGAACCCGATCACCGACCTGAGCTACATCATCGGCATCACCGGCTACGCCTTCGGCGTGGTCGTGCCGGCCGACTCGCCCTTCAAGACCTGGGCCGACTTCGTTGCCTACGCCAAGGCCAACCCCGGCAAGCTCAGCTACGGCTCGACCGGCGTGCTGACCAGCCCGCACCTCACGATGGAGGAGATCGCGCTCAAGCTGGGTGTCACGCTCAACCACATTCCGTACAAGGGCAGCGCCGACCTCATGCAGGGCATCCTCAGCGGCCAGCTCATGGCCGCGGCCGATTCCACCGGCTTCGCGCCGCACGTGGCCTCCGGCAAGCTGCGCGTGCTCAATACCTGGGGCGAAGAGCGCCTGGCCAAGTTCCCCGACGCGCCCACGCTCAAGGAACTGGGCCTGGGGCTGGTGCAGGCCTCGCCGTACGGCCTGGCCGGCCCGAAGGGCATGGCCCCGGCGCGCGTGCAGCGCCTGCACGACGTCTTCAAGCAGGCCATGGAAATGCCCAACCACGTGGAGGCGCTGGCCAAGTTCGACCAGGCGCTGATGTACATGGGCCCGGCCGCCTATGCAAAGTTCGCCGCCGAAATCTCGGCGCGCGAGAAGGCGGTGATCGATCGCCTGGGCCTGGCCAAGACGTCCTGAGCCGCGCGCGCCAGCGGCGCCGACCGTGCCGCTCGGGTAAAGCCATGTGTCAAAGTGTCGGCTTGAAGAACCTTCCCGACGGCGCGGTAACGCCCGAGATCCTGGGCCTGGCAGCGCGGCTGCAGGCGCGCTACCTGCGGGGCACGCCCTCCTCCGAGGTCTTCGACGCGCTGCTGCCCGATCTGCTCGCGATCACCGGAAGCGACTACGGGTTGATCGGCGAGGTTTGGCGCGACGATCTCGGCGCGCCTTACCTCAAGGTCTTCACGATGACCGATATCTCCTGGAGCGAGGAGAGCCGCGACTTCGTGGCCCGCGAGCGCGAGAACGGCATCGAGTTTCGCCGTCCGGACACCCTGCTCGGCGCGGCACTGGCCACCGGCAAGCCGGTCATTGCCAACGATCCGGCCTTTGATGCGCGCGCCGGCGGCCTGCCGGCCGGCCATCCCGGCCTGAATACGTACCTCGGCGTGCCGCTGTTTCACGGCGGCGAACTGGTCGGCATGATCGGCCTGGCCAACCGCCCCGGCGGCTACGACGTGGCGCAGTTGAGCTCGCTGGAGCCGCTGTTCAAGGCCGTGGGCGCAATCATCGGCGCCGTCATGCTCGAGCGCGAGCGCCGGCAGGCGGAAACGGCGCTTCGGGCGAGCGAGGAGCGCTGGCGCCGCAGCTTCGAGCAGGCTGGCGCGGGCATTGTGCAGACCGGCCCCGACGGTCGGTTTCTCGAAGTCAACGCACGCATGTGCAAGATCACCGGGCGCAGCCGCGACGAGCTGCTGACGCTTACCTACCGGGACATCACCCACCCGGACGATGTGGCGAGCGACGACGCGCTGCTGCGCCGCTTGATCAACGCCGAGGCGAGCATCGAGAACCGCGAGAAGCGCTACCTGCGCCCCGACGGCTCGAGCGTCTGGGTGCAGCTTTCCGCCACGCCGATGCTCGATGCGCAGGGCCGCTTCCTGCACACCGTCACCGTGGTGTTCGACATCGATCAGAAAAAGCGCGCCGAAGCGGCGTTGCACGAACGCGAAGCGCTCTTCACCAAGCTCGCCAACCACGTGCCCGGCATGCTGTGCCAGTTTCATTTCGGGTTGGAAGGTCAGGCCAGCGTGCCCTATTGCAGCGAAGGCGTGCGCGAGCTGTTCGAGCACGAGCCCGAAGCGCTGCACGCCGACGGCCGGCTGATGATCCAGCGCGTCGTCAAGGAGCAGCGCAAGGGCGTCTGGGAAAGCCTCGAAGCTTCACGCCGGACTCTGCACGGCTGGAACACCGAGTTCGAAGTCGATCTGCCGGTGCGTGGCCGGCGCTGGCTCGAAGGCCAGGCCGCTGCCGAGCGACTGCCCGACGGCAGCACCACCTGGCATGGCGTGATCACCGACATCACGGAGCGCAAGCGCTTCGACGCGGCCTTGCTCAACGCGCAAGCCGCCGAGCGCGCCAACGCCGCCAAGACCGAGTTCCTTTCGCGCATGAGCCACGAGCTGCGCACGCCACTCAACGCGGTGCTCGGTTTCTCGCAACTGCTGCTCGGTGACATTCAACAGCCGCTGCACGACGGCCAGCGCGCCCGCGTGGACCACATCCAGCGTGCCGGCCAGCACCTCCTGGCGATGATCGGCGACGTGCTCGACCTCTCGCGCATCGAATCCGGCAACCTGCCGTTGGTGCTGCAGCCCCTGCTGCTGCGCACCTTGATCGAGGAATCGTTCGCGCTGGTCGCGCCGAGTGCACGCGCCAGCGGCGTGGCGCTGCTCTCGCGCGCCGGCGACCCGCCGCTTCACGTGCTTGCCGACCCCATGCGCCTGCGGCAGGTGCTCGTCAATCTGATGAGCAACGCGGTCAAGTACAACCACTCGGGTGGCCGGGTCACGGTGGAAGTCGAGCAGCGCGACACCGACGAGGTGCGCCTCACCGTGAGCGACACCGGCATCGGCCTGTCGGAGGCGCAGCAGGCGCAACTGTTCGAACCCTTCAACCGGCTGGGTGCGGAGCGCAGCGGCATCGAGGGCACCGGCCTGGGCCTGGCCATCACGCGCCGGCTGGTCGAGCTGATGAACGGCTCGATCGCGGTCAACAGCGCGCCGGGCCGGGGTTCGAGCTTCGCCGTCACGCTGCCCCGCAGCGACCCGCGCC